>CANQQJ010000011.1 GCA_947625905.1 uncultured Clostridia bacterium | reverse complement strand
ATAGGCACAAAGCTGACAGCCAATGTTGAACCGGGCGATGCTGAGGTTACCTATCAGTGGCAGAGCGACAAGAGCGGCTCGTATCAGAATATCGATGGCGAGACAAACAAAGACTATGAGGTTAAATTCGACGACTTCGGTCATAACGTAAAGGTTATAGTTACCGGTACTGAACAGTACGAAGGAACTCAGGAAGCCATACAGAACATCAAGGGAGTGGATCCTTCGGCAACCTTTGATCCGAATAACGCGGGACTTGCTGAACAACTGCATAAAGCGGATCCTGACCCTGTAACTATTGGTGAATCTTTGACGATTGATCCTTTGCATGACTACAATACTATCAAAGTAGACGGAACCGGAGAAACAGCTTCTAGTGGCACAAACTATATTAACCCTGATACGGAAGATTCGTCATGGAAAGATAGTAATGGTTACTATACTGCCAACCAAAATCCTTCCGTTAAGGCGACTGAGCAAACTGTAATACCCGGTAGTGGTACAACATACGGTGGAAAAAATGCATATCTGCTCAGTAATCCGGGAACGTCAAATGCCCCCAATTGTGGAACGGTATTGAAGATTACTGCTACCAAGGCAGGTGTTGTAAAGGCTACCTTGGCAAAGGTTGCCACAAACAAAACAATTGAAGTTTTAAAATTTGCCACCGGCAACACGTCAGAGGGTACAGAATTGCTTAAACGGGCAGGTTTGGATACCGGTGACGAGACTGTATGTTTTGAGGTTGAACCGGGTTATGATTACTATCTGTACGCGGGCGGTTCGAAGCTTCAGTATAAGTTAATAGACTTTTACGAAAAGCAAGCCGACTAATCGTCAAAACTCAAAAAGAGGAATCCTTCGGGATTCCTCTTTTGCTATGCCCGGCAACGCATTGAACAGGCGGAGAAGGCTCAGGCGCCCCTCGGGGATAATCAGCAAGCTTGCTTGCGGGTTCAAAGCTATCTTTCAAAATTGCTTGCAATTTTGACCAAGAGCTTCCTTAATGCTGTCTGCGGCCGGAGCCGCGGAGCGGGTTCGAGGCACTATCGTATTCCGATAGCACAAATAAACGAGGCCGCAAATCATTAAATCATCTGGGACATGCGAGGTCGTCCGCCCCTACGACATTATGCGCACTGTTGACGTAGGGGACGACGACTCCGGCGTCCCGGCTTCCCCTTGAGGGGAAGCTGTCGGCGGAGCCGACTGATGAGGTGTTATCCATCCGTTCAAATAAATATATTGACTGTCAACCAAAAATGCGGTATAATATAAATATCAAAACATAGGAAGTGGTTGCCGTGACTGACAATAAAAAGATAGTGAAGCGCAACGTCAAAGACAGCGTGTTTACCAATCTGTTTCAGGACACAAAATATATAGTGGAGCTCTACAAAGCCCTGCACCCCGAAGCCGACTATGTGACCGAGGACATGATCGAGATAGTCACTCTCAAAAATATCCTCACCGACAGCCTGTATAACGACCTTGGCTTTATGATGGATAAAAGGCTGATAGTCTTAGTCGAGGCGCAGTCCACATGGACGGTGAATATAATACTGAGGGGTCTTATGTATCTTGTGCAGACATATCAGGACTATATAGAAAAAGAGGAGCTGAACATCTACAGTTCAAAGAAGCTTGAGATCCCGAAGCCTGAGCTTTACGTGATCTATACGGGCGACAAGAAGGTAGAGGAAAAAGAGATAAGTTTAAGCGAGGAATATTTCGGCGGAGACGAAACGGCACTGGACGTGAGGGTAAAAGTGATAACGGAAAGCCGAAAGGGAGACATAATCAACCAATATGTGATGTTCACGCATATCTTAAACGACCGGGTAAGGACCCACGGCAGGACGAAAAAGGCTATAGACGAAACGATAAAAATATGCAAAGACAGGAATATCTTAAAAGAATACCTGTCAAACCACGAAAGCGAGGTGCATGATATAATGTTTTCACTGTACGATGATGAACAGATACAAAAAGCAATGATGAGAGACGCCCGCAAAGAAGGCCGAATGGAAGGCCGAATGGAAGGCATAGACGCGATGATAGCGAACTTAAAGAACATGGGTGTGAGCGAGGAAATGCTGCGAAACGCGGCGAATATGTCGCAGTCACAGCGTTCCTAATCGCTATTCACTAATTACTAATCACTATGTTCCCCTCTCCGTCTTTTCGCCTGCGGCGAAAATCCACCTCCTCCCGGGAGGAGGCAAACAGGGCGGATAATATCTCCCTGCGAAAATACTAAAAATTTTTGGATTTCCTCTTGACATATATATTTTGCAGTGGTAAAATAATAAAAATGCTTGAAAGAGGAAGTGATTAAATTGCGATTTTGTACCATACGCCGTTTGATCAATTCCTGTTTTTCATTTTCAGGGGTAACCTATTTTCAAAAACAAGATAATTATTAAGGACATTGAGGTCATTATTCTCAATTGTCCTTTTATTTTAACATATTTGAGGTGATTCTATGCAGACAAGAAAGCCTGCAAGGCTTATACTTGAGAACGGCGCCGAGTTTTGCGGAACGGCGTTCGGGTACATTCATGACACGGTGGGCGAGGTGGTGTTCACCACCAACATGACGGGCTACCAGGAGACGCTGACCGACCCGTCGTTTTGCGGTCAGATAGTGGTTATGACGTATCCGCTTATCGGAAACTACGGCGTGAACTTTGAGGATATGGAAGCGGACGCACCCGCGCTGAGCGCTTTTGTGGTGCGTGAGATGTGCGACTATCCCAGCAATTTCAGGACCGAGATGGACCTGGACGGATTTCTGCGCCAGAACAAGATAGTCGGCCTTCAGGGGATCGACACCCGCGCCCTGACCCGCATGATACGCGAGAGCGGCTGCATGAGGGGAATGATAACGACCAAGGAGCTTGGCGAGAGCGCGGTTAAAAAGAAGCTTGACTCCCTCGACAACAGCGACGTGATAAGCCGCGTTTCCTGCAAAAAGCCCTATAAAATAAAGGGCGAAGGTACCAAAATAGCGTTTATCGACATGGGCTGCAAGGCGGGTATCCTGCGCGACCTCAAGAGCCGCGGCTGCGAGATCACGGTGTTCCCGTATAACGCCAAATCCAAGGAGATCTTAAAGTCAAACCCCGATCTGGTGTTTATTTCAAACGGTCCCGGCGACCCCAAGGACGTGCCCGAGACCGTCGAGACCGTTAAGGAGCTTATCGGCAGGGCGCCGCTCTGCGGTATCTGCATGGGGCACCAGATAATAGGCATGGCGCTGGGCTGCTCTACCGAGAAGCTGAAGTTCGGGCACCACGGCGGGAACCACCCGGTCAAGAATCTCGAGACGGGACGGGTCTATATATCTTCTCAAAACCACAACTACATTTTGTCCGATTATCCCGAGGGCGTCGAAGAGCTTTATGTCAACGTCAACGACGGCACCTGCGAGGGAATAAAACACAAGACTTTGCCGATACGCAGCGTGCAGTTCCACCCCGAGGCGTCGCCCGGGCCGCTGGACACCGGATTTATATTCGACGACTTTTTGACGCTTGTGAAAGGAGGCGGTGAGAATGCCTAAAGACAGCAGCATAAAAAAAGTTCTGGTTATCGGCTCGGGCCCAATAGTTATCGGACAAGCCGCCGAGTTTGACTATTCGGGCACCCAGGCGTGCCGCGCTATAAAGGAGGAGGGCATCGACGTGGTGCTGGTGAACAGCAATCCCGCCACGATCATGACCGACAAAGACACGGCCGACCGGACATATATCGAGCCGCTGACTGCCGAGTACCTCGAAAAGGTCATCGCGAAGGAGCGCCCCGACAGCCTGATCGCCGGAATGGGCGGCCAGACGGGTCTCAACATCGCCTGCGAGCTTTACGACAAAGGAATACTTGACAAGTACGGCGTGAAGGTGATCGGAACCTCGATCGAGTCGATCAAAGAGGGCGAGGACCGCGACAGCTTCAAGCGGCTTATGGCGCGCACCAACCAGCCCATGATACAGGGCGAGATAGTCAACACGGTCGAGGACGCCTGCGGCTTTGCCGAAAAGATCGGATATCCGGTCATTGTGCGCCCGGCCTATACCCTGGGCGGAACCGGAGGCGGAATAGCCGAGAACCGTCACGAGCTTGAGGAGATCGCCACGCAGGGAATACATCTGTCACGCGTTGGCCAGATCTTGATAGAGCGCTGCATTCGCGGCTGGAAGGAGATCGAGTTCGAGGTCATCCGCGACGGCGCGGGCAACTGCATAACCGTCTGCTCGATGGAAAACGTCGACCCGGTCGGCGTGCATACCGGCGACAGCATCGTCGTCGCGCCCGCACAGACCTTGGCGGACAAGGAGTATCAAATGCTGCGCAAGGCGGCGATCGACATAATCAACTCGATCGAGATCAAGGGCGGCTGCAACGTGCAGTTCGCGCTCAATCCCAACAGCTTTGAATATGCGGTCATCGAGATCAACCCCCGCGTGAGCCGCTCGTCCGCGCTGGCGTCAAAGGCGACGGGCTACCCGATCGCCAAGATCGGAGCGAAGATCGCGCTGGGCTATAATCTTGACGAGATCAAAAACGCGGTCACGGGCAAGACCTACGCCTGCTTCGAGCCCGCGCTCGACTATTGCGTGGTAAAGATACCCAAGTGGCCCTTTGACAAATTCTTCGGCGCCAAGCGCCAGCTGGGAACCAAAATGATGGCGACCGGCGAGGTCATGGCGATCGGCAACAGCTTTGAGTCGGCGCTTTTAAAGGGTATACGCTCCCTCGAGATCAAGCAGTTCACACTGATGCGCGAGTTTTCCGAGCACCACAATATGGCAGGGCTCAAGCACAGAGTTGTCGTGCCCGACGACGAGAGAATGTTCGACCTGGCTGAGATGATCCGCCGCGACTACCGAATGGAAAAGATCTGCGAGATCACCGGCATGGACCCGTGGTTCGTGAAAAAAATCAGCAATATCGTGCGCATGGAGGAGGAGCTCAAGGATTATACCCTCGACACTCTGACGCCCGATGTCCTGAGAAAATACAAAAAAACCGGCTTTGCCGACGAGGGCATAGCCCAGATAATCGGCTGCACCGGAGACGAGGTGCGCGAAAAGCGCGAGGAACTGGGGATCCGCCCGGTATACAAAATGGTCGACACCTGCGCGGGCGAGTTCGAGGCGGTATCGCCCTACTACTACTCGACCTACGACGAGGAAAACGAGGCGGTGCCGTCGGGCAAGCGCAAGGTCATGGTGCTGGGCTCGGGCCCGATCAGGATAGGCCAGGGTATCGAGTTCGACTATTGCAGCGTTCACAGTATTCAGGCACTCAAAAAAATGGGCATCGAGACTATCATCATAAACAACAACCCCGAGACGGTCAGCACCGACTTTGACACTTCGGACAGGCTGTATTTCGAGCCGCTCACCGAGGAGGATGTCTACAGCATAATCGAGCTTGAAAAGCCCGAGGGCGTGATCCTGCAGTTCGGCGGCCAGACCGCCATCAAGCTGGCGGGCTTCCTCGACCGTATGAACGTGCCGATATTGGGCACCAAGCCCAAATACATAGACGAGGCCGAGGACCGCGAGAAGTTCGACGCGGTGCTCGAAAAGCTCCGGATCAAGCGCCCCAAGGGCAGAGGCGTGTGGACGCTTGAAGAGGGCATACGCGAGGCCGAGGCGCTGGGCTATCCGCTGCTGGTGCGCCCGTCATACGTGCTGGGCGGCCAGGGCATGGAGATCACCCACAACGAGAAAGAGCTGGTGCAGTACCTCGAGGATGCGTTTAAAAAAGATCAGGACAATCCCGTGCTGATCGACAGGTATTTGGGCGGACGCGAGCTTGAGGTGGACGCGATATGCGACGGCACCGACGTGTTTATCCCCGGAATCATGGAGCATCTGGAGCGCGCGGGGATCCATTCGGGCGACAGCGTTTCTATCTACCCGCCCCAGAACGTGCCCGAGGATATAAAAGAAAAAATCATGGACGTGACCCGCAGGATCGCCGTTGAGATGAAGGTCATCGGAATGATCAATATCCAGTTTATAGAGTTCCGCGGCGAGCTGTATATAATCGAGGTCAACCCCCGCTCGAGCCGCACCGTGCCGTATATCACAAAAGTGACGGGCGTCCCCGTTATTGATCTGGCCACAAGAGTCATGTTGGGCGAGAGCCTTAAAAGCATGGGCTACGGCAGCGGCATAAGCCCTGAGGCCTCAATGGTGGCAGTCAAAGTTCCTGTATTCTCTACAGAAAAATTGCCAATGGTTGAGGTCAGCCTCGGCCCCGAGATGCGATCGACGGGCGAGGTGCTGGGCGTTGGCAGGACCTTTGAAGAAGCGATTTACAAAGGCTTTGTGGCCGCCGCGACGACCATCCCTAACGAGGGCAGCACGATCCTTGCCACGATACGCGACCTGGACAAGCCCAACTTCCTGCCGCTGGCAAAGCGGTTCGACGCGATGGGCTGCCGCTTTATCGCGACCGGCGGCACGGCCGAGTTTTTGAAAGAAAACGGAATAAATGTGAGAACCGCCAAAAAGATAGGCGAGGGCGTGCCCAACGTGCTTGACGTGATACGCAGCGGCGTGTGCGACCTTATCATCGACGTGCCAAAAAAGGGCAACGACAAGGGCAGCGACGGATTCAAGATCAGGCGCTGCGCATCCGAGTGCTCGATCACGCTTATGACGTCCCTCGATACCGTCGGCGCGCTGGTCAGCGTTATGGAACAAAAGCTGACCCCCGCCGACACCGAGGTGATCTCGATAAAAGAAATAAAATAAATAAAATAAATAAAATCCGAGAGGCGCTTTTCGACGCCTCTCGGATTTTGCGAACTTAATATAAGCGGCTTATTGTTTGGATGCGCCGCGGCTCAGAAGATACACGCAGTATTGGTTCATGCTTATGCCTTCCTGCTTTGACTTTTGCGCCAGCTCGCGGTGCAGGGATTTTGGTATTCGCAGTTTGAACTGCCCGCTGTAATCATCAATATTAAGCGGTTCGGGAATTTCTGCGCCCGAATCAATACATGCCTCAAACCAGCATTTTTTCGCGTCCTCAAGCAGCGCAAGACCTTCCTGAAGATCATCCGCGCAGGTTACGCATCCGTCAAGTTCGGGACACGACAAAACATATCCGCCCTCATCCCTGTCGGGCGTGATCTCGATTTTATAATTTAAATTCATATAATAATTTAAGTCTTTCATTATCTATTCCTCCGTATCAATATATTTTTGAACGATGTCTCTTACCGCTTCGATATATGCCTTTTTTAGCGCGCCGTGTTTCGGTATGGTTATTGGCGTAACTCCGTTTTTTCTGAAAATATAGTGGCTGCTCCCGCCTTTTGGCTGGTATTTATTATATCCGAATTTAAGCAAAGCTTTTTCTAAATCGTCAAATCGCAGGTTGGAACTGCCGGATAATATTTTGTCGATCAGCTTTTCCCATTGGCTCATCATATCACCTCAAATATATTATAACATGACACCATATATGATGTCAAGTTATTTTCCAATGCGGCGGGCCGCGGTGGCGGCGGTGCGGAAGGTTTGATTTTCGTATACGCCGGTGGGGGAGTCGAGAGAGGTTTCGCGGACGCCGGAGCGGGTCGCGTGGATTATGTTATTATCTCCCGAATATATGGCGCCGTGGTCGGTCACGCCGTCGTTCTCATAATCAAAAAATATCAAATCACCGGGCATGAGTTCGGTGAGTTTTATCGGCTCGCCGCACTCAAGCTGGCTGTCGGTGCAGCCGGGCGACATTTCATAGCCCGAGGCGGTGCAGGCGCGCCAGATCAGGCCTGAGCAGTCGTAGGACTCCGGGCCGAGACGGTTCTCCGCGGAATACGGCTTTCCGATGCAGTTTTCGCGGGCGTATTCAACAATATTATTTGCGCTCGGCGGCTCGGGACTATCCGCCAAAATCGGCGCGAGGAGGATTGCGGCGCAGATCGCGGCTATTATCAGCTTTTTCATATTATATCTTATGCGGAAACGCGCGGCAATAGGCCGCGATACCCTTCGATAAGCCGTAAGAGTTCTATAAAGAAAATCTAAAATAATAAAAAACGCGGGGACTGTTTATCAGTCCCTGCGCTGCGTATTGTGTCCCGAGACCTTTAATCTGGAGATCGCGCGGTTGAGCGCGGCCTGGGTCTGGTAGTATTCTTTTATGCTCTGTTTCTGGCGCATGGCTTCTTTCGCTCTGTCCTCGGCGGCCTGCGCGCGCTTTACGTCTATTTCTTCGGGGCGCTCCACCGTGTCGGCCAGCAGGGTCACATGGTCGGGCATGATCTCGATTATGCCCGTGCTGACCGCGGCGTAGTTCCAGCCGCCGTCCACCTTGTATCTGAGCTCGCCCTCGTTGGTGCATGTCACCATCGCCTCGTGGCGGGGCAGCACGCCCATCTCGCCGTCGAGCCCCGGGAACACGAGCATCTCGCATGGGCCGTTGTAAAACGGGCGGTCGCTGGCCAGAATATTAAGTTTAAAGGTTTTGTTATCGCTCATATCGGGCCTCCGATCACTCGCCTCTGTATTTTTTAACGTCGTCGATCGTTCCCGCGTTCATAAACGCGTTTTCGGGATAGTCGTCCATATCGCCGTCTATTATCGCCTTAAAGCCGCGTATCGTTTCCGCAAGCGGCACATACTGGCCGGGGATCCCGGTAAACACCTCGGCCACCGAGAACGGCTGCGACAGGAATTTCTGTATCTTTCTCGCGCGGTAGACCGTGAGCTTGTCGCTTTCGTCCAGCTCATCCATGCCCAGTATGGCGATTATGTCCTGAAGATCCTTGTATTTCTGAAGTATCTCCTGGGCACGGCGCGCCACGCTGTAGTGCTCCTCGCCCACGATGGCGGGCTCCAGGATCCTGGAGCTGGACTCAAGCGGGTCGACCGCGGGATAGATTCCCTGCTCGACTATTTTTCTCGACAGCACCGTTGTGGCGTCAAGATGCGAGAACGTGTTGGCCGGCGCCGGGTCGGTCAAGTCGTCGGCGGGCACGTATACCGCCTGCACCGAGGTGATCGAGCCGTTCTTCGTGGAGGCTATGCGCTCCTGAAGCTCGCCCAATTCGTTTGCGAGGGTCGGCTGATAGCCCACCGCGCTGGGCATGCGTCCCAGCAGCGCCGAGACCTCGGAGCCCGCCTGTATAAATCTGAAAATATTGTCTATAAACAAAAGCACGTTCTGCCGCTTCACGTCTCTGAAATATTCGGCCATCGTGAGGCCCGTCTGCGCCACGCGCATACGTGAGCCGGGCGGCTCGTTCATCTGGCCGAAAACCAGAGCGGTCTTTTTGATAACTCCCGACTCCTTCATCTCGTGCCAGAGGTCGTTGCCTTCTCTTGAGCGCTCGCCCACGCCGGTGAATATCGAGTATCCGCCCTGCTCTGTGGCGATGTTGTGGATGAGCTCCTGTATCAAAACGGTTTTGCCCACGCCCGCGCCGCCGAACAGGCCGATCTTGCCGCCCTTGGCGTATGGCGCCAGCAGGTCGATGACCTTTATGCCTGTCTCAAGCACCTCGATAACGGGGCTCTGGTCCTCAAAGCTGGGCGGGTCGCGGTGGATCTGCCACTTTTCCTTTGTCTTGACGGGTCCGCCGTCGTCTATGGGCTCGCCCAGAACGTTGAACATGCGGCCGAGGGTCTTTTCGCCCACCGGCACCGAGATCGGCTCTCCGGTCGAGACAACGTCAAGGCCCTTTTTGAGTCCCTCGCTGGCGGACAGCATTATGCAGCGCACAACGCAGTCGCCTATGTTCTTCGAGACCTCCATGACCTTTTTCTCGCCGTCCGATTTGACGATCAGCGCGTCCTTGATATTGGGCAGCTCGTCTGTGCTCTTAAACGCCACGTCAACGACCGGGCCCGCGACCGAAACGATTTTTCCTGTGTTCATATATTTCAACTCCTATTTTTTGTGCTTCGCGCCGCTGACTACCTCGGTTATCTCCTGAGTTATCGCGGCCTGGCGGGCGCGGTTATACGCCAGATTGAGGTCTTTGATCATGTCCCCCGCGCTCTTGGTCGCCGAGTCCATGGCTCTCATTCGGGCGGCCTGCTCCGCCGCGAACGACTCGACCATCGCGCCGTACAGAATACCCTTCGCGTATCTGGGGACCAGGTTCATCATGACTTCCTCGGGAGACGGGTCAAACGTCGCGTCCGACTGTATGTCATGCACGCCCATTTTTTTTAGGTCGCTGAACTTGGTTCTGCGGAACGGCAGCAGCTGCAGCACCTTGGCCTCTTCCTTAACGCCGCCGCTCTCGACGGTGTACACAACGTACACGTCGTCAAGCTCCTCGTTTATAAATTTATCCAGCATCAAATTCACTATGTCCTCCGCGCGGTAGAGCGTGGGATTCTGGGCGGTGTATCTGAAATATCCCTCGTATGGTATTTTTTTCCGCGCGAAGTACATTCTGCCCACCTGACCGATGATAAACAGCTTGATCTCTCCGCCCTTTGCCATTTCGTCCTCGGCCAGCTTCAAAACGTTATGGTTGTACGCTCCCGCCATACCCTTGTCGCCGCTGATGATTATAAATCCTTTTTTGCGCTTTTCGTTCGGGATCTCGTCGCGGCGGTGAAAATACGGGTTGCTGGTGTGGGGCGTGTGCCTCAGAATATGCGCGATCGTGTCCTGAAGAGTATAGAAATACGGCTCGGTGTCGTCGAGCTTTTTCTTTGCCTGCTTCATTTTCGACGAGGCGATGAGAAACATAGCGTTGGTTATCTTCATGATATCGTTAACGCTCTTCATGCGCCCCTTGATCTCGCGTATATTCGGCATTATATTACTCCTGTTCCGCGCCCTCGGGCGCTCCGAATTTTTCCTCTATAAACATTTTGCACAGCTCGGCGATCCTGTCCTCGTCCTCGTCCGATAGTGCGCCCGTTTCCTCGATCGACGTGACGAGGCCCGAGTCGCGCAGCGCGGCGAAGTCGGGGAACTCGTCCCTGAACTGTTTGATCTTGTCGATCGGGATATCGAGCAGCATTTTTTTCTTGCTTGCCACAAGCAGCAGCACCTGAGCCGTCATCGAAAGCGGGTTTAAAAGCGGCTGCTTCAAAAGCTCCATGATTCGGTCTCCGCTCGCCAGCAGCTCTTTGGTGGCCGGGTCGAGGTCGGAGCTGAACTGGGTAAAGACCTCCATCTCGCGGTACTGCGCCAGGTCTATGCGCAGGTGTCCCGCGGCGGTTTTCATCGCCTTGCTCTGCGCCGCGCCGCCGACTCTGGAGACCGACAGACCCACGTTCACCGCGGGACGCATACCCGCGAAGAACAGTGAGCTCTCGAGAAATATCTGACCGTCGGTTATCGAGATAACGTTGGTCGGGATATACGCCGAAACGTCTCCCGCCTGGGTCTCGATTATGGGTAGGGCGGTTATCGAGCCGCCGCCGTGAGCCTCGTCCAGCCGGCTTGAGCGCTCAAGCAGTCTCGAGTGGAGGTAGAACACGTCGCCCGGGTACGCCTCTCTGCCGGGCGGACGCTCGAGCAGCAGCGACATAGCGCGGTACGCCACAGCGTGCTTTGACAAATCGTCGTACACGATAAGCACGTCTCTGCCGCGGCGCATGAAATACTCCGCCATGGCCGTGCCCGCGTAGGGCGCAACATACTGCAGCGAAGCCGGGTCGCTGGCCGAAGCCGAAACCACGATGGTATAGTCCATGGCTCCGGTTTTATTGAGGTCTCCGACCAGTTTTGCGACGGTCGACGCCTTCTGGCCTATGGCCACATAGACGCATGTCACGTTCTTGCCCTTTTGGTTCACTATGGTGTCAATGGCGATGGCGGTTTTTCCCGTCTGTCTGTCGCCGATTATAAGCTCTCTCTGGCCCCTGCCGATAGGGAACATACTGTCTATCGTCAATATTCCGGTTTCCATGGGAACGGACACCGGCTGTCTGTCTATAACTCTGGGCGCCGGGCTCTCGATGGGATAAAAGTCGTCCTGCACGATCTCGCCGCCGCCGTCGATAGGCTCGCCTATGGCGTTGACAACGCGGCCGATAAGGCCGTTTCCGACCGGCACGCCCGCGCGCCTGCCCGAGCGCTTGACCTTTGAGCCTTCATGAAGGCCGTGATCGCTGCCCAGAAGCACGCAGCTCACCGTGAATTCCTCAAGGCCTTGGACCATGCCCTTGACTCCGGTCTCGAAAATGACCATCTCGCCGTACATGGCGTTGCTGAGACCGTGGACAATAACGATACCGTCGCCCATTTCGGAGACGGTTCCCACGTCCTCGATCGCCATCTCGTTTTCAAAGCTGTCGATCTCGTCCTTGAGCACCGAAACCACGTCCGCGCTCTTAGCCTCGCTGCGCTTTAGTTTTTTGCGCATCCTTTCAAGGGCTCTGAGAGCGCTGTTGTCGAACACCTTGTCGCCGACGGTCAGCCGATAGCCCTTGATCAGGCTCTTGTTTTCCACAAGATCAAGCTTTACGCTTTTGGCCTTGTACTTGCGCAGAATAGTCCTTTTAACGTCCTCGATATCACGCTCCGAAAGCGGGTCGGCGTGCTCCAGCGTCGCCTCGACCACCGAGTTGCGGCGGTTGCGCACCGATTTGTAAGCGTCCTTGAGCGAGTCGAAAACGTCCATGTCCCCGTTCACGCAGATCTCGCGGATTATGTTCTCAAACCCGTTTTTAAACAGCTTGTCGATCGCCGCGCTCTTGTGGGCGCGGCTGATCGCGGGATTTCTCAGAACCTCGCGCAGCTCCTTTGACTCAAGGGGCGCGAAGTCGCTGTCGTCAAGGTACGGGCAGATGTCGAACAAGGCCTCGCCGTAGTTCATGGCGGTTTTCGTGACCTTAATCATCGCTCTCACCTACCTGTCTCAAAAAGCTGCCGATCGAGCTTTCGGAAATGTCGCCGCTTTCCATCGCCTTGTGGGCAGCCTTGAGCGCGACGTCCGCGATCTGGGAGCGCATCTCCTTCATCGCCTGCTGCCGATCGAGCTCGGTCTGCTTTTCGGCGTTCTTGATTATGTTGTCGGCGTCCTTTTTCGCCTTGTCGAGTATTTTCTCTCTCTGGATCTTCGCGTTGTCGGTCGCCTCTTTGATTATCGCGTCGGCCCGCGTTCCCGCGGCTCTAAGGTCCTCGGAGTATTTCGCTTTAAGCTCCGAAGCCTCGCGCTTTGCCGCGTCCGCGTCGTCCATTGTCTTTTTTATCTCATCCGCGCGCTTGTCCAAAATTTTCATAACGGGCTTAAACAAAAATATGCGCAGCAAAAGAAACAGGACGATAATGTTCACAAAGGTCCAGATTATGTTCCAGTTTAAATTAAGCATCTATATCGACCTCCGTTACACTTGATTTATGATTCTTATTTCAAAAACAGAATTATCATAATCGCGATAACGAAGCCGTATATAGCGGTCGCTTCGGCCAGAGCGCAGCCCAGCAGCAGCGTTTTGTTTATCTCGCCTTTAGCCTCGGGCTGTCTTGCGATAGCCTCCGCCGCCTTTGACGTCGCTATGCCTATGCCTATGCCCGCGCCAAGTCCTGTGAGCGCCGCGATACCGGCACCGACTGCTATTAATGCTCCCATAATATGCATCTCCTTTGAATATCTTTGTAATATATTTTGCTATAATTATTTTTGGATTTTTTTATTCGGCGTCCATTGCCTCGCTGATATACAGCGAGGTCAGGAACACAAACACATAGGCCTGAAGCAGGCCGTCGAATATGTCGAAGTAAAAGCTGAACGGCAGCGGCACTATCATTGGCACGACCGCCTTGATGAGCTCCATAATGACAAAAGCGCCCAGCACGTTTCCGAAAAGTCGCATGCACAGCGACAGCGGCTTTATTATTATCTCGAGTATGTTAAAAGGCAGCATAACGGGCATCGGGCTCTTAAAGTCCCTGAGCCAGCCGCGCATACCTTTGGCGCGTATGCCCGCGGCCTCGACCAGCACTATGCTCATGATCGCCAGACCCGCCGTCACGTTTAAGTCTTTGGTGGGCGGCGTCAGTCCGAACAGGCCGACTATGTTGGCACAGCCGATATATATCAGCACCGTGCCTAAGTATGGAATATATTTCCTGCCTTTTTCGCCCAGTATGCCCGTAAAGAAATTGTATATCCAGCCGACGAACATCTCGATCGCCGTCTGCATCCTGCCGGGCAGCAGATCAAAGCTCCGCGTGAAGATCGCGCAGAAAATCACGATCACCGCCATAATGCCCCATGTCACCACAACCGACTGCGGAATGGGTATCCCCCCGAATACGGGGACGGTGAACGCGGTCTTTGTCTCGTTAAGCATTTCGTACATTTCGGACGCTATGCCTTCCACTTGCCTCGCCTCCTAAAGCTTAAGCATAAACAATTTAAAAGAGAAAACCTCAGATGGGGAATCATCATTGATTTTCTCCGAATTTTTAATGCCTATCCCGATATTTTGACATTATATCAAATTACCTTTTGTATTATCTCAAAAAATACGCGATTTGTCAATATTTAAACGTAAATTATTTCAAATATTTTTTCAGTTCGGGCACGCGGAGCCTGATCTCGTCCGCTACCCAGCCCGCGATCTTGTCGGCGCCGAAAATATTGAGATGCGTGTCGTCGTTGTCGCCGCGCTCGTAGAACTGAGAGTTCAAAAATTCCGGGTCATACATGAACCTTGGGTCATGGGGCTTTATTATCTTATAGAGCGACTTGGCTTCCTCAAGTCCGACCTCGCGTATCCAGCCGTTGACGCGGGCGTACACGTCCAGCACCGGGAGGCCCAGCTCAGCGCCCAGTTCCTTTGCGGCGTTCACGTATTCCTCGAGGCTGTCGTCCGACAGCTTTCTGCGGCTGACCGACGTGGCGATTATCGGCGTCGCGCCCGCGCCGCGTGCGATCTCTATGTATTTGCTCAAAAGATTTTTATAGGAGCCCTCGTCATTTATCGAGCCGCTTGCCGGGGCGTAGCGGTTCTTGTCCTGCTCCTTTGAGTCGTTGTGGCCGAACTGGATTATCATAAAGTCGCCCTTTGTTATGTTTGACTTAAACAGCTTGAAGTTGTCCTCGGTCATGTAGCTCTTGGCGCTCCTGCCGCTCATGGCGATGTCGAGAACCAGGATCTTGCTTTCGTCGAAATACTTGTCAAAATACTGCGCCCAGCCGGTCTGCGGAAAGCGGTTGTTCTCGCCCGAGTGGGGATATGGGCTTGCGGTCGAGTCGCCGATAACAAAAAGCGCCGGTCTGCCTTTGCGGTCGATCTTGGTTTTGCCGCTTTCCTGTCTTTTGCCGCTGCCTTTCAGTACGGTCAGTTCAAAGCTCTTGTCGATCTCAATATCCGGATAGTCCTGATATGAAAAATGCGCGGTTATGGTGACATTTTTCTGCTCGGGCATACATATGACCGCGCCCGAGGTCGAGACAGATCCGGGGTCGCTGCTGGACCACGAAACGTCGGCGTAGCCCAAGACGGTGTTGCGGCCGTCCCAAAGGTTCAGGTCGCCGCACACGCGCTCCTCGCACTCGTTCTCAAGCTTCACCTCGGCGAAGTTTATGCCCTCGATTTCGCGTTTAAGCGCCTCGTACTGCTCGTTTGTGTAGGTTTTCATTAAAAATCCCCCTTTTATTCTCCGTAAAATTCGGGTATATAGGCGCTGTCGGCCGCGCCCCGCTGCTGGATATACATGTTTTCGATCCCCAGGTCCGCGCAGTAGTCGACCAGCGCCTCATAGTGGGCGCGGTTCAGGCCGCGGTCAAGCTCGGGGAATTTTTCGCCGAGCCCCGGCATCACGGTGTACTGGCTCATGAGACTGATATAAATGTCGTTTTTATACGTATTGTATAAATAATCAATAATTTTTTTGCTCTCAAACATCATGCCGGGAAGCATAAGGTGCCTGACTATAACGCCGCTCTTGATTATTCCGCCGCCGTCAAAGACGCAGCGGCCGGTCTGTCTTATCATTTCGGCTATCGCCGGCTTTGCGCGCTCCGGATAGTCCCGCGCCGCGGAATATTTTTCGGCGGCCTTTCCCGATATGTATTTAAAATCGGGAAGATACACGTCGACGTAATTTTCAAGCAGGCGCAGCGTTTCGGGCTTCTCGTATCCGCCACAGTTATACACGATCGGAACGCTCAGGCCTTTCGACTTCGCGATGTCAAGCGCCCGAATTATTCCGGGCAGGTGCTGGGTCGGCGTCACAAGATTTATGTTGTGGCAGCCGAGCCGCTCAAGGCCCAGCATTTTATCAGCCAGATCCTCGGCGGTTATCTCAAAGCCTTTGCCGCCGCGGCTGATGTCTCGGTTCTGGCAGTAAACGCAGCCCAGGGTGCAGCCCGAAAAAAACACAGCTCCCGAGCCTTTGTCTCCCGATATGCACGGTTCCTCCCAATAGTGGGGCGCGCATCTGGCTATCTTTATCTTATCGCCCTGCCCGCAAAAGCCCGCTTTGCCGTTTGCTCGGTCGGCTCCGCACTCGCGCGGACAAAGACGGCAGCTTGAGAGCGGATTATTTAAGTTTGTAAAGTCTGATGACATAATAAATAAACGCGCCTATCAAGTACGCGATGACCGCGATCATCAAAAGGTATATGTTCCAGTAGGACGAAACCGCCTGACCGGGGTTGCGCGTTATGACCTGAACGACCTTCTCGAGCGGTATTCTCAGCTTGTTGTAGAGTGCCAGCCACAGTCCGCCCAGCGCGCAGAACAGCATAAATATCGAATAGTTGCGGGCGCGGCCGAAGTTTTTGATCACGCCGCACTTGCCCAAAACGAATATAACTATCGCCGCCGCGGCGAATAGCGCGGTAATGATCCACGCCGCGGGCTGCATATAAAGCAGGGTCGACTGCGTGCGGTAAAGCTTTCTGAGTATCAAAAGAGCGATAATCGCCAGCACGCCGAAGCTCAGGTTTATCATGTACCAGTTGGTCAGTTTTTCGGCCTTGACGTCTTTTTCGTTAACATAGTCGGTCTTTTTAGCGGCCTGTTTTTTCTTTTTCTTGTTTGCCATTGTCGTTTCTCCTTTAGTTTTATATCTCGTCTTTTTCGTACATAATTATTGAGAGAGCGGCTATTCCCGCTGTCTCTGTCCTGAGTATCCGAGGCCCCAGTCCCGCCGCGAAAACGTTGTCAAGCTTTGTGAGCGCTTCCGCTTCTTTGGCTGAGAAACCGCCCTCGGGACCTATGATAACGCCTATCGTTTCAGCCTTGCGGCTCAGAATGTCTTTGAGGTTTTTTTCTCCCGCGTGGCCCAGCTCCTCGTACAGCATGACCGCCGCGTCGAGCTCTTTTATCATGCCGAGCATCCCGCTCAGCGAAACAGCGCCCGCGACCTCGGGTATCAGACCCCGTCCACACTGCTTGGCGGCCTCGCGCGCGATTTTACCCAGCCTCGCGATCTTCTGCTCTCCCTTCGGGCCTTCCGGGATCTTCGCCACCGAGCGGTCGGCGCGGTACGGCACGATCCTCACCGCCCCGAGCTCCACCGCCTTTTGGACGATAGTCTCGAGCTTGCCCGACTTCGGAATGCCCTGAAACAGCGTGACTTTAATTTTCGGCTCGTATTCGGAATCTTTTTCGGCTCTTATTTCCGCGCGTATCCCGGAGCCTGAGATAACGGTTATCTCGGCCTCGTACTCGGCGCCGCTGCCGTCGAACACGAGTATCATGTCCCCCGGCTCCATTCGCAGCACTCTCGAAATATGAGCCGCGTCCTCGTTTATGGTTATAACGCCCGTTTTTTTGTCTATGTTTTCGGGCTCGGTAAAAAATCTCCGCATATTACTGGTTTGTGTATCCGCCTTTGGCGGGCTTCTTTTTATTGCCGCCGCGATTCCGTCTGTTTCGCTTCGGGGCCGCGGCGGAGTTTGTCTCCTCGGTCTGTTCCCGTTCCTTCGGCTGAGCCGCGTTCCGCTTTCCTCCGCGTCTGCGGCGGTTCCTTGCGGGCTTTTTCTCCTCGGGTTCTTGGGGCTTTTCGGGCTCCTCGGGTTCCTCGGCGATCGCCGAAACCGAGTAGGGTATCATGTTTTCGGCCTCTTTTTCTTTGGCCTCTCTCGCGCGTTTTTCCCTTACCTCGTCCAGCGAGACCGTGGGCTCCTTTCCGACGATATTAAATTCGCCGGGTTTGTATATCTCGTATTTGTGGCCTTCCTCGCCGTCCATCTTGACGTAGACCAGCTGCTTTAAGGTGTTGGTGTCGGCCACTGTGCCTCTGCCTTCGGGCGTTTCGACGGCCACGCCCTTGTGGGGCATGGTCTTAAGAGCGTCGTCATACGCCGCCTGCTCATACTGGAGGCAGCACATCAGTCTGCCGCATACGCCCGAGATCTTTGTCGGGTTGAGCGACAGGCCCTGCTCCTTGGCCATTTTGATCGACACGGGACGGAAATCATCCAGAAAAGTGCTGCAGCACAGAAATCTGCCGCAGATGCCGATACTGCCGATCTGGCGCGCCTCGTCGCGCACGCCTATCTGGCGCAGCTCGATCCTGGTCCTGAAGACCCCCGCAAGCGACTTGACAAGCTCGCGGAAGTCAACGCGGCCGTCCGCCGTGAAATAAAACAAGATCTTGCTGCGGTCAAAGGTGTATTCAACGTCGATCAGTTTCATGTCGAGCCCGTGGCGCCGTATCAGATCAACCGCGATCACGCGCGCCTCTTTTTCTTTGATCTTGTTTTCTTCCGCCTGCTGCTTGTCCGCGTCATTCGCGACGCGCAGCAATTTTTTAAGCGGCGCTTTTATGTCCTTATCGGGCACCTCGCGGTTGGGTATCGACACTTTGCCCATCTCGACTCCGCGCGCCGTCTCCACAACGACCATCGTTCCGATCGACAGCTTCATGCCGCAGGGGTCGAAATAATACGCCTTTCCCGAGCTGTTAAATCTTACTCCTATAATTTCTACCATGTATATCCTCCCATAACTCGCACGCCATGCAGAACATGGTCATGCGGAAGTTTGTGCTTGTTTTATTGATCCGCTCGTATTTTACCGCCGCGTCAAGCATCCGCGCGGCGCCCCGCTCGGTTACCGACTTCGAAAGCTTGGCGAGCTCTTTTTCCATATCTTTGTTGACTGTATTTTTAAGGCCCAATTTTATCCGCACCAGATCGTCAAGCAGACTTTTAAGCGTCGAAAAAATAAAATCGGCTCCGTTTTTCTCGGTTTTCAAAAAATTTGAGAACAATATCATGTTTTTGTTGTTGTTCTCGGTCATGCTCAAAAGGCCGTCCATAAGCCCCCTGCGCAGTCTTTCGGGTTCGGGGTCGTCGATCAGCTCAAGCGCGGCGCCTATCCTGCCGCCGCTGATCGCGGCTTTCGCCTCCGCCTCGTCGGCGCTTATGCCGAAGCGCGTTGTCAGATACTCCGCCGCGGTCCCGATAGGCAGCGGCATAAACCTGATGACCGTCGCCCTCGACAGGATCGTCGGCAAAAATCGGTTCAGATTCTCCGCGATCAAAATTATCGTGCAGTAGTCGGGCGGTTCCTCAAACACCTTGAGCAGCTTGTTCTGCGACGCGGCGTTCATGGTGTCTCCCTTGGGCACGATGTAGAACTTCCGTCCTCCGCCGTAGGGCTTTATATAAATATCCTTGCGCATCTCGTTCACCGTTTCGGCGAGTATCGTGTCGGTTTTTGACACCGCTCCGCTCCAATCGTTTGAAACGGTTATTATGTCGGGGTCGCTGTCTTTTGCCGCGCCCACCGCCGCCCTCGCGAAGCACTTTGCCGCGGTATGCCTTCCGACTCCGCGCGGACCGCAGAAAATATAGGCGTGCCCGATCCTGCCGGTGCCGAGCGCCGACTCGAGGATATTTTTCACGTTTTCATGGCCGACCAGGGCTTCAAACGGCGCGCTCAACTGCCGCTCACCCCGTCTTTCACGACCTCGATACCGTCAATGTCGGTATAGGTGTTTATATACTCGACCACTCTCGCGGTTATCAGCTGGCCGGGGACCGCTATCGGCACGCAGGGCGGACAGCAGTTCACTATCCCGCCGCACGTCCTGCCGATCGCCGTGTCGGGGTCGATCGTTTCCGTCTCCGAAAAAAACGCTTGTGTCGGGGACGCCGCCATCCGGATCGGCGGCAGAGGAGGAACGGTCTTGAGCGGCTGGGGCCTAAATTCGGTCTTTGAAATGTCGGTCACCGCTCTGTCGATCTTTTCAAGGTCCTTGAGCGTGGTTCCCGCGGTGAAATACAGCAGCACGTTCCTCTCGTCGGCCATCTCGGGATATATGCCGTAGTCGCGCTTTAAGAGCTCCGCCGCGCCGTATCCGGTGATGCCTAAGCTTGAAAAGTCGATCACCGTTTTCATTATGTCATAGTCGTTTTCAAGGCTGCTTTTAACAATGCACGAGACGTTGTCGAGCACGCCTATCTTGGATTTGATCTCGGTTATTTTTTCGATCAGTTTATTCAGATGTTTGGTTCCGGCGTTCTTCATATAGCCGATCGCAGAGTCGAGAGACGCCAGCAGCATATAAGACGGGCTTGACGTTTGCAGCATGTTCACGCATTTTTGGAGCCGCGCCGCCGATATCAGCTTGCTGTCTCCCAAATGCAGTAGCGCCGTCTGCCCGAGGGCGGGCAGCATTTTGTGAGCGCTCTGCACGACTGTGTCGGCGCCCTGAGACAGAGCGGTTTTGGGCAGGCTGTCGCTGAACGCGAAGTGCGCGCCGTGAGCCTCGTCGACCATCAGGAACATTCCCGCGCTGTGGGCGTGCCGCGCCAGCTTTTCGATATCGGCGCAAACGCCGTAGTAATTGGGCGAGGTTATAACAATACCCGCCGCGTCGGGATTGTCGTGCATGGCGTCCATAACGGCCACGGGCTGCACCGCGCCGTAGATACCGGTTTTGACTGAAAATTCGGGCTCGATAAACACGGGCGTGATCCCCGCCTGAACGACCGCGCCTATCACCGATTTGTGGCAGCAGCGGTCGATTATCAGCTTGCCGCCCCGCGGAACAGACGCGAGCAGCGCGGCCTGGATGCCGACGGTCGAGCCGTTAACCAAAAAGAAGGTCTGTTTGGCGCCGAAGGCTTTGGCGGCGCGCTCCATGCTCTTTTTTAGTATGTCCCGCGGCTCCTGCAAATTGTCGGTGCCGTCGAACTCGGTCAGATCAATGCGGAAGGCGTTATGCTTAAACTTGAGGTCAAGGCCCTCTCCGCCGTTGTGGCCGGGCATATGGGCGCGAACCGCGTCTTTTTTTGAACATTTGATCAGCTCGTCAAGCAGCGTTTTTTCAAACATAACATTAACTCCTAAACATAGTGATTAGAGATTAGCGAATAGCGAATACGCGGGAATAATAAGCCAAAAACGCAAATATCATCCCGCGAACGTTTTGTTTAAATACTACACGGTATTTAATTATCCGATTCGTAGGGGACGGATGCCCACATCCGGCAGGCTTCCCATTGAGGGGAAGCTGTCTGCGAAGCAGACTGATGAGGTGTCAGGCGCCCCCTTGGGGGAGCTGTCGGGCAAAGCCCGACTGAGGGGGGATCCTAATTGCTATTCGCTAATTACTAATCCCTATGTTCCCGCCTCCGTATTTTCGCCGATGGCGAAAATCCACCTCCTCCCGGGAGGAGGCAAACACGTGCGGAAAAATTCGCCTAAAATTTTATCCTCTCGGCGATGTATTCCTTGAGGTCCTCTATTTTTATTCTTTCCTGCTCCATGGTGTCGCGGTGGCGGACCGTCACGCAGCCGTCGTCGCGGGAGTCGAAATCGTATGTCACGCAGAACGGGGTTCCTATCTCGTCCTGTCTGCGGTACCTCTTGCCGATCGAGCCGGCCTCGTCGTATTCGCACATGAAGTCCTTGCACAGGTCGGCGTATACCGCTCTTGCCTCGTCGGAAAGCTTTTTCGAAAGAGGAAGGACCGCCGCTTTTATCGGGGCTATGGCCGGGTGGAAGTGCATAACAACTCGGGTGTCGTTCTTCTCGGGGTCAACGACTTCCTCGTCGTACGCCTCGACCAAAAACGCCAGCGCCACGCGGTCCGCGCCCAGCGAGGGCTCGATGCAGTAAGGGATGTATTTCTCGCCCGTCTCGGGGTCGGTGTACTCCATTTTCTCGCCGCTGTACTCGCTGTGCTGTTTTAAGTCAAAGTCGGTTCTGTCGGCGATGCCCCACAGTTCGCCCCAGCCGAACGGGAACAGATACTCGATGTCGGTGGTGGCGTTTGAATAGTGCGACAGCTCCTCGGGACTGTGGTCGCGCAGACGGATGTTTTCTTTCTTGATGCCCAGCGACAGCAGGAAGTTCTCGCAATAGTCCTTCCAGTATTTGAACCACTCAAGGTCGGTGCCGGGCTTGCAGAAGAACTCAAGCTCCATCTGCTCGAATTCTCTGATCCTGAATATAAAGTTTCCGGGCGTGATCTCGTTTCTGAACGACTTGCCCACCTGGGCTATGCCGAAGGGTATCTTTTTTCTCGATGTTCTCTGTACCGCCTTGAAGTTCACAAATATTCCCTGAGCGGTCTCGGGACGCAGGTATATCTCGCTTGAGCTGTCCTCGGTGACGCCCTGGAACGTCTTGAACATCAGGTTAAATTTTCTTATATCGGTGAAGTTATGCTTGCCGCATTCGGGGCAGGGAATGTTATGCTCCTTGATGTAGCCGATCATCTGCTCGTCGGTCCAGCCGTCGGCGTTCTCGCCCGAAAAGTCCTCGATCAGCTTGTCCGCGCGGAAGCGCGCCTTACATTCCTTGCAGTCCATAAGCGGGTCCGAAAATCCGCCCACGTGGCCGGACGCCACCCATACCTTGGGGTTCATGAGGATAGCCGCGTCAAGACCCACGTTGTAGGGGCTCTCCTGAACGAACTTCTTTCTCCACGCGTCTTTTACGTTGTTCTTGAACTCAACGCCCAAAGGACCGTAGTCCCAGGAGTTCGCCAGGCCTCCGTATATATCCGAGCCGGGGTACACAAATCCTCTGCCCTTGCAAAGCGCGACGATCTTTTCCATAGTTTTTTCTTGGTTCTGCAATTTTATCAACCTTTCTTTTCTATTTTTCGGGCCAAAGCGGCGCTAAGGCCCGATAAATCTCCAAAATACCAATCATTATAAATTATAATATAAACACAAACTTTTTTCAAGAGTTTTTTTAATTTGTTATATAATTGATATATTATTAATTATGAATGAAACAGAATTAAACAGCGGCGGCAGCCTTTTGAGGCTGCCGCCGCTGATGTTTTAATTATTCTTTAGGAAGCGCTCGAATATCGCTGCGGTCTCGGCTCTGGTCGCGCCCGCGAGAGGCGCCAGGGTGCCGTCGCCGTTTCCGTTTATTATTCCCGCGCCGCACGCCCAGCGCACGGCGGGCACCGCGTATTCGCCGATATCGTCCGAGTCGGCGAATACGCTTAGGTCCGCGCCTTCGGCTCTGCCCAGGATAGCTGCGGTCATGCCGCGGGTCACCGGAGCGTTCGGTTCAAACAGATTAGTCTCGGTGCCGTTCATAAGTCCGTTTTCGTACATATATTTCACGCTGTCATAGAACCAATCATCGGGGCTGACGTCGACAAACGGAAGAGCGCCGCTATCGGTACCTGTCAAAGGTCCCGCCGTCGGCTCGGCGGCCGGCTCGTGCGTCTCTGCCGCGGCGGTTTCGGTTGAGAAGTTTCCGCCGCCTCCGCTGTATCCGCCGCTTGAGGGACGCTTGGACGCCTCGGGCGGAGCTGTGGGCGTGCCGTCGGGCTCGGTAACGATAACGTCAAACACTTGAGAGGAGCCCGAGTTTGTTTCGGTCACGGTCAGTTTGGTTTCGCCCTGTTTTACGCCGATCAGTCTTCCGTATTCGTCCACGTAAGCGATATCGGGATTATCGGATACAAAGCTGAACTCGTTGCTTTCGTTTTTCGGCGTCTTTTCGGTATCCAGAGACAGCATGCCGCCCTCGCGCACCGACAAAGGCTTGATCTCGCCGTTTATCGTTATCCTGTCGGCAAACTCGTCCTCGCCGAACATGAATATATCGCTGCCGATCTCCGAGCCGTCTTGCAGTCCCTTCACGCTGAGCTCGGCCAAGCCCATGCTGCCGAAATCATTCGGAGCCAGCGTGTCGGGGTTGAGCAGGATATCTTTTATAATGAGATCCCAGGGCTCGATCGACTCCACGCTGTCTGTGGTCACGGCGCCCACAAGACCCTCGCCGTTTTGAACTCGGCTGAGTTCCAGCGTGAAATCGCCGCTCGGCGCGTTGCCCGTGTTCAGGATATAAAGCGTGCACAAAAGTCCGTCGTCGGTCTGCTCGATCGAGTCCGTCTCGAAGAGGATATCGGGCCTGAACGGAACGGAGGTCGCGTTGTAGTCGCTCGTTTTTCCGTCGGCGCTTGTGAGCGTGATCTCGATCATTGTGCTGCGGTCGATCGTCTCCGGCATAACGCCGCCGATCGTGACGGTATCGGAGCAGCCGCCATTTAAGACGCTTTCGCTCTCAAACGAGCCGAAGGGCTCGCCGCCGATCTTGACTTCGGCCTTGTAGCCGCTTAGCTTTAAAAGTCCTCGGTTCTTGATCTCAAAACTTATTTCGGTCTCTTCTCCGCCAAGCGGCAGGCCGTCCGAGAACTCGACGGGAGCGTCCTCTCCGAGCTCGACGCTTGCCCTGGCGGAATTGTCGATGCTGAACTCGATCAAATTGTTCTCCGAATATATCGGAACGCCGTTTTCGTCAATATCCTGAGTGTACATATTGCTTAGCAGGCTGAATTCGCCGTCGCTGCCGACGGCCGCGCAGAACTCGTCTATCGCCATATTCGGCATATAGTTCGCGAAATCGGTTATCTTAACGGCCTTGCTCCAGCCGCTTTCGCTGTTTTCATCTGTATCGCTTTGGTACCTTACCGCGCCGTAAAGCTCGATCGAAAAATCTCTCTCGTCGGAACTCGCCATATCGGTCCACAGCATATAGAGGTTCCCGTCGCCGCCCTTGAGCAGCTTGTAATTTATCAAAGAGTTTTCAAAGTCTTCGTCAAGCCCCATAAGCGTTGTTTCGACGTCAAACTCATAATCGGGATCGCTCATTATTTCGGCGGCGTTTTCGCCCTCGGCCGAATTGATTATGCCCGAAAGATTAACGGTTTTAAGCTCGGAGCTTGCCGCCTCGCCGCTTGAACCCGCGCGCCTTGATATCCACGTGAGGTATAATTCCTCGCCGTCGCCGAAATCAAATTTCGTAAGCTGGGGCGAAAGATCCTCCAAATAATCGCTGCAAAGATTTATCGGTCCGTAGATCTTGTCCGCCGTTAAGTCATTGAGAAGCATAAACACGTCAATATCCTCGGAGGTCGAAATGTCGCCGTCGGTATCGAGTGTGAAGGCACAGACCGAGAATTTGTGCTCCTCACCGTCAACGGGTATGGCCGCGGGTTCCGAATCAATGTTCATGACGAGCGGGTCGCCGCTCAGCTCCATGAAGCGCTCCTGTTTGACCTCCGAGCCGTCCCACTCGGCCATCGCGATCGTCTGATACGTTCTTGAGGGGTCTATCATATCCTCGGGGGTTTCCGCCGTGCCGAGATCTTTTTTGATGTAGTAAAGCAGCGCTCCGTCTCCGCCGTTTTCGTCGGCGCATATTATCGGCGCGTAATCCATAAAGTCCGAGCCTCGAAGCGTCTTGTCGTTGTTGACGCCGAATGTCTCCGAGATCTTCTCGCCGTCGAATACCGCGGCGCTTATGTCAAAGCTTGACAGCACGGTCTTTTCGTCCGCGGCTCCGTCAAACACCGTGTCGGAGTCCGCCCATGTGATGAGGACCCGATCGCCGCAGAGCGCGATATCGGGCGTTGAGTCGGCCGTTCCGTCGTCCTCGACCGGTACCGCGTCGGACCACGTTCCGTCCCCATTGCTTACGCAGTAGTAAAGGCACTCTCTGTTTCCCTCGCTCCGCGCGTTGTCGCTGCCGATATATACCATGAATTTTCGGCCGTCCTTCAGCGTGAGTATCTGCGGTCTGGTCCGCTCCGGAGCGTTCGGGAGAATTATTGTATAGTCGGTCGTTTGGGCCGCGTGCACCTGCTCGGCGTATTCTCCGACCTTTCCGCCGCCGCCTGTGCCGAGGCGCCTTAAAATTCCCGGTGTTCCTTGATCGTCAGCGGCCGCGTTTGCGCCGTCGCCCCAACCGGTATATTCCTTATATCTGCCCGCGCCGAGAGTTCCGATCCTCGGAACGTAGTCAAAGCTGAACAGCAGCAGGTCAACGCCGACGCCTCCGCTCAGCGACGCCATGATTCCGCTGTCGCTCGATACGTGCAGAAGCGATATATATATCGTTATATCAAGCTTCAGGACGCCTCTTACCCCGAGCACGCCGCAGACTCCCACGCCCGCGTCCAGTCTTCCGCCCAGCAGCAGGAAGAATCCGACATCAGTGGGTGGCAGCGCATTTGCCAGATCATCGTACTGCGAGAAATTCCCCGCTGTAACATTTTTATTTTCGGCCACATTCGCCTGAAGCTGTATTGTTATGTCGCCCGTGAGTTTAAGGTAGAGGGGCACGCCGTAGAGCACGGTATAGAACGTGTGCGAGATGTTGAACGTTCCGCCGAACGCCAGCTGGGCGCCGATAAGTATATATGTGCCGCTTTGCTCGCTGTACGCGAAATCGAATTTCATCATGACCACGACGTTAACATTGATCTCGTTTTTTCCGAACGTGTCGGCAAGAGATTTTTTATATGCCATATCCTTGGCCTTTTGCGTCGAGCCGAACGTTCTTCCGAACCAGCCGTTGTTTTGTATGTTATTGTTTATGTTGGACGGATCATTCGCTATGTTGTTCGCGTCGTTTTTCATTCGCTTTATCTCGTTAAAAGCGTCTATTCCGGTCGGCTTGTCCGGGTCGGGAGTGATAGCCGCGTTTATGTCAAATATCAGCGAGTATCCGTCAATGCCGACCGACTCGTCCCACTTCTGCCTGTTAAAAGTCATAACGCCCGACGTGCCGCTGCCCATAACATTGCCCACAAGCGGCAGGTCAAGGTTTATGCCGCTGTTTGGTATGTCAAACGACTGAGGCGCCGCGGCTGTCATGGGGGAGTAGAAGCTCAGACCGCTGTATACCTTGGAATATTTTATATCCTCTTTGCGGCTCTCATAGATCGGATCGCCGTCAGCGTCGTTTAAGGGTTTTCCGTTTTCGCCTGTGACGCGGAACCCGATCTCACGCTGCTGCTCGTCGACCAGGGTGATGTATAATCTGTCTCCGGACTCAAACACCTCCTGCATGTTTTTCCCGTCGAAATCACACTCAAAGACCGTTTGTCCCACCTTGGCGTCCACCGCGTACTCGATGTCGGAGCTTCTGAGCTTGTCCACGCTGAACAGGACCTGTTTTATGTGGTGTCCGTTTAGGTTGATATGCACCGATACGGTCAAAAAATCATCCAGTATCGGCACTCCGCCGTCAGAGGTCCTGTAGTTCACGTTGTTTGCGTCGCTTGCGAATTTGTACTCAACGTTCGTCGAATACGGCGCGCCGGCTGTGAATATCGGTGTTGTTATGTCGTTTCGCAGAGTCTCGATGTATCCGTTTTTGTTTTCGGTCACGACAGTGTTTGATTGATCGTCAAGGGCGATCGTTCTTTGGAAGACTATTGGCGCGTTTCCGCTTGACAGGCTTTCAATATTTTCGCCGTTTACGAGATAGGTTCCCTCGATATCCCCGTTGGTATAATACAAGACATAAGATTGGTCGAGCGTGTATATTCCCGAAATATTGAAGCGGCCGCTCCCGCCTGTCTCGTCGCTGACCTCCTCGGGGTAAAGAGTTTTTACCGATCCGTTGTCTTTAGTATTCACCCACATTTCGGACAGCACGCCGGGGCCGTAAACCCTGAGGCCCTCTATGGGCGCGCTGCGGACTTTTTCCGCGCTCTCCCTTATGGTGTATTCCGCTCCGACTATACTGCCCTCCGCATGAACGTAACGTTCGGCGTCGGGGGTCTCGGCATTGACTTTTACTATATTGTCCGAGATCTCGGCGGCGGCTGTGATGTACGTGGTGTAGCCGCTCACGGTGCTTGCCCCGAAATTGCGGTCGTTTGTGTAGGTCGGCACATAGCGCCGCCCGTCTTCGGTCTCCGCGCCGACCGCCTGAATGCGGTATATTTTACCGGGCTTGGGAGTTATCATGTTTATCAGCATTTCGGCCTCGTCGGCGCCGCCCGCTGCGGGGTCACAGATATATATGAGCTGATCCTCGGACAGATTATAGTCTGAGTGCGCCTCGTTGATCTTTCTGATCTGCTCGGGCGTCAGCGTGTTGAGCATAGTCACCCTGCCGTTCGCCGCGTTTTCAAACGATATGTAGTTGCCGCTTTTTTTCTTAAACACGGGCGTCAGGACAAAAAATTTGCAGTTTTTGTCGCCCAATGTCAGCGAGACGGGCGCGCCGCTGTCGGACCATAACGTGCAGTCGATGATCTTTTCGTCACTTAAATTGGAGGTCGCTCTGCCCTCGACCTTAACGCCCGCGAAAACCTTGCCGCTGTCGGCGGGTATGCCCGCCAGCGAGAGCGTATCGCCGTAATGGTATTCGCCCTCGTGTATGCCGACCTTGTGATTCTCAAGAGTTCCGTCGCTTGACGCGGCGATTTGGACCGTGATGTCCTTGTATCCGTAGAGGGGCTGAAGGCTTATGTCGGTCGTCCAATCGGCGCCGCTGCCCGACACGCCTTTGAGCCTGTTGTCGATCTCTCTGACAAAGTCCTTGTCTATCGTTATATTCGCGGTGCTCTCCTTGCGCTCCGCGTAAACGATGTCTTTTTTGCTGACTTCGCCTATTGCGGCGTTTGCGGCCTCGGACGGTTTGCGGCCGTCCTCCATATAATAGAATGCGCTTCTTTTTTTGGCGTCGGAGTTTAAGTAATTGAGCGTGACCTTGTATCCGATAAGCTCGCCGTAAATCTTGCCGTCGCTGCCCGCCGGGGTCGATTGAACGGTCAGGTCCTGACCGAAATATCTCAGCGCGTGTCCCTCTGCAAGGCGCGCGGCTGCGGGGATCTTTTTCACTGTGCCGCTCTCGCTCTTAAACTCCATAGTGCCGGGCTGCTCGACGTTCACTCTGAATTTTCTGAACATCGCCGCGATACCGTAGAGTTTTATGGTCGGATCGGGCGTCTTGTTCTTTTCCTCGTCGGAAGCGCTGACGCGCAGACTGCCCTTGACCTTTTGAGGCATAAACTCTTTTTCACCGTTTCCGTTAGTTGACGTGGCGAGCGATGTGACAGCGGTCCTCGTTCTGCCGAATTTTCCGCCCTTATATATGCGGCTTATCTCAAGAGCGCTGTCATCCATAACCATGATCAGGCCGTTTGCCCAGTCCGGAGAGATATTAAGACTCGGGGCATTCAGCCAGTCGGCCGCGTAATATCCGTATTGCTCGTGGTCTATATTATTAAGCTTGGCGGTGCTTTTTCCGTTGTTCCATGTGCGCCAGTCGTACCATTCAAGGAATATATATCCGTTCGGCGAATCGTCGTAGCCTTCCTTGCGCCACTCCGAGCGGCGGCAGGTCTTCCACTGGTTGGCTCCGGAAAACACGCCGGTCTCAAACGACTGCGGGAAATAATAGTTTCCCACATAAGCGCCTCCGGCATAGCTTTCGTCTATGATCCTGCCGTAAAGATTTCCCGCCTCGTCAAACTGCGACGGATCGTAATACACCTTGAGCCTCAGCTCGTTATTCGGATCCGAAGGGTCTTTTCCGGGGTTTGCCGCATGAAGGTCCTTTGTGTTGTCAAGGTAAAACGATTGGGTATGATCATAGACAGGCGGAGGAGGCGGATTCTTTTTGGCGGCCTCGACGATCCCGTCATCGGGCTCGGGCAGTGCCGCCGCGTCCTTTATCTCCTTGAGTGTCAGCCCCTCGGCGGAGGCTCCGAAGCTTACCGCGCATGAGGTTATGTCTCCCGCCTCGCAGCCCTTGAAATTTTGCAGGGCCACGGTCTGCCTGCCGCTGCCGCTTGTGTCAAGAGGCACCTTCACCTCGGTCTCGCAGGGCTTAAAATATATAGTTTTGCTCTCGCCGCTCTCAAGCAGCATGTCTGCCGAGACCATGTCGTAATCCGCGCCGTATCGCTTGACCGTGACGCAGCCGTCGGTCAGCTCGGCGCTTTCGGAATCAAAGCCCACGTACGCGGTCTCTTTGGGATCGTCGTTTTCTATGGTCACCGTCGCCGCGTTTTGGCCGCCCAGCTCCGCGCCTTCGGGAGACGACAGCAGAAGCGAGAATATCTCATCCGCCTCGGGTTCCCTGTCGCCGAAGGTCTCGATCTCGATTTGCTTTTCGGTCTCGCCGGGAGCGAAGGTAATGCGGGATAAGGACGACACGGCGATGTAGTCGGCGATGTTCTCCCTAACGCTGTCGTTTAATTTCTCGGAGTTTTTGGTGTACTCGTCGGCCGTCATTTCCGCGCCGCCGTAGCTTTCGATTATCTCGGTCAAAAAATTCCTTGTCCGACATCAGCTCGCCCTCGGGGCTGAGCGCTCGCGCTTTCTCGCCCGTTTCGGCTTCTTTTATCTTAGCCAGCTCGCTTTGAGGCGCGGCGGAGCTTTCGGCCGCGTTTGCAGCGAGTTCCTCGCTGATATCATTGACGCTTTCGGTGTATTCCTCGACCTTCTCCATGGCGTCTGTGCCCGCGTTGCGCTCCATCACCGTGCCGCCGATGTCGTAATACTCTATATTGTCCGATAAAATATCATAGTCCTCTTTTATTTTCGCGGACACGTCTACGGTGGCGAGGCTGACCGACGCCTCATTTTCGCTGTTTCCGTCACGGCATACGGTTATAATATACTTGCCGCCCTCGCATGCTGTCTCTCCCGACGTGCCCATATAGATCACGCCGTTTGCCGCCTCAAGCTCCGAAAGCTCGGGCATGCGGGTGACGGGCCACACCACATCGCCGTCCCCGGCAAATGCCAAAGACGGCGCCAAAGTTAGCGCCATGCAAACAGCCAGGACCGCCGAAACAAATCTTTTTATCTTCATTATTAATACGCCTCCCCCGCGCGCGTTTTTTTGCGCGATTTATTTTTTAGATCAATATATTATATTCTACCATAATACGCGCGCGTTTACAATACCCGTTCATGTTCAAAAAACGCCGTTTCAGGTAAAAGAAAAACCGCGGCACATAAGAGCCGCGGTTTTAAATTAATCGTATCAGCGTATTTTCCGTCTTGCTATTATAAAAATGTAAAACCAATTGTATAGGCGTATGCATACATCGGCCTTTTCGGGTATTTTAATGTGTTTATAATACTTTTTATTCAATCATCTCATGCAGTCTCAATAATATTGTTATAACCTCTTCTTTGGTTATGCTGTCTTTAGGCCTGAATTTGCCGCCGTTACCTTCAAGCAAGCCGAGAGCCGTCGTTTTGTCGATAGAGCTTTTTGCCCAATCGGAGATCTCGCCTTGATCGGCGTACATTTTAGGTTTTGCGGACTCGGCATCAATTTTTAAAACCTCGGAGGCTTTCGCGAGGATTTTCGCAAATTCCTTCCGCATAATGTAATCATACGGGCAGAAACGGGTTTCGGTCTTGCCGTTATTTATTCCCAAACTGTACAAATTTGCAATATTTTCATCGCTCGTATCGGAAAACGATGATTTTTCGGTTTCGACATTTTCAGCGATCGGCATCAAATTATTTAAAAGGCGGCAGGCGTCAAGCCGTGTTATGTCACCCGTGTAATCAATTCGATTTTCTTTCGGAACAAGTCCGAGTGATATAGCCTTGTCTACATCGGCTTTCGCCCAATCCGAAGGCTCGAATGTAACCTCGTGGTTTAACACAAATTCCTTTGTTTTAAACGCGGAAATTAATTCGAATATCCCTTTCAGATCCTTTATGCCGTATTGCTTTTCATCATTATAATGTATTCTTCCCGAAAACCGATCGAGAAATTTTTTGCTGCCGTCATTGTAATATACATATATACTGTCCGATCGGCCGTCGGCTCCGTATATCTTTTTCCCGTCATCTATTAAATCAAATGAATTAATAGTGTTAATTATATATTTAATTTCGTTTTGATCTCCGGTAATATAATTGTTTTCGCCGGAGTGTCCGCTGCCGCTTGATCGGACTTCTATACGTTCAACGCCGTTTATTTTTAGGCTCAAGCTTTCGGCGGCGTTATTTTCAGCCTCGTTCGCGATATTTTCATCAGCAAAACATAATGCGGTGAAACAACCTGCAATGATCACAAAAATCACCGCAACAGTCAAAAGTTTTTTAAACATGATAAATCTCCTTTTTTGGTTTATATTTAATTAGACGGCAAATATAGTCTAAAAGTTCCCGAATATTAAAAATTTTATGCTTGACAAAAGTTATCTTATATGATAACTTAATATGTATAATAATAAAATCGGAGAGAGTATAATGGATTGGAATGTGGAGTTCTATCAAAAAGAAAACGGAAAAATACCCGTGTTGGAATATTTATTAGCATTAAATTCGAAAATGCGGGCAAAAGCCTTTATGGAAATTGAGCTTTTAAAAAAGCACGGAATTAATTTGCGCGAACCATATACAAAACCAATATCGGGCGGTAAGTATAAGGATTTGTTTGAATTGCGCGTGAAATTTTCCTCGGATATTTCAAGGATATTTTATTTTACATATCAAAACAACACTTTTGTTTTGCTTCACGGATTTACAAAGAAGGCAAATAAAACACCAAAAACCGAGTTGGAACGCGCGCTAAAATATAAGAATGATTATGAAAGAAGGAATGAAAATGAATAAGGCAGGCATTAAATTTGAAGCGGCAAAAGAGCTGTTGATGAAAGACCCCGAGTTTAAGGCCGAGTATGAAAGACTTAAGCCCAGATACGAGATAATCTCTCAGATAATTGACGAGCGGGCCAAGCAGAACATAACTCAGGAAGAACTGGCGCTCCGCGTCGGGACTCGAAAATCAAATATTTCGCGGCTGGAAAGCGGGACGTATAATCCGTCCTTGGATTTTCTTGCCAAAGTTGTCAGGTCTTTGGGAAAAGAAATACAGATAAACATAAAATAGCAAGAAAAACCGCGGCGCATAAGAGCCGCGGTTTTATGTTCTTGATATTGACTGTGTCAAAGTCCGGTATACGATCCCGACTATTTGTCAAGACCGTAACGTCTTCTGAACTTGTCAACTCTGCCGCCGGTGTCAACCAGCTTCTGCTTTCCTGTGTAGAAAGGATGGCAGGCCGAGCAAATTTCTATACGGATGTCCTTCTTTGTGGAGCCCGTGTCAATAACGTTTCCGCAAGCGCATCTGATCTGCGTCTGCTGATAATTCGGATGAATTTTCTCTTTCACTGTGTTTCACCTCTTTCGATTTTAATATGAACAAGAGCTTACGCTCCATTATTTACCCTTCAAATTGCAACCAAAACATTATAACACAATATTTTCGCGATTGCAACACTTTTTTTAAAATTTTTTTAAATTATTCGCAAGCGCATATGTGCACCGCTCACGGCGGCTTTTTCCGATTTTCATATTTTTGTTAAAAAATATGAAAAATAATCCCCCGGGTATATGTGCACCGCTCAAGGCCGGCTTTTTCCGATATTTATATTTTTGTTAAAAAATATGAAAAATAATCCCCCGGGCATATGTGCACCGCTCACAGCGGCTTTTTCCGATATTTATATTTTTGTTAAAAAATATAAATATTAATCTCCCAGGCACATGTGCACCGCTCTGGCGGTCTTGATCCAATAGCCGTCTTTTTCAACGGCCTTGTTTTTGCCGATCACGTTTTCGAGCGATGCATAGCCCAGATCGGCGCCGTTCAGCGTCACCATGTTGCCGAACTTGCCATTCATGAGCAGCTCCACCGCGTACGCACCGTAGCGGGTGGACAGGATCCTGTCGTTGGCCGTGGGTGTGCCTCCGCGCTGGGTGTGGCCCAGGATCGTGGCGCGGCACTCAAGACCCGCCAGTTCTTCCAGCTGACCCGCGATAACCGTGCCTATGCCGCCAAGTCTGATCGGGTCGGGGCTGCTCTCGACGATCTTTGATATAACGACGCCGCCGTCCTTGGGCTTCGCGCCCTCCGCGACTACGACCAAGGCAAAGTTTTTGCCGCGGGCCCTGTTCGCTTTTACAGTCTCGGCGACCTTGTTTATGTCATAGGGTATCTCGGGTATCAGGGCCGCGTCCGCGCCGCCCGCGAGAGCCGACGCGATGGCGATAAAGCCCGCGTATCTTCCCATTACCTCAACGACGATTATCCTGCTGTGGGATTCGGCGGTGGTCCTCAGGCGGTCTATGGACTCGGTGGCCGTGGCGACCGCCGTGTCAAATCCGAACGTGGTGTCGGTCGACGACAAGTCGTTGTCTATAGTCTTGGGCACGCCGATTATCTTGACGCCCTTGCGGGAAAAATCTCTGGCCGAGGTCAGCGTTCCGTCGCCGCCGATTATGATCATGGCGTCTATCCCCGCTTTTTCGAGATTCTCAACGCCTTTGTCCGACACGTCGCCGCGCTGCCTGCGGCCTTGCTCGTCAACATAATTGTAGTCAAACAGGTTGTCTTTGTTGGAACTGTAGAGTATCGTTCCGCCTCTTGAGATGATGCCCGAGACATCGTGCAGGCCGAGGGGCACAAACTCGTCTCCGCCCAGATACAGTCCGCGGTAGCCGTGTTTTATTCCCACGACCTCAAGGCCGTACTCCTGTATAGCGGTCTTAACAACCGCTCTGATCACCGCGTTCAGTCCGGGACAGTCGCCGCCGGCGGTCATAACGCCGATCCTTTTGATTCCGCTCATACAAAAAACCTCCTATATAAGCTGTGTAATACTCTTACAGTTTAACCCAATAAGATTTAAAATGCAAGCCCAATTGATATTTTTGTATATTATAACAAAAAGCGATTTAAATAAACGGGAATTTTCAATAATTTACAGCGTTAAAATTTGTTAAAAATTCCGCAAATCCCCTGTTCCGCCGTTGACAACCGGGGAAAACCATTGTATAATATTAAGGATTGCTTAAATTGATCACGAGGTGAGAACTATGAAATATGTTGTTATATTGACCGACGGCGCGGCGGACACTCCGGTGGAGGAACTGGGCGGCAGGACGCCTCTTGAGGCGGCAAACAAGCCGAATATTGACGCGCTGGCAAAACTCTCAGAGGCGGGAATGGTGAGGACCGTGCCCGATGATCTGCCCCCGGGAAGCGATGTGGCCAATCTGGCGGTCTTCGGCTACGACCCGCAAAAATATTACACGGGCCGCTCGCCGCTTGAGGCGGTCTCGATGAACGTGCCTCTTGAGCTTACCGACACGACCTTCAGGACCAACGTCGTCACATTGTCGGACGAGCCGAATTACGAGGACAAGACCATGCTCGACTACAGCGCCGACGAGATCTCGACCGAGGAGGCCCGCGAGCTTATCAAATATGTGAACGAAAATTTGGGCTGCGGGGAATACGAGTTTTTCGGCGGCTTCAGCTACCGCCACCTTATGGTTTGGCACAACAAGAAAAACGAGTTTGAGCTGACCCCGCCCCACGATATTTCGGACAGGGTGATCGGCCCGTACCTGCCCAAGGACGAGACCATTCTGAATTTGATGAAAAAGAGCTATGAGCTGCTCAAGGACCATCCGATAAACAAGGCGAGGATAGAGCGGGGCCTCAATCCCGCCAATTCGATATGGATATGGGGCAACGGCACAAAGCCGAACCTCACGACCTACGCCGAGCGCTTCGGCGTCAGCGGCACCGTAGTTTCGGCGGTCGACCTCATCAAGGGGATCGGCATCTGCGCGGGGCTTAACGTGCCCGACATCGAGGGTGCCACGGGCAACATCAACACCAACTTCGACGGCAAGGCCGAGGCGGCGGTGAATGCTCTTAAAAACGGCGGCGACTTTGTTTATATTCATCTCGAGGCTCCCGACGAGGCGGGCCACAGGCACGAGATCGACAACAAGGTCAGGGCGATCGAGCTGATCGACCAAAAGATAGTCGCGCCTGTGCTGGAATATCTGAGAGGCTGCGGCGAGGATTTTCGCGTTCTGCTCATGCCCGACCACCCCACGCCCCTGGCGACGCGCACCCATTCGGCGGCTCCCATACCCTACATGCTGTACTCAAGCAATGACGAGAAGCCGAGCGGCATTAAGTCATTCACCGAGGCCGAGGCCGAAAAGACGGGCGTGTTCACCGAGCGCGGCTGTGAGCTGGCGGACAAATTATTCGCCAAGTAACCAAAGGAGCGGCGCTTTTTATACGCGGACAAAATTATTTTTAACATAAAGCGGCAAATCAAGAAAAATTTCTTGCATTTGCCGCGTTTCTGTGGTAATATATATAGGTGTGTTTAAAAAAGGAGTGAACATTAATGTCAACTAAAATCGTAATCGGCGCCCAGTGGGGCGATGAGGGCAAAGGCAAAACCATTGATATCCTGGCGGGCAAGGCCGACGTGGTCGTAAGGACCTCGGGCGGAAACAACGCGGGCCACACCCTGATGGTCGACGGAGTGACATACAAGCTGCACGTTATGCCGTCGGGTATCCTGTATCCGAGCACGATGAACATAATCGGATGCGGCGTTGTGGTTGACCCCAAGGTACTGCTTGAGGAGATCGACGGTTTTGAGAGCAAGGGCATATCCACAAAAAACCTCAAGATCGACTCCCGTGCCCATGTTATCATGCCTTATCATATCGAGCTCGACGGTCTTTCCGAGGCCGCGCGCGGCAAGGGCGACATCGGCACCACCAAAAAGGGCATAGGCCCCTGCTACACCGACAAGGCGGAGCGCAGCGGCATACGCATGTGCGATTTGATTGACCGAAATATATTCCCCGAGAAGGTTCGGGAAAACCTGAAAATAAAGAACAAGATGATCGAGCTGGTATACGGCGGCACGCCCCTTGACCCCGAAAAGGTGATAGAGGAATACACCGCCTACGCCGACAGGCTGCGCCCCTACGTATGCGACACGATACCTCTGCTTCATGACGCCATGGAGCAGGACAAGGAAGTGCTGTTTGAGGGCGCGCAGGGCATACTGCTGGATATCGACATCGGAACATATCCCTATGTGACCTCGTCTCACCCGATATCGGGCGGCGTTTGCGTGGGCAGCGGCGTGGGCCCCAAACACATCGACGAGTGCATAGGCATACTCAAGGGCTACACCACCCGCGTGGGCAACGGTCCGTTCCCCACCGAGCTTGACGACGAAATCGGCGAGCAGATACGCCAAAAGGGCTTTGAGTTCGGAACGACGACGGGCAGACCGAGACGCACGGGCTGGTTCGACGCGGTCATCGCCAAGTACGCGGTGCGCACGAGCTCGCTGACATCGGTCGTGTTCAACAAGATCGACCCGCTGGGCGGACTTGACAAGATCAAGCTCTGCGTGGCGTACAACAAAAACGGAGAAATAACCACCGACTTTCCGCCGACCCTCACCGAGCTTGCCGAGTGCGAGCCCGTCTATGAGGAAATGGACGGCTGGAACGAGGATATCAGCGACATCAAGGAATTTGACAAGCTGCCCGAGGCGGCTCAAAAGTATATTTTGAGAGTCGAGGAGCTGATCGGATGCAAGATCTCGTCGATCGGCGTGGGACCGGGCAGGGACCAGAACATTGAGCGTTAAGAAATACGAACTGAAAATACACAGTGAGAAAGGCAGGTTCGAATTATGGCTGAAAACACCAAAAATGACGCTAACGCGGCGGCTCCCAAGCCGAAAAAAAAGGCGGCGCCCAAAAAGAAAATAGCCATGACCGGAAACGAGTACCTGGAGTACAAGGGCAAAAAGCTGGTGAGAGTCGGCAACGAGATCCGCTACGGAAACGCCGACGATCCGTATATCGCGTGTTTCCGTCTTGAGGACAACGAGGAACTCGATGATCTGACCGTTTCAAAGCGGGTGATAATCGAACTCAAAACCAACGAGGGCAAAGCGTCAAAGCTGATGCGCCAGGCCGAGCGCGACGGGCTCTACAGAGCATTCGACATCGGCATGTTCTGGCTCGACCAGGCTTTGGAGGCCGCCAAGACCATGAAATGATTTAAATCAAAAAAGAGTGGCACTATTTTGCCTCCTCCCGGGAGGAGGTGTCAGGCGAAGCCTGACGGAGGCAAAAACGGGCATAATATCCGCCTGAGCAAAAAACCGCCTTTTAAAAGGCGGTTTTTTGATGAAATTATTTAACTTCGGATGTACAGTGGGGACACTTTGTGGCGTCCTTGTCGATCTCGCTCTTGCAGTAAGGACAAACCTTGGTCTTGACTTCCTCAACGGCTTCTTCTTTCTTTTTGCCGAGGCTCATGACCTTGTTAACGGCCTTGACCATAAAGAAGATGATAACAGCCATGATCAGGAAGTTGATTATCGCGGTGATGAACGAGCCGTACTTGAGCTCAACGCCCATGATATTAAGCGAAAGATCCGAGAAGTCAACGCCGCCGACCAAACCCAGGATAGGCGAGATGATGTCATTTGTCAGCGAGTCAACAATTGTTTTGAAGGCTCCGCCGATGATAACGCCGACTGCCAGGTCCATAACGTTGCCCTGAGCGATGAACTCCTTAAATTCCTTAATGATACCCATTAAATTTCCTCCTTGCCTAAAATTTAATTTTTTGTTTAATTATAACATAAGGATTTTTGCAAAGCAAGCATTTTTTCTTGAAAAACATAATATTTTGTGGTAAAATACTCGGTGTAACCACAAAATATGAGGTGATACCATGAATATACAGCTTATCGCGGGCCCGGTCATGGGCCTTATTATCGGATATATCACAAACAGCATAGCGATAAAAATGCTGCTCCGCCCCTATGAGGCAAAATATATCGGCAAATTCAGGATTCCTTTCACTCCGGGGCTCATACCCAAAGAGAAGGGGAGGATCGCCGGCACGATCGGCAAGGTGATAAGCGGCGAGCTTTTGAGCAGCGCCACCCTGCGGGAGACCCTGCTCTCCGATAAGCTCATCGGCGGCATAAAAAATATTGTCGGCGGCGGGATCGAGAGGCTCAAAAAGAGCGAGCACACCCTCAGGCAGTCGCTCTACGAAAAGACTGACAAGGAGCTTGTGGACAACATGGCGTCGCGCATGACCGCCGACATCACCGGACTGATACACGACCGCCTTTCAAAATTCAATTTCGGCACCGAGATAGCCAAAAAGGTGATAACCTCGACCCGCGACAAATACGCCGAGTCGGGCAGCCTCAAGGCGGTATTCGCCAAAATGGTGGACGACAGCATGATAAACAGCATGGCCGAGCCTCTCGGCAAGACGATAGACCGTCTGGTCTCCGAAAACTCCGAGGAGATAGTGGGCAGCGCTCTGGGCGGCGAGGTGGACAGGATCATGGACACAAAGCTGTCTGCCATAGGCGAGAGGCTGGATAGCGATAAGCCGAGGCTCGAGCAGGCGGCGGTCGATTTATACAAGCGGACGATCGAAAACGACCTGCCGAAGATTCTGGCGGTCGTGGATATAGCCAAAATAGTCGAGGACAAGATCAACGGCTACGACGCGCGCATGCTCGAAGAACTGGTGTTCTCGGTCATGAAAAAAGAGCTCCGCGCAATAGTGTGGCTCGGCGCCCTGCTGGGGTTCATAATGGGTTTCGCCAATGTGCTGATCAGTCTATGAAATAGGCGCCCCCTCGGGGGAGCTGTCGGCGGAGCCGACTGAGGGGGAGCCCTAGTCGCTATTTACTAATCCCTAATCCCTACGTTGCAAAAGACCTTCCAAAAATTATTGGAAGGCCTTTTTAATTGGGAAGAAATTATATTAATTATTTTTTAATTATTTTTCGGTTTGGGTGAACCGAGGGGCGGGGCCCCTCGATTTTATTTAAGGTCGTTTATCGAGCCGGCGTTATAGATGTTCTTAAAGCCTTGCTCTTTGGCGATCTCCGCCGCTTTGGACGCGCGGTTTCCGGATGCGCAGTACACGATTATCGTCTCGTCGGCGCTTTGAGTGGCGAGCCAGTCGGCGAACTTGTCGACCGGAACGTTCAGAGAGCCGTCTATGCTGTCAGCCGCGTATTCCTCGGCCGATCTCACGTCGACCGCGAGAGCGCCCGCCGCTATAAGCTCTTTGGCCGCGTCGGCCTTGATGTTCTCCTGCCGCGCGTCGGCGATGGAGATCTCGGCGTTTTTGCTATCTCCGCTCAGATAAAGCGTTTCGCCGTCGCTGCCAAGCTCCTTGATGTCAAAGTCGCAAACCTTTTTGATAGTCGAGCACTTGGAGCAGGGGTTCATGGTTATCATGTATCCCTTGTCGCAGCCCGCGTAGAGCTGATCTCCGTCGGATACTATATCGTTGATGACCGGGGATGAGGGCGCGCCCTCATCCTTTTCGGCGTAGCTGTCGGGTGTCGCGTTGAGCCATACTGAGCCCATGGCGCTGGTCAGCAGCTTTGAAGCGTCCGCGTTATTTTCCCGCGCAAGAGCGGTCACCATGCCGTTCCAATTTATCAGCTTTTCAAAGGTAACGTCGTCATCGTATTCCTCGTTATAATTTATGGTGTTTACCTCGCCGCTTGATTTTATCCGAGATGTGACCACGCTGCCTTGGGCGCTTATTTCGGCAAGATCGTTCTCCGCGGTCAGCGCGGCGGCGCTGCTTGCGGCCGCGTCTGAATACATCATGGTGAAGCAGTCGAAGTTGCCGAGATATTTGCCAGCTGTTGTGCCTTTTATGAACAGGCCTTTGCTTCCGCTGAGACCGGATTTGATACGAATGATGTTCGAAGCCATCGTATCCCAACTTTTGGTTTTTACTATATTAACGGATCCGATTTTATTTTGCTCCGTGAGCATTGAAGCCTTCGCGTTGTCAACGGTTGTTCCGGTCATGTCAACGGCGAATACGTCGATCGTGACGGTATCGGTGCTTTCGGTGCCGCACATGAGGTCAATGGCGACGAGTTTATTCATGTCTTTTACGCCGTAGTAGAACGTGTCGCCGTTTGTGGTGTTTTGAACGACCTTTCCGGTTCCGGCCGCCTTCGTGCCGAAATCGGCTCTGGTGTGCCATTCTTTTTCGTAATCCTCAAACTCAAATGTGGGACTATAGTTTATGTCGGGCAGGGGTTCGGGCGTGGCTGTCGGCGTGGGGACGGGGGTCGGAGTTGGCTCGACTACCGTCTTTCCGGGCTCAAACAGAACTCCGTACAGGCTCTTGTTGGAGCCGCCGCCGTATACATAGACCGGAAGTCCGGCCTTGACGTTCATCTGTACCGATGTCGCGTTATTGCCGATACCGTTCTGTGTCACGGTCTTGCCGTCCTGAGTGATATTCATTTGCCTGTCGGTTGAGGCGCCGAATACCGCGGTAACAACGCCGTCGCTGTCGGGCGTGAAGTATACGCGCAGTGAGCCTTCCTGTCCGCGTCCGCCCTGGAGCGCGCGGGTGAATGTATATGTCACGTTGTTGTATTTGAAGGTGCTTCCTTTGGCTGACGCCCAGCCGCCTTCGCAGTACATTCCGAGACCGTTGTCGGTGGTCATGCCGCCCGATATGGTGAAGAACTTGTCATAAATGCTGTCGCTGAAGTTATAAACATAGATGTCCTTCGGCGCGGGTGTTTGATATGTTACCGACTTGATTTCGCCGCCGACCATGATAGTCACGCTGTCATTATTCTTAAAGCCGCCAAACGTGTATTTTCCGGGCGCGGTGATATCTTCTGTTCCCTTTTGCTCGCCGCCGACCGTGAGAGTCATTGTGCCTGAGGAGAGACTTGTGTTCACGGCTATGGCGCCGTTGCCGATGCAAACCGGGTCAATTGTGTCTTTGTTGTATTCAAATTTCATGTAATCCAGGTTCGCGCCGTTTGTCTGAACATAAATCGTGCCGCAGCCGTTTTCGTCAAGCGCTTGTCTGTTCAGCTCATAGCGGTTTATGTCCGCTTTGACTTCCCGCCATTTTGTCCAGTCGCCCGTTACGGGTGAGTCGACGGTTGCGATCGTCCAGTCGGAATTGGGAAGAAGCGATACATTGATCTTTCCTGCCGTGTCTTTGTTGGAAACGCGGAAGGTGATGCCGGTCAGTCTGTCAAGTTTAACGCCGTCAAATCTCATCCATTTGTTTGAAGTGCTGCCCGCGTTGAGACCGTTGTTCGAGGCGCCGTTCTTCACGTCGTCAAGCTTGGCTCCGCCGCCGTCGTCCGCGTTCTCGCCCTCAATCTGGAGGTTGGCGTAAACGGTCGTCGAGCCGAATTTCTTGTTGGGATAATCGCTGGCGGTGATCTTGTAAACTCCGTTGGTGTAGAGCTTGATCTTGCCGGTGTTCATGTCGATCTCGGGGTCCTTTCTGCCCGAGGCGTCAAGTCTCTCGATCGTCCAGATAAGCGAGCTTGTCACTTTGCTTCCGCCGTTTAAGGCCTGCATATCAAACTCTGCCGGGTTGTTGTCGGTGATAGTGCCGCTTATTGTTGTTTCGGCGGCGTTGATCACGCCTATTCCGCCCGCATTATAATTGATCTCGCCGTCCGAGATAATATTCGGGTTCACCGAGCCGACGGTGTATGCCTCGGCAAGCTCGATCCTCGGGATCGCCTGTATCGCGGCTATCGTTTCGTTGAGAGCCTTTTCAAGACCGTCATCCAGAAGCGCGCTTTCGAGCGTTGCGCGGAAGTCGGTGTATATTCCTTTAAGTTCGGCGTAATCTTCGGCTGTGTACGCGACTTCGGGGCAGGCCTCGTACGCCGCGTCGAGACGAGCCAGATATTCCGCTTTCTTTTCGGCGCTTATGCCCTCGCGGCACTGCGATACAACCGGGAAAGAATACTCGGCGCTGCCGCCGTTTGCCTTCGAGGCGGCGGCCGTGATCATTGCCGTGCCTTCCTTTGAGCCCGCCGTAACGTTTCCGTTTGCGTCAACGTTGGCAATGTCGGTGTTGCTGCTCTTGTATGTCACGGTTATGCCGTTTGCCCCAAAGTCGGTGATGACCTTGTCGTTCTTGAGCGTAACGCTGGCGTTTGCCGAAACTTTGTTGGCCGCGTCAGCGCCGTTGTTCACGCTGTATACTTTAAGGCCCGAGGGGATAGCGTAAACGCTGTCGATCGTCTCGGCGATGTCGCCGCTTACGTTAAACTTCACGGTATGGCTTTCGGCGTCCGCCGAGCTGCCGCCGACTTTCGCGGTGTATTCGCCGGGTACAACGTAGTTCTGCTGCTTTGTCTCGTCAAAGAAGAATACGTCCGAAAGATCGAGGCTGAATGTCGCGGTCTTTGTCTCGCCGGGATTTAATGTAACTCTTTCAAAGCCCTTGAGCTGCTTTAAGGGCAGAGTCTTGCCGTCCGCGCCGGGGACTGTGATATAAAGCTGCGCAACCTCGGTGCCCGCCGTGCTGCCGCTGTTCTTGACATCGGCGGTTATCGTCACGATATCGTTGGCGTCCGCCGACGCTTTGTCGATTTTAACGTTTGAATATTCGAATGTGGTGTAGCTCTTGCCGTAGCCGAACGGATAAACCGGGGTTCCGTTATAATATTGATAGGTCCTTCCCGGATAGTCGGCGTCCTTGTTGTTGATATCCGACGAGAGCTCGTAATTTGTGAAGTTGTAATCCACGCCGTCGATTTTCTGCTTTTGAGAGCCTATCGGCATTTTGTCGAGATCGGCTTTGGTGTACCATGTGGTTGAGAGCTTGCCCGAGGGAGCAACCTCGCCTGTCAGAACCTTGCCCAGAGCCTCGCCCTGCTTCTGGCCGTTGTATGATGTCCAGAGCATTGCGGCGCACTTGTTTTTAAAGCCCTCCACGTTCAATTGTCCCACGGATTGCAGAGCGACAATTGTTTTGTCGGGATACGCGTCGCAGAGCTGCTGAATATGACCTTGCGTGGACGGCAGATCAATGGATGCTCTGTCGTTTGACTCTCCGGAGTCGGACTCGGTGGTTCCGCCATAGGCGATTATGTAATCCGCCGCATCAAGAGAAGTCCTATAGTTATCGACCGAGAAGTCGGCGCTGGCGCTTATTGTGATATACAGTTTTTCAGTGCCCGTATAACCGCCGGTGGCTCCGTTATAAACGCCGCTGTTGGTCGCGTATTCGCCCGATTGCGTTGCCGAGATCGGAACGCTGGCGACGGGCTGCGACGCGCTGCCGTATCCCAGACTTACTGTTACGTTAGGCATGCCGGGAGTGGATGACGCTTCTATCCTTACCTCGGTAACATCTGCGAAGTTGACATTCGGGATATATGCCATAGCGCTCTTTGTGATGTCTTTAAACATACTGCCGTCTTTTGTCATTCCGCGGACATCCTGGGCGGTTGACAAATCAACGTTTGAGGTTTTGCCGTTGCTCTTTACCAGAGTTATGCTCTTGATATTGAACAAGGGTGTGCTGTCTTTTACATTGCCCAAAAGCGTAACGTCGGAATCGGGATTGATAGCTTTTATCTGCTCGGTAATTCCGTCTATAGGCGAAATAAGCGGAGATTTCATATTCTCTTTTTCGGCCGAGTAGTCGCCCAAAACGACCTCGCTCGCGAGGTTGCCCACAACCGCCACGTTGATGGGTCCGCCCGATGATCCCTTTCCGACTGTGTATGTGTAGCCGAGAGGTTTGATACTGTTCTCGCTGTTCCAAACGAATACCTTGGTGCTTCCGCCGTTATTGGGATTCGTTACGTTAAGACTGATACTGCCGCTGCCGTCGGCCGTGCCGCTGTCAAATGATGTCATAACATTGGCGGCCGAGTATGAAGCCGCCATGATCTTAGCGTTTGCGGGCGCGCCGTCAAGTTTTGAGTACGACACGTTCAGCTTGCCGTCGGCGCCAAAAGAGGCGTCCGTGACAGTGTACGGCGAGCTGTCTGTGTCATCGCTGCCTTTAAGAGGCAGTATGCCGTTGTTTTCAAGCAGTACCCAGCTTTCCTCGGAGGCCTGCTCGGATACCGCAACGTGCTCGTCGGATTCCACTACGTCCGACTTGATGTCCTGATATTTGGCTCCATCGTCAAACTCGCCGGTTTTCATGCGCTGCAAAAACAGCTCGTAAACCATAACGTCGAGTGTTTCCTCGCTGATCAGGCCCTGCTCGACCGCGGCGGCAACCTGAGCCGTGCCGTTTCCGCCGCTGTTGCAGTCAAGACTGGAACCGGCGTTTAAGATTTTCGCGACGGTCATCGGAGCGGTTATATCATCAATGCGCATATCGGGATAGAGCTTTTGCTTAAGAGGCGCTCTGCCGAACACGTTGTCCCAGGCTCCGCAGTCGCCCACAACAAATCCGCCGAAGCCGTAGGTCCTGCGCAGCAGATCGTTTATGAGGTACGAGTTGGCGCTTGATGCGATATAGTCGATCTTCTGTCCGTCTGTTGACGAAAGTATCTCGCCGTCTCTGTAGAGTGTGGTTCCGTTATACGAGCTCATTATCGCGCCGGGATCGACATCTTTCACGATGTCGCGGAACGCTCTCGAATAATACTCGCGCATGGTGCGCTCGTTCATGATCGAGGTTCCGGTCTGACGCTCGCCCTCGCAGTTGTTTGCCGCGTAGTGCTTTAAGGTGGTTATAGTCTTTTTGTACTTCTCGTCCGTACCCTCCATGCCGCGCGCCGCGGCTCCACCGATTTGAGCTGTCAGATACGGGTCCTCGCCGTAGCTTTCCTCGTTTCTGCCCCAGCGGGGATCGCGGGCCATGTTGATGGTCGGGTTCCAGTAGTTGAGGTCATAGCGGTTGTTTTTGCCTCTCGCCTCGGTGGACGTGATGTCCATGGCGGTCTGCATCAGAGCGGGGTCCCATGTGTTGGACATGGCGAGGCTGACGGGAAAGCTGGTAGCGCCTCCCTGACGGGCAACGCCGTGTATGCCCTCGCGCCAGTAGTAGTAGCTGTGAACGCCCAAACGGCTTATGCCGGGCGTGCTCTTGGCCGCTGTCTGCGCCGCTTTTTCCTCAAGGGTCATGCGCGCGACCAGATCGGCCGCTCTTTCCTCAAAAGAGAGGGATGTGTCCTGATAGGGCAGTACCGCCGCGGCCTGCGCCTCGGGCTCGGTCTGAACTGCCTGTTCCGGCGCGGTCTGCTCGATTTGGGCCGCCTGCTCCGTCACGGTCTGAACTGCCTGTTCCGGCGCGGTCTGCTCGATTTGGGCCGCCTGCTCCGTCACGGTCTGATCGGCCTGCGGCTCGGCGTTATCGTTAGCCGCCGCCAGTGCCGCTGTGTTCGGAGCGCAGGTCAGCAGCATAGCGGCCGCAGCCAACGCGGAGATGGTTTTCCGTACTTTCATGATTTTTCCTCCTTTAATATTTGAAAATTAACACATAATTAATATTTTCCTACTTGAAATATACCACAAATGCTGTTATAATTAAAGTCATAATATAGATAATTTGAGACAAAAAGTGAACTGAAAGGAGAGACGCGCGGAATGCTTCCCGTTTACGAGATAAGGCCGTCGGACCTGACGGTAAAACGCAACGATTATCAGCTGAGTTATCCCGAGCATATGCACGACTATATAGAGATAGTGTACGTGTATAAGGGCGTTCAGCGCCTTAATATCGAAAACAGCGCGTTCGAGATCCGCGAGGGCGGGCTGGCGGCGGTGTTCCCCGAGACGGTACACTCCTTCTCCGCGCCCGACGGACAGGACAAAAAGAACAATGAAGTCCTGATACTCATGTGCGCGCCCAAAATGTTCGGCAGGCTGTTCCCCAATCTCAAGGACCTGAGGCCCGAAAATCCGACCCTTGACAAGTCGGAAATATGCGATGAGTTCCGCTGCGCGCTCAATAACATAAAGCCGGGCGACAGCTTTGAGATATCTTTCTCGTGGGCCTGCGTGATAATTTCCTACTTGCTCAGAGCGCTGACGCTGAACCGCAAGGCGGAGGGGCCCGTCGCGGATATCACGTATAAGATCATAAAATATATCGAGCTGAACTTCACCGAGTCGGTGACGCGGCGGAGCCTCGCCGAGCATTTCAACGTGAGCGAGAGCTATATCTCCTCGATCTTCAGCCGAAAATTCAAGATGAACCTTCGAAATTATCTCGGATTGATCCGCGCGGAGTACGCCGCCGGACTGATTCGCTCCACCAACGAGAGCTTCACGCTGATAAGCCAGCAGGCCGGCTTTGAGAACACCAGAACATTTAACCGCATGTTTAAGGCGGCGTACGGTCAGACCCCGGGGGAATACAGAAAAAATATCAGTCAGTTTATTAAGTGATAAGCGGCGGCTTAAGGGGGGCAAACTGTACTTTGGTACGGTGACATCGGGTTTTCGGAGTGATATAATATCAGGTGAGGAGGTACAGCTTATGAACGGCGGCAAACTGATTATCAGGACGCGGCTTATTGAAAGGCTGAACAAAGAGCTGAAACACAAAAATATTGTGTATTTCGGAGCGAGTCTGGGTTGGGGAAAGACCACTGCCGTCAAGCAGTATCTTGACTCAAACGGCTATAGTTACTTTTATGTTTCCGCGCGGACGAGCGACTGGCTCGGCGCGGTCCGAAAGGCCGCGGAGGACGGCGCGGAGCATATAGTTATAGACGACATACACGCGGCTTTTTCAAAAGGCGGGGAGCTTTCCGAGCTTATTGCCGGTTTTGTTCCCAAAACCGTGTTTTATATTATCGGACGAGCGCCGCTGCCCTCATACTTAAAGGCGTTTTACAGCACCCGACAGCTCGCTGTCTATAATGAAACTCTCTTTGCCTATAATGACGACGAGCTGAACGCTTTGATGAGATTGTACCGCCTCGATTTAACCCCGAATATCCTGCACGAGATTCGCGAGTTTACCGGCGGTTGGATACTTGGTCCGGTATTCTTGTTCGAAAAGGGCGGAGACTTCAGCGCGGGCTTTACCGAAGAGCAGAAGCAGCTGATAAGTCTCGATATTTATCAGTATGCGGATCACGCGTTTTTCTCGGAGCTTCCGCCCGAAGTGCAGGAGATTTTTTTGAATGTTGCTCATGTTGACGAGTTCACGCTCGGCCACGCCCAAATGCTGTGCGGCGACACAAGCATAAAACCGTGGCTTGAGCGGGCTGTTGATTTGAGCAGTTTTTTATGTTTCACGCCTCCCGACAAATTCGAGTTTAAAAAATACGCGGCGCCCTATATGAAATGGAAGCAGCGCAAGGAGCTGAGCGACGACGCGCTGGCGAGGCAGTACGAGATATCGGCGCTTTATTACACGCTGAACGACGATATAAAGAGCGCGCTCAGGTTTTACAAAATGGCGGGCAACACCCGAAAGATCGCCGAGCTACTTTTAAAAAGCACGCGCAGCTGCTCGAGCATGAGCTTCTTTTATGACCTGCGCGAATATTTCTTCGCGCTTCCCGACGAGACGGTGGCGCAGTATCCGGAGCTTATCAGCATGATATCCATGATATATTCCGGCATGTGCAGCGTTGAGGAAAGCGAGCGGTATTTTGACATGCTGGTCGGCATCGAAAAAGACAAAAAAAGCGACGCGGCCCTGAAAAAACGCGCCCGCGAGGAGATAGCGTACCTCACGATCTCGCTGCCGCACCGCGGCTCAAGCAGTATCGTCAAGATCGTAAAGAGCCTGGCGGCCATAATTTCCAGCCGCGATATGAGCCTCAACACCATGAGCGTCACGGGGGATATGCCGAGCCTTGTGAACGGAGGCAAGGATTTCAGCGAGTGGACAAAATCGGACAAATTTTTATACAAAACCATGCGCGTGCCCCTTCAGACGGTGGTCGGAAAAACCGCGCAGGGCCTTCCCGACATCGGCATAGGCGAGAGCTTGTTTTTGCACAATTCCGACGACAACTTCACCGAGGAGCTTACATATCTCAGCCGCGGATTTTATGACGCGGAAAAATGCGGGAATATCCAGCTGCAGTTCGCGGCTCTGGCGGTCATGGCCAAGATCCGCATGATCCGCGGGAACTTAAACGACGCCCTCGATCTGATAGACAGATTCGAAAAGAGAATACCTAAAACGGCGGAAATACGAAAAAACATGAGCGCTTTTCTGACAAACATCGGCATGCTTTCCGGAGAGGACGAGAGCATGATGGGCTGGCTCAAAAACGAGGCGCCCGACGAGCTTGAACCGTTCTGCATAAATTACCGTTATCGGTACATGACGAAGGTCCGGATATACACCGCCCTTGAAAAATACGATGAGGCGCTGGCGCTGCTCGGCAGGTGCGACAAATACTTTATCGAGTATGACCGACCGTATATGCATATCGAGGCGCTGATAATTCGGGCGGTTATCCTGGAGCGGCTGGGCGGCGAGACATGGGACGAGGCTTTTTCCGAGGCGCTGAAAATGTGCGAGGAGTACCGTTTTGTGCGCGTTTTATCAAACTTCGGCGTGGCGGTGCTGCATTTGCTGCGCGCCACAAAAGCCGATATCAACAAGCAGTTCAAAAAATCGCTGCTCGACTGCGCCAAAAGACAGGCGGTGCTTTATCCCAGATATCTGCAGCCCGTGACCAAAATAGATTATAATTTAAGCGAGACCGAGCGCATGGTGCTCAAGCTGCTGTGCGGCGGACTTTCCAACGAGGAGATCGGGGATATAATGAATATTTCTCTCCGCACCGTAAAGTTCCATCTTACAAATATATACGGCAAAATGAACGTCAAGAACCGTTTCGCGGCTATCCGCGAGGCGCAGGTCAAAAAAATTATCACGCAATAAAGGCGCGGGCCCCGCGCTTTTTTGTTTTGGGGCTTTTATTTTTTGAAAATATATGTTATAATGTTTACATATAACTTTTAAGGGGGCTTAAACATGAGGTATTGTTTATGTTTTAAACGGTATTTAAGTATATTCGCGGCGATCATGTGCGTTTTTCTTTCATGCGCGGACCTGACCTTTGCCCAAGAAACGGCGGCCGCGGCGGATAATACACTGCTCGCGTTTCCGGGTGCCGAAGGCGGAGGCAAATATTCGCCCGGAGCCAGAGGAGCGCTGCCGGGCGGCAAGCTCGAGGTATATCATGTGACTCAACTCGGAGACTCGGGCGGCGGCAGTCTGCGCGACGCGGTCTCAAAGTCGGGCAGGATCGTGGTGTTTGACATAAGCGGCACGATCGAGCTCAACACGGATATTAAAATCGGCAAAGACAATATTACTATCCTGGGTCAGACCGCGCCGGGCGACGGAGTTACGATAAGCGGCGCGTCGGTTTTGACCGACGACGGCGTGAAGAACATAATAGCGCGTTATCTGAAGGTCCGTCCCACCGATAAAAACGGACTTGAGGTCGACGGCATTGGCGGCCGCTTCGGAACCAATATAATATTCGACCACATCAGCACGTCGTGGTGCGTCGACGAGCTGCTGACGCTGTACGGAGGACCCGCTCAGGACCTGCCCGCGGATAAGCAGGTGGGCAATCATCTTACTATCCAGAACACTATCGGCTCCGAGAGCCTGAGAATGAGCACCCATCAGAAAGGCGCTCACGGATACGGCGGCATCTGGGGCGGCACCTATGCCTCATATTTGAATAATATTTTGGCCCACCACGACAGCCGCAGCCCGCGCCTTGACAGACAGCTTGTCGCGACCGAGGTGAGCAACAACATTATTTACGACTGGGGCCAGACCAACTCCGCCTACGGAGCGGAGCCTTACGCGTCGGGAAAAAGCAAGGACGGCACAATGATGACAGAACCCTCGAACGTTAATTATACGGGGAACTATTATAAAGCGGGCCCCTCGACCGCGTCAAAGCTGCTCACCCGCATATTTGACGTGACCGGTCCGTATGACGACGATCCCGAAAACCCCAAAACCAAATTCTATTTTGACGATAATTATCTTGTCGGAACGGGTGTTGTTTCGGACTATCACAATAACTCATATATAAACAATTATTCCGGCGCGGAGTTTTTAAGCGAGCCTGTGGATATGGGCGGATTTTCCTATCAGAGAAGATCGGCGGAGGATGCCTATGAGTATGTTTTGAACAACGCGGGCGCGACGCTTCCGAGAAGAGACGCGGCCGACGCCAGAATAATAAACGACATTGTAAACGGCACGGGACGCTTGGTCAACAACGCGGGAGAGGTGGGAGGCCTTATTCCCGTTGAGTCGGAGACGAAGGCGTTTACAATACCCGCCGAGTGGCTCGAGGGCAAAGGTTATACCGGCAAATCGGAGACCGATATAACCGACAGCGGCTATACGGTGATCGAGGAATATGTCAACGAGTGGACCGAGGAGCAGAGCAAGACGCCGCCCACCAATCCCGATATTATAGTGCAGTCGCCCGCGATCTCGTCTCTCAGCGGCACAATAGGAGGTCTGTCGGTGGACAACGGCGAGTGGGCCGTCATAAACGAGGGAGAAACGGTGAAATATAAGGCGTCGGCCATTGCCCGCGGCGGAAACGAGGTCACCGGCATGGAGCTGTACGACAGAAACACCAAGATCGGCGCCTATGACGGCGCGGCTATAGACGACGACATCAGCCTCGCCGCCGGGACCCATTATCTTACCTGCCGCGCGACAAACACCCGCGGCGAAAAAACTCAGAGCACCACATCTATAGTGTATGTTAAAAAAACCGCGCTTCCGGGAAGCTATTCCTTCACCGAGATCAGGAAGAGCGGATATAACGGCTATAAGGGCAAGGGCGGCGCGTCAATGGACGACAAGGGCGTCTATACCTTGTACGGCTCGGGAAGGCTCAAGGACGACAGCGGCGACAGCTGCGGCTTTATGTATAAGCAGATCAGCGGTGATTTCGACGTGAGCGTGAGACTTGAGTCGGTGCCCAAGTTTGAAAATCAGCAGCTGAACGGGATCATGGTCCGCGCCGGACTGGAGCCGAACGCTGTGATGGCAATGCTCGGAGACGGCTGGATGAAGTACGGAGAAAACGCCAGGATCCTGAGTCGAAGCGCCAAGGGCGAAAAGTCCCGGGAGGTATTCTTTACAACCAAGGACGGCATGGCGGTGGATAATTCCAATGACGATAAGAGCAAGGAGCCTCCCAAATATTTGAGAATACAGCGAAGCGGAAACAGCTTGACATTCAGCGTGTCGAATAAGGGAACCGACTGGACCGACAACGATAGGCAGCCGCTGACCATAGATTACGACAGCCTGCCCGATACCATGTATGTGGGTCTTGCTACCGACTCGGCGCAAGGGGTTTCCGTCAAGGAGTATTTTTCCGTCGCCGAATTCAGTATGCTGTCGATCAACGGAGAGAGCGACGTGGAGACACCCGAAAACGACGCGGTGCCGTTTTACGACGAAGATTTTGAAAATCCGCTGTGGTATTTTAACAGCGGAGGCGGAAAGGCCGATCTGTCCGGTGAGCCGGTTGACGGAAACTCTGGCATTGTCGGCATGTTCTGGGGCATTGCTTCGAGAGATTTCGCGGCTCAGCGCGACAGAGTTGTGAGCGTTTCGGCTGACTACTGCTCGACCAGCAACAGCGTCGATTACAGAGCGGGAGTAAGATTTATGCTGAACGGCTTGGACAGCGACGGCAATTCCGTTAAGATCAAGAGCTATTTCGCTCATCACACAAAAGGATTTTATGAGGATTACGACGGCGAAGATCACACGCCGGAATATGATCCGATCTCCGACGCGGCTTTTGAGATCATGAAGTGGTATAAGGTCGAGATGACTCTTGACTATGACACGGGCAAGGGCACATTCTCGTTCAAGCCGTATACCGAATACGATTCGTTTAATAAAATATACACAGCGGGAGAACCGTTATTCGAGGATACTTTTGATTTTGACACAAGCGTCGCGGTGTATCAACTGCACGTTCAGCGCCGCGGAGGTTCTTTGATGTATCTCGACAACGTCGCGGTCAGCGTTGATCCGCTGCTCAGCGCGGCTGACGGACAAATTTTGGTCGACAGGCCCAAGAGCGGCGCGGTCCTTCGCGTGGCGGCGTATAATGCCGATAATACAGTCGCCGCATTTGAGGAGCGGAATATCGGCGCGGGCGAGGTCAAGAGTTTTAACATAAGCGATTTTAACATACCGGACGGATGTTCCGCCAAGGCGTTTATATGGGACAAAAACCAAGCTCCCCTCTGGAGCGCTGTCCGCGTTAAATAATAAGTTAAGCGACGCAAACAAAATAGATTATATCTGAGAGGTAAAGTTATGTTTGATTTTGACAATTTTTGTTTCAGGTGCATGGGGCAGACCGAAAACGGCGTATGCAAGGCCTGCGGATTCAACAACGGCGGATATGAGACGCCGCCTCATCATCTGAAGCCCAAAACGATTTTAAACGGAAAATATGTGATAGGCGCGGCCATGGGCGAGGGCGGCTTCGGCATAACCTATGTGGGATATGACCTTAATCTTGACATAAGAGTCGCGATAAAAGAGTATTTCCCGAGCGGCATGGTTACCCGCGGCACCGTCGGAGAGGGAAGCGTGACGCTGTATACAAGCGGCGACCCGCATGAATATGAGAACGAAAAGAACAAGTTTTTGTTCGAGGCCAAAACTTTGGCGAAGTTCGACGATCTGCCGGGCATCGTGTCGGTTAGGGATTTCTTTAACGAAAACGGCACCGCGTATATCGTTATGGAGTTTATCGACGGAGTAAGTCTTAAAGACTATCTCAAGCGAAAAGGCGGAAAGATAAGCGTCGACCAAGCTCTGAGAATGACGGAGCCCCTTTTGAAGTCATTGAGCCTGATACATAAGAGCGGCATAATCCACCGCGACATCAGTCCCGACAATATTATGATAACAAAAAAGGGCGAGATCAAGCTGCTTGATTTCGGCGCGGCCCGAGGCGTTTCTCCCGACGGCACCAAGAGCATGTCGGTGCAGCTGAAGCACGGCTACGCGCCCGAGGAACAGTACAGGAGCCACGGCAAGCAGGGCCCCTGGACAGACGTTTACGCCATATGCGCCACTATTTACCGCGCGATAACCGGGCAGGTCCCGGTCCAGTCGCTGGAGAGAATGTACGAGGATAATCTGGTCCCGCCCTCAAAGCTGGGAGTTAACATTGACCCTCGTATCGAGGCAGCGCTTATGAAGGGCATGGCGGTCAACGCGAGCTTAAGATTTGAAAACGTTGACGAACTGTATAACGCGATGTACCGCGGAGCGGCGGTCGAGTATGATCCGAGCCGCCGTCCCGGGGGAGGCGCCCCGAGTCGGAACATAAGCGGCGGGCAGGGTTCGCCGAGAGGAGTGCGGCACCCCGTCGAGCCGCTGCCGCCGAAAAAGAAAAGCTCTCCCGTTTTGATCGCGGCAGTCTCCGCGATGGGTGTTGTAGCCGCGGCGGTAATAATCGGGATCATTTTGATGTTTAGTTCGTCGCACAGCGATGGACCGACGCAGACTGCTGCGGTGTCTCCGCCCACGGCGGCGCCGACGCCCACTCCGCCCCCGCCTCCGGTTTTCAGCGAGTACAGCGCTTCAAGCACCAGAGGCACCGACTATACCGCGGGATACGCCATCAACTATTACGCCGCGTATGCCATAGACGGAGATATGACCACCGCATGGTCGTGTGACAGAAGCGTGGAGCTGACGCCGACGTATACGTTCAGAGCGAATACAAAGCAGCATGTGAGCGGCATAAAGCTCACAAACGGCTATTGTAAGTCAAGCCAAACCTACTATAAAAACAGGAGAGTAACGCAGATCGAGATATCATATGAGGGCGGCAGCCAGATCGCCGTTCTTCAGGAGGATGCCTACAGGGTTATGCAGGATATACCGCTCACGGTCCCGGTCGACACCTCATATATTTCCATAAGGGTCGCTGACTCGATCTACGGCGAATGGAAGGATGTCGCGATCAGCGAAATCTCGGTATATTAGGAGTTTCAGCATGAATAAAAAAAGAGATTTTTCAACGGGCAAGGCCGTGATAACGGGGATCGTGTCGGGCGCGCTGCTGGTGCTGGCCGCCGCGTTGGTTATCACGGCGTTCAGACACGGCGGCGCCAAAGAAGAAACCTCGGCGGATAAAGGAAGCGCGGAGCCCGGAATTCGGGCAGAAGAAGCGGCGGCTGTTGAAGCGCCGCCCTCGCCGACAGCCGAGACGCCTAAGCAGACGGGCGGCAGAGGAACTTGGCAGCCGATCCCCGAGCAGGTCGTGAACGAGATCACGGGAACATCGTATCCGTCTGACGGCAGCGCCGTTATATCGCTCGACGAGCTGGCGTATCTCACGATACCGTACCGCGATTTCAGCGGCGGCGTTCAGACGGGCGAGATGATCGTGGCAAGGGACCTGGCCGACGAGGTGCTCGACATATTCGCCGAGCTCTGCGAGATCGGCTATCCGATTGAGCGTATGCGGCTGGTCGATAAATACGGAGGCAGCGACTTCGCGTCGATCGAGGAGAACAACACTTCGGCCTTTAACTACAGAATGTCGACCGACGGCGGGACATCCCTTTCAAAGCACGCTTTGGGCCGCGCCATCGACATCAATCCGCAGATAAACCCTTATGTGAACTCAAGCGGGACCGGCTCTCACGAGAACGCGGCCGAGTACTGGTCAAGGGACCCGGATTCCTGGAGCGACGAGACAGCCAAGCGGGCGTATATCGGCCCCGGAACGGATATATACAGGATATTCGTTGAGGAGCACGGCTGGGAATGGGGCGGAAGCTGGGCCGGCTACCGCGACTATCAGCATTTCCAGAAATTTAATTAAAACACGGATGACGGAGGTTTTATGAATCAGGATTTTACGCGCGGCAGGATCTTAAGCAAGCTTATAGGATTCGCTCTGCCCATGCTGCTGGCGCTGTTTTTGCAGGCGATGTACGGCGCGATAGATCTGCTGGTCGTGGGCAGGTTCGGTATATCCGCCGATGTTTCGGCGGTTTCCACCGGCAGCCAGATAATGCAGACCATTACCTTTATGATCGAGGGCGTGTCTATGGGCATCACGGTGCTGGCGGGCCACAGGATAGGCGAGGGCAACAACAAGGAGGCGGGCCGAGTGATCGGCAGCGGCATAGCGCTGTTCGCTGTTATCGCGGCCGGGGCCACCGTCGTTATGCTTGCCTGCGCGCGGCCTTTGGCGGCGCTTATGCGCGCGCCCGAGGAGGCGTTCGGCAGGACCGTGACCTACATATTCGTCTGCTCGGCGGGCATGATATTCATAGTGGCGTACAATCTGATCGGCAGCATATTCCGCGGCGTCGGCAATTCTCGCGTTCCGCTTATGACCGTCGCGATCGCCTGCGCGTTTAACATAATCGGCGATCTGGTTTTCGTGGCGGGCTTTAAAATGGGCGTCGCGGGCGCTGCTCTCGCGACCGTTATGGCGCAGGGCGTCAGCGTGCTTCTGTCGCTTATCATAATAAAGCGCGTGAAGCTTCCGTTCAGGCTTACCCGCCGCGACATACGCCTGCGCAAAAGGATAGTCAAGCGCATCCTTTTTCTCGGTATACCGATAGCGCTCCAGGACCTGCTCGTCAGCATATCGTTCCTGGTTATACTGGCGATCGTCAATTCTTTGGGACTTGTTGCGTCGGCGGGAGTCGGCGTTGCCGAAAAGCTGTGCGCGTTTATCATGCTGGTGCCCTCGGCTTATATGCAGTCGATGTCCGCGTTTGTGGCGCAGAACATCGGAGCCGAGAAATACGACAGGGCAAAGAAAGCGCTGCTTTGCGGCATTTTATCATCGCTGGCGGTGGGCGTTGTGATGTTCTTCGTTTCATTTTTTGAGGGGGATAAGCTGTCGACGATATTCACAAGCGACCCCGAGGTCATATCGGCGGCCGCAAGCTATCTCAAGGCCTACGCGTTTGACTGCATACTGACGTCGTTCCTGTTCTGCTTCAGCGGATATTTCAACGGCTGCGGAAAAACGATGTTCAACATGGCCCAGGGCGTGCTGGGCGCGTTCTGCGTGCGCATACCCGTCTCGTATTTCGTGAGCCGCATAGCGGGCGTGCCGCTTTTCTACATAGGCCTCGCCACGCCCTGCTCAACGGTGGTGCAGATCGTTCTGTGCCTGATATATTTTATGATAACCGAAAACAAAAAGCGCGTCGGGGCGCTTGAATAAGGGTGATACAATGACAAAAATTTTTCTTTTGGGCGACTCGATAGTGACCGCCTACGGAAAGGACTCGGAAAATATAATAGGGGGCTGGGGCGACCATCTCGGCTGCTTTTTCGGCAGCGGGGCACGGGTGATACCCTGCGCCAACGGCGGCAGGAGCACCAGGAGCTATTTAAACGAGGGAAGATTTACCGACAACGGAAGATTCACAAAAGATATGTTTCCATACGGCGTCGGCCCGTGTTATGATTTGATGAGCCGAGGCGATTGGGCGCTTATCGAGTTTTGCCACAATGACGACGATTCGGCCCGCCGCGAAAAGCGGGAGGCGCGCCACACGCCTTTGGGAGAGCCCGACGAAAACGGGACCTATCCGAGCGTTATGCCGAAGGGAGACGGGCCGTATTCTTTCGGCTGCGGCGCAACGTATAAGGGTTACTTAAAATTTTACATAAAAAAGATCCGCGAAAAGGGCGCGAGTCCCGTATTGGTGACGCCTCCGCCGAGGGGCTGCTTCGTCGGCGGCATTATCGCGTCTGTGCCCGGGAACCACGGCGGCACGGACAGATTCGGGGAATACGCGTACATACGCGCCATAAGGCAGGCGGCGGAGGAAGAGGATGTTCCGCTGATCGAGCTTTTCGAAAAGGCAAAGAATTTTATTGATGATCTGGGCGAGGATAAGTTCAAATATCTCCAGTCGATAAAAGACGCGGAGGGCAGGACCATCGGCGAGGCGCGGCTGGGCAGGCCCAAACGCTGGCCCGAGGACTACGACCGGATCATGGAAAGCGGAGCCTGCGCCGATATCGACAACACCCATCAGAACCGTTACGGCTCCTATGTTTACGCGAGATTTATCGCGGAGGAAATAAAACAAAAAATTCCGGGTCTTGCGAAATATCTCTCGGACGTTCCCTCAAAAACAGTCCCGAAGCCCAAAGCTCTCAATAAATAAAAACCGCGGCGGCTGCCGCGGCTTTTGCTATGATTCGTTTTGTTTTTTGTGCGTCTCCATATTTTTGGGGAGAACCAAGTTCAGGATGACCGCGGTCAAAAACACCACCGCGACGCAGTTTTCGGCGAAAACGCTGTTTATGATCTTGGGGAAGATCGCGAATATCTCGGGCACTTGGGTGAAGCCGAGGCCGATGCTCAGCGAGAGCGCGGCTATCGTTATGTTCCTTTGAGTGTAGCCGCAGTTTCCTATCATTTGCAGACCGCTGACAACGATCGTGCCGAACATCATTATCGTGCAGCCGCCCAGCACCGCGTCGGGCATGGTGGCAAGCAGTGCGCCGAAGATCGGGAATATTCCCGCGAGTATCATTATCAAGGCTCCGGTCGCGATGGCGAAACGGTTCACGACCTTTGTCATCGCCACCAGACCCACGTTCTGACTGAACGAGGTGATCGGCATACAGCCGAAGCACGCCGAGAGCGCGCTGATGAATCCGTCGCAGGCGATAGAGCCCGAGATCTCTCTGTCGGTGACGTCGCGGCCCAGGCCGCTTGACGCCAGCGCCGAAGTGTCGCCTATCGTCTCGGTTGCGGAGACAAGGAAGATCAGCGTCACCGAAATTATGGCGTTGAGGTTAAAGACCGGTTTATAAGGCAGTATCGAAGGCAGCGCCACGACCGAGGTGCCCTTGAGCGACTGAAAGTCTACCGCGCCTATGACCGCCGCGAATATGTATCCCACAACAAGGCCGAACAGGACCGAAAGCTGTTTCCAGTACGATTTGGCGAAGATGTTAAACAAAATACACGCCAGAAGCGTCACGCCGCCCAGTATCCAGTTGGTGGCGGAGCCGAACTGCTCGCTGCCGCTGCCGCCGCCGAACGAGCTCGCGCCCACCGAGAGCAGCGAAAAGCCGATGGCGGTAACGACGCAGGCCGCGACTATCGGCGATATGATCCTGCGCCAGTATTTCGCGAACAGACCCAAAATTCCCTCAACGATTCCGCCTATCATTATGGCGCCTATCGCGGCCTCGTATCCGTACGCGGGGCCTATGTAGCACAGGATAGAAACAAAAGTGAAGCTGATTCCCATAACGATCGGCAGACCCGAGCCCAGGCGCCGGATCGGGAAAAGCTGGATAAGGCTTCCGACTCCGGCCACGATCATGGCGGTCTGGATAAGCCGCGCCGTGTCGTGGTCGCTAAGGCCGCAGGCGCCCGCCACGATGATTATGGGCGCGATATTCGCCACGAACATCGCCAAAATATGCTGGAGCCCGAACGGCACCGCCTTTCCGATAGGAACTCTGCCGTCAAGAGTGTAGATATTCTCGACCGAAGCGGGTTTTTGCTCCCGCTTTGTTTTTTCTTTTTTCATAATTTATTCCCCCTGCTCTCTGAAAATCACTTCTCCGGTGTCCGCGTTCATGCCGTCCACAATGGCGAGTGACTCGAGATCATATCCCATATCGCGTATGATCTTTCCGCCGGGCTGGAACCCCTTTTCGACCGCGATCCCTATGCCCTCAACACTGGCGCCCGCCGCCTCGGCTATCGAGATCAGCCCTTTGAGCGCGCAGCCGTTGGCGAGAAAGTCGTCTATGATAAGGACCTTGTCGCCCTTGTTTATAAACTTCTTGGACACGATCACTTGGTTCGTGCGCTTGTGTGTGAACGACTCGACCTCCGCGAGGTACACGTCTCCGTCGATATTGATAGATTGAGATTTTTTTGCGAACACCACAGGCACCCCGAAATGCCTCGCCGCTATGCAGGCTATGCCTATGCCAGAGGCTTCGATGGTGAGTATTTTGTTTATCTCTTTGTCCGCGAACCGATTTTTAAACTCCCTGCCCATTTCCTCAAACAGATCAATGTCCATGCGGTGGTTCAGAAAGCTGTCGACCTTCAAAACACCGCCCTCTTTGACCACGCCGTCCCGCGTGATCCTCTCTTCCAAAAAGTTCATAACTGCCCCGCCTTTCCATAGAGTGATGTTAATTAGAATTATACAGTTTTTGTAATATATTGTCAATAAATAAATAGCGAATTGCAAATAAAAAAAGCTTCCCGTCGGGCAGCCCTCAATAAAACAGTAATGTTTTGATTTTTGGCAACGGCATAGTTTGGGCTATGCCGTTGCTTCGTCTTTTTGGAATTATGATAATGGGAGAAGGCCTACTAAGTCATAATGTATGTCTATGTCCTGTGTGCGCTTGCCGTTTTCGTCTTTTTGCGGCGCGTGAACGTAAACGCGCTTTACCAAATCATTCAGAATTGTCGGCGTAAGCTCTTCCAAATCGAAATACTTATGCACTTTAGAGATAAAGCGTTCAAGATTGCTGCTCTGCTCCTCTTGTTTTGATATTTCTTCTGTCAAAGGCCTAACACTTTGCTTTAGCTCGTCTTGCTCCCGCTCGTATTCATCGGCAAGCTTTTGAAATCGGCTTTCGGATAGCAGTCCGTTGGCTTTATCTTCATAGATCGATTTAAAAAGCCTATCGAGTTCATTTATCCGTTTTTCCGATTTAGTTATCATTCTGCGCTTAGCGGCAAGCTCTTTTTTGGTCTCGGCTTTCTGCCTTTCGCTCATGATCTGTCTGAACCTGTATTCATAATTTTCCACATAGCTCAATACATATCTCATGTGCGCCAATACCCCGGTTTCGAGCACGACTGCTCTTATGAAATGAGTTCCGCAAACATCTTTGCCTTTCTTCCTGGAAGTTGAGCAAACAAAATGGTCTTGTCTGCTTTCAAAGTATTTGCTTGTGCAGTAGTATAGCTTTTGACCGCAATCGGCGCAGTAGGCTATGCCCGAAAACATATTTGTCTTTCCCGTCCTTGAAGGACGCCTTTTGTTTTTGCGAAGCTCCTGCACTTTTTCAAATGTGTCAATATCAATGATCGGCTCGTGAGTATTCTCAAAAATCATCTGATCTTCTTTCGGGTTCTCTACCTTCTTTTTTGATTTATATGATAATTTATGAGTTTTAAAGTTCACGGTGTCACCGATATACTCCCGTCTTTCCAAAATATCGCCGACGGTTCTTGCAGCCCAATTGTACGGATATTCTATCTCGTTTGAAACAGAGATCAGTTCCGTTTTCTTCCAATGCGCAAGCGGCGTTAATATCCGCTCGGCTTGAAGCTGTTTTGCGATCTGTGTCGGGCCGAAGCCCTCAAGACAGAGACCGAATATTTTCTTTATAACCTTTGCTGCCTCATCATCGATTATCCATCGATCTTTATCATCGGGATCTTTCATATATCCGTACGGCGGTATGGTTGTGAGATGTTTGCCCGATTCGCCTTTCGCCTTGAACACGGCTTTGATTTTCTTTGATGTGTCTTTCGCGTACCACTCGTTGATTATGTTCAGAAACGGCGTAAAGTCGCTGTCAACTTGGCTCGCGCTGTCTATTCCGTTGTTTACGGCTATAAAGCGTATATCTTTTTCCGCAAACATTACTTCAGTGTAGTTAAATTAAGGAATAAGGTTTTACGGCTCACGGATACATTGTTTGATAAAGTATGGATTTTGCTCAAATGAAGGGGATGTTAATTATGAGAGAACAGCAAATACATCTTAGAGTTTTACCGGGCGAACACAATTCAAGCGGCAATCCACACAAATTTCGGAACACTGTCTCTCTTGCCGGCCAATAAAGAAATCAGCTTGCCGCAAATGTCGAATATATCTAAAAAATTTAGTATGCAGCAGACTGTCTGGGATTAGATTATCAGCGGCTTTGTCTTGTATGCTGCAAAAACAAAACAAACGGAGCGCCCGAGCCGTTCTCTTTACGAGCTACGGCTCAGGCGCTCCGCCTTATTTCGCGCAGTGCGGGAAAAATCCGTACATTTTTCCCGCCGCACCTATGTTATTATTCTAACCTCTCATCATACGGTGTGTATTATTATGCTCTTTGCCTCAGCCGGCATAATCGGCTATTCCGTCGCTATCACTGTCTACACCCCATATAACATAAGCGGAAAGGTTCATTACATTGACGATATGCCGCGTTCCCTCCGAATCAAGCGGAATACTCCACTGCGTCGCTTCATCAGCGCTCGCCGCAGCGGGTCGCGGAACCGCACTCCAGCCTACCTGAACGTAGTGCGTTTTTGTGCCGTCCGCGTTAAACACATCCATCTGCAAGGGTTCATTTTCTCCAAAATCGATGTCTGTGCCAAGCAGTATGTCTTCAACATTTTTGGGAATATCACCGCTAATCTGCGCGTATGATTTTGCCGGAAGCGATCCGCCAAGTGTCGCGTTAGCGTGATACATATGAGTGAAGCGCGCTTCTCTGTAGTCCGCCTTTCCGTTATGGTTCTCGTCTACGCCCCATACGGCGTAAACAACTGTTGCTCCGCTGCCGGGGATTGTCGCTTCTTTTGCAAGGTACGTTTCCTCGTCCTCTTTGCTTTGCACTGGATCCTGATGCTGCTCCAAGCTCCAGCCGACCAGAGCGCAGTCATTCTTTTGCGCCCACCTTGAAAGGTCTACGCCCGGAAGAGCTACCACTTCACCGCTTGCGTGAACATGACCCAGCTTCGTGCAATTGAAGTTGCCGTTTGTCTCAAGCACGGGTCGCATACTATCCGTCCAGCTACCGCCTGTTGTCTTTACATCATACTCAAGATGTCCGAGTCTCAACTTATTGTCAAATCTGAACGGACGCGCGTTAGCCTCAAGCGTGTCTCCGTTTTCGTTGCAGAAACGACCGTGCACGGTAGGAGTATTGTCGACAGAACTTTGTTCAACTCTGATATAAACGTACTTCTCAGGTACTTCATCATAGAGAACTCCTTCGGCTTTTGTGTCTGTTTGCGTGATTTTATACCGATACAGTCTTCCGGCTTTTTCTTTGTCAAACGCGATTTGACGGAAATCAACCGTTCCCTCGGCGGTATCTATGTTCGGGTCATTATCAGCTGCATTCTTTACCGTCAGCTTTCCATCGATCGCACCTTCGGGCATCGGGTTCACGTCTGTGCTCCAGTCACTGTTAAGCTTATCCAGCGGCTTGCTGCCCGCGCTCTCGAACGTGAACTCAAACATATCTTTTGCCATCGTTGTCGAGCCGTCCAATACTACAAGACCGGAAACATCTACTACAGCTTCGGGCACCTCGCCGAAGTACTGGTTTGTGAACGAAACGGGGTATTTACCGTCATCGCCGCGCTGAATTGGATTGTAATTCGACCCGTCGTTCGTCTTGGTAACATTTGTTATTGCAGCGACAAGCTTGCCGGTTGGTTTGCCTGTATCCGTATCCTTATCCGTAACGCTTACCGAAACTATATAACGCTCGCCGCTGTAAACCATTCCGTCAACGGCGTTCTGCTCCGGCTTGTTTTCGAATATGACGTATTGGTATTCGGCGGGCTTGTCATATACTAAGCTGTTTAACTGACGCTTGTGGGAGTTTGCTTTCGGCGTAAATCCGTCAACCGTCACGGGATTATCAAATTCGTCAACCGTCGCATTCGCAATCCAGTTTGTGCCGTCGCCTTGGTTTACACCATCAACCACCGACATACGCTGAATTTCAAAATCGAATGTTCCGTTTTCGTATCCGCTCGCATCCTGAGTCTGCTTGCTGACCGTCTTTGTTATATTCAACTTTTCCGCAAGATTGAACGGGTTATCTCTGTTCGATTCGGGCGTATACTTATTTGTAATCACTATATCATCATCATAGTTCGTCTCGCCGTCTTCATTGCAGCGCATCGCGATAACGCCCTTTACGTTGTTGATTACCGCCTTATATACCTTCACGTAAGCATAGTCTGTTTTTTGTGCTCCACTCTCTTGATAATCCTTACTAAATCCCGGACTACTCGGCTCTTCTTCGGTAATCTTATATCTGTATATAACAGGCTTATCCTCAGTCGCGTCTCCTTTTTCGACTGTTACGCCCTCTGCGTCGGCAGTATTAAAGTCAAGCGTGACCGCGAACGCCGCGCCGTTGTCACGGTTATTTCTCACTGTTATGGATTCGTCAATTGTCCCTTCATTATCGCTGAAGCCGCCATCTTGACCAATAACCTTCTTACCCGCGTTTTCAATCTTGAAGCTGAACTCATTCATAAAGTCTGTCGCGGATACGGCTGAATCGTCGCTGGTAACCGACTTCATACCGATAATTGTTATACTCTGATTATCGGGATCGTAGGTGTTGGTGAAGGTGACAACTTGATTGGCGTCGTCCAACTTGGCAATCGGCACGATTTTTTGCTGAAGCGATGCGCTCAGCTTTCCCGTGGACGCATCCGCCGTGACATCGATAGTGACGGTATCTACGCTGCCATCGTAGGTAACTCCCGGTATGGGAGCCAAATCGGTCTTTTCGCCGTTGGGATCGATCTGACGCAATGTGTATATGTATGTGCCTGCTTTGGTGAATTTAAGTTTGCCGCTTTCGGTTGCAACAGCCGCGGCATCTGTCATTGTATCCTTAGCTTTACAAGTATACTCTATGCGTCCTGCTTCAGGCAATGCAGCCTTGGAAGCATCGTCCGTGCCGCTAAGTACAAACTTAAATGCAGCGCTATTGTCTAAGTCAAGCGTCTGCTCGCCTTTAATATCAAGCTTTGCCTTAAGCTCCGCTCCTAAAGCGGCTAAGGTTGTTTCAAGCGCTGTTTCGTACTTATTAGTGAACGTAAAGCCGCCCGTTCCGTCAGTCAGCAGTTCGCCGTTTGCATTACAGAAGCCCCACGATACAACCTGCTTCAAATTGCCGTTTTGATTATCATTCACAATTTCCTTATATACAGCAATGTATATATCGTATTGAGCAGGCGCGGCATCGTCTACATTATCCGGTTTAGCCGTCTGCTTAACGGTATACTTGTAGATCATAGCGTGTTCTTTGTCATAGCCGGCGTCGTTGGAACCGAAAGTAATGCCACCGAAATCAACCTTTGCTCCGGCGTTGTTTATATTAGTTTTCTTGGGCAATTTGTTGTGCTTGGTGAACTTATCACTAGAATCACCCTTAGCACGCGCGTTGCCGGCTTCAATCGTGTACTCAAATTTACCGTTGAACACATCATCGAGCAGACCGGTAATCTCGGTATCGAGCTCTTGCGCGCCCTGCATAGAAACTTTCACATCGCTTTCGCATGTGTTGTTAAACACAAGACCAGTTTGGGGATCGGGTATGCTAGTACCGGCTTTGTCCCACTTGACTTCGCTGATTGCGAGCTGAGCATATTGATGCACTACGGTAACCGTGAGCGTGTACTCGGTAGAGTCATACGATACGCCCGCCAACGGATCAACGCCGCTGTCCTTAAACGGCAATGCCTGACGGAGCGTATATTTATACTCGCCCGGCTTGTCAAAGGTGGCTAAATCGTCATTCGCAAAGCTTACCGCTTGACCGATTTGCGCATTTATTACAGTGATTTCCCCTTTTTTGAACGCGGGCGCGTCACTTACCGGCTCAAGTAGGAGCTTGAATTTATCTCCAGTATCAGCTTCGCGTCCCGTGAGCTTTACGACAGGCGTTATATTTAATGCCTTATCAAAAGCATCTGCGTTCGAATCTGTAGCGCCGGCATATGCGCTTACCGGCTCGGGGAGATACAGATTCGTATAGTTCACGCTGAGGTCGCTGCCCGTACCAGGCACCTGACCTTCACGAATCTTTCCCGCGCCGATAGCTTCCTGCAGCGAAAAACCTTTCGGCATGAACGTCGGTTCCGCTGCGGTGTTCGAGCCGTTAGGAGATTTCAAAGTGTCTTTGCTGTTGTCATACTCGAACACCTTGTATTTATCATTTGCCGGAACGTTGGGAATAAAGATCTTTCCGCCCGCGTTAAGCGCAATCATTCCGCTGCTCCACCAACCCTCATATGTTCCGTTCGGAAGCTTAGTAAATGTAACGTCCTTTGTTCCTTGATATGTCTGCGTATCAACATCAAAAGTCTTTGCAGAAACCGTTATCGAACCGTCCTCAGCGGGAGATGATGCTATTATCGGAGGCTGCTCGAGCAGCAACTCAAAAGTAAAGTCCGGCGCTTCTTTCGGGCCATTGGTATTATCTTCATCATCATCGCCTTTTTGGATAGCATTTTGCATAATCTGATCGGTCTCTACTCCCAAAGCGACAGTTTTGCTTATTTCGATACCGCCGTTCTTCGAATCCACCGGCGCGTAGCCTGCGCGGAGTGTGTTCTTGGATCCGTTTTCAATGGTAATAATCATCGTTATCGTGCCGTTATCCGAGTGGCTCGACGCCGGTTCGGTTGCTTTGTTGCTATACGTTGCGTTGTCATGCGTCCATGTGGTGATGGTGTGTTTCTTTGTTACCTCTTCCTTATCTTCACTCTCAGGTGGTTTTATCGTTATACGATACTTACCGGTTTTAAGACCCGAAAGCGTAAGCTCTTTATTTTCCGTCTTGATATAGTTACCGGACGTTATCGCCTCAGATGAACCGTCTTCTTTCGTAACGGTGACGGAGTTGACAACCGAATCAGAATAATCATCTGTATCAGTGGAGACGCTGAATTTCTCAATTCCGACTCTTGCTCCCTGCATATAGTTCTCATCGCCATCTTTCTTACCATCGCGATTCGTATCTTCCCAAACGGTAAGATTGAGATCTGAAGTATATATACGATTGCAGAACAGCCAAAGGTCAACGCCACCGTGATCTTTATCATGCATCAGCATGGTTGACATGCGTTCAGCTTCGGCTTTGTCGTCATCCTTATTCATTACATTTTCCCACTCGGTTGTCGGGTCATCTCTGAAATTTTGCACAGTAGGAGTAACTTCCACTCCATCCATCACTTCGGTGACTGTATACTCTACTTTATTTTCCTCGGCTGTTTTGATATCTGCTTGACTAGCGGTACCGTCCAAATTATCAATATAGTAAGTCGTTTCAGGCAAATCGTTTAGAGTTATGATCTGATTGGTGGAACGCGTAGGAACTATGCCATCGCGCTCGTATACAGGTATCTTGACACCATCTTTCTCAATGGTTCCTCTTACTATGAACTCTGAAGAAAGCGAAGGATCGTCGTCTTTTTTCGGATACCATTTCTTTTGAATCTGTACCGCTGTCGTGTTATGATATGTCGTATATCCAACCGGCTCAGGTACTTTTATAAGACTGTTACCCTCGGTCATATTTACAGTCTGTATACTTATGCTTGAAAGATTGCCATATTTCTGTTTAGCGGCTGCTACCTTATCACCAGTTGCAGGGCCTGTTGTTACTTTATACAGGCTCATACCTTCAAGTTTACCCTCGGTATCCGGATTACTCATATAGTCGTCTTCCATCTGTACCTGTATAGTGACTGCTTCTACGCCATTATCTACCGGAATACTGTATTCGCCGTCTGAGTTGGTTTTCGTGGTATAAAACGGCGTTCCTGATACAGAACTTCCGCTGTACGCCTTAACTGTAACTCCGGGGAGAGCGGTATCGTTATACGTATTGGGAGTATATTTACCATCAGCGTTGCCGTCTTTTCCGGAGTCCATATACACAAAGCCCTGTATTATTTTTTGATTACTCATGGGGTCAAGCGTAATACTGCTCGGTATATCAACTTCAACCGGACTGACAATATGCGTCCATATATCTACAATACCGTGGTCGGAACCGTCGTTACTATATTTAGCGGCGGCAACCGTAAGTTTACCATTATCTTCATACGACTGCTCGCCGTCGATAGACATATTTTTAAAGTTGTTTTCAAAATCATTAAGATTTTGTTTATCCAGCGGTTTGTTATACCATTGCAAGTAACTTTTTTTTTCGCCATCATATGTGTGATCCTTGAAAGCATTCCAGTTTGTCGACGTGTGCGGCAGATTGAAAAGAAGCTGCAATGAAACATTTTTATTACCGTTTGGAGTGTCGCAATTGCCGTTTTTAATATTAACAATGCTGACAGACTTATCATAGAGCAGACTCTTTTCCTGGTCGTTGTAATAAACCTTGGAGAGGGTTGACAGTTTATCTCTGTCAGGCAAGTTGCCCGGAGGGTTCATCAGAAGGAAAGAAACGCCGTTGGGCAACGCTTCCACATCTGACATAGGGATATGAATCTCGCCCGCTTTTGCCTGAGCATAAGCTCTACCCGGCGCTTCCGCGCTGTTTCCGAAGTATTTTCCGGCAGGGAGTATCCTGCCCCACTCGTCGCGTCCGTTCCAATAGATACGGTCAACGTCGGCTGAGCTGTTCACGGCGTTTCCGAGCATAACCCGTCCGCAGCTCTTGTAATCGCCGAGAGTCGCATCGTTTTCATGCCAGCTCGTTATTGCTTCTTCTATACAATACGACTTCTTTTTTTCTTCCGTTAGCTTAGTGATTTTACTTTCTCCATGTTTATCGAAGGCCTCAGGCTCTATCTCATACCACTCGTTGTCTTTGGAGTTATGGAAAATAAAGTTTCCGTTCCCGAGACATATCTCGTCATTATGAGAGCCATCAATTGTCGTATCCGCCGCATTCGTCATTCCGTGATAGTCTTTAGCGTACATATTGCGCATATCAAGAATAACGCGGTAGGACGTTGTATTTTCCGACTTCACTTCAAAATAGCCGCCCGTGCCGACATAGCCGGCTACGTTTTCCGTCTCTTGACCGGCTGCGCCGCTGCGACGTCCGTCAAAGCGAACAGACTCTATACTGCCGACCTGTTTCGCGTTCGGCAGCAGTATGTCCTGCGGCAGGTCTTTTGAGGGATAATTCAAAAACATATGGTTCGGCGCGTCAAGCTCGGTTGTTTCGTTATCCGGGTTCTGGATAAGAAGTCCAACGTCATTGCCGTTTTTGTCTTGAAGATTATCATAACCACCGGTAGAATTACGAAGCGGTGTATGAACGGAATGGTACGCGGAGGTGTTATCGGATTTCTTGATAAGACCGCGCGAATTTGAAGCAAGTCCGAATGACGCCGGGCTAAATCCGTTAAATCCGAATTTATAAATATATCCGTCGCGAGTTGTGCAGAAAACATATCCGTAATAGTTGGATAAGGCGCCTTGTCCAAACGCGTCCATCCAAACGCGGCCGCTTACGGCATATTTTTTCCCGCCTTCGTCTTGCGCCACGGTAATATCCCAATGTTCCACGTCCTGACCAGCCGTGTTCTTGAAATCAACAATGTATACACCGGGACTTGTTATGGTTACGGTGTTCGCATTATATCCGTCCGAAACTGCAGTGCCGCCATACTTAATACCGTTATGACTTTCACCAATCCCATCGGCGGATTTAGGCTGACGCGTATCCGCATCGATCTCCGGCATATATACGCCGTTTGGTCCCTTGTCCGGATTCGCCGAAAGCTTGCCGCTATTCGCATCACTAAATGTAACAGTCTGCGTGCTGTCAGGTCCCGTTATGGTTGCGGTCGTTCCGCTTGAACCGAGATACACGGTTTCGCCCGCGTCGGCGTAAAACTTAAAACGCTGCTGTGGCTGGCTCGAACCCGATGCGTTGAAGCCGCTGGTCTCAAGGAAATAAGCATTCGACTTAGGAGTGCTGCTGTTAATCATTTTTACATCATCATAGTTCTTTGCGGATGTTGCTTTCATATCCGCCGAGCCTTCGGCGAAGGCGGCGGGGGCAAAGGCGAGAGTCCACATCATAACCGCACACAGTATAGGGAGAGTGCTGACTATGCCGCCGCGTAAAAGCGCGCGCAGACCTTTTTTCGGTTGTATCGCGCTGTTGTTTTTCATAATAAAGTCATCTCCTTATATCGGCATACGCCAACGGATTGGGGAATCCCAATCCGTAAGCGCTGCCGGTTGATTTTTTTTATGCTCTGTTTTTTATACTGTATTGTTTCACTCGATCGGAGCCGCCGGGACTGCCGACGTTTCCGGGAGCACCGAACTGCCCGTCGCCTCGGGAAAGATTGTTCCCGCAGGTGCTTCGAGCCAGCCGCGCTCGAGCACGAGGTAGAAGCTGAGCTCGTGATTGTTGTACGTACCTGTGATAAGCACGCCGTCAATGTTCGGGTTACCCGCATCCGAGCAATCCGCGAATGACGAGAGACTCAGGTTTCCGATACTGTATTTGTTGAGAATATCTTGAAGCGCGTTCACAACAGCATCGTAAGCCTCGCTGTACGCTGTCTGATAATCCGTATTTGTCGAATCACCTGCCAAGGTCTCCGCCGCTGTCTTCGCATTATCAACCGCTGTCTTGAGCCCTGTAAGATCTTCCTTGAGCGAAGCTACATCAATCGGTGTGGGATCATCAGATGATCCGTCGTCGATTGTCAGCGTGACCTTCTGCAGTCTGTTCCACATCGGAATGGACGTGTTGCCAATCTTGCCGTTTTCAAGCGCAGTTTGAGCCTTCTCGACATAATCCGAGACGGTAGTCCACAAGTCGGCGTCGATAACCTGCATAACAAGATCCTTATTTTCCGTCATTTGCGTTGTTATGCCGTTCAGGTGCATATTCCATACATTGTCAAAGCTCTTGAACTTCTGCAGCAAATCTACCGCAGGTTTGTAAGCGCCAACCTTGTTGTAAATCGTATCCGCAACTGCGGCGATCAACGCAGGTCTCGTTTGCTCTGCATTTGTTCCCCCATTTCCAGCTTTAGCGTCAATCAAAGAAGCTTCAAGATACTTTATCAAAGCCTTAATCATATTATTGTCGTCTGTCTCAAATTCTTTAAGTTTGCTTGAAAGCGTGGTGACAGCTGAAAGTTTTTCTTCAGCATGGGAAAGCATCTCTTGTTTGATTTTATCTCCCTTGCCTTTTATTTTATCCCGCGCCATACTTGCTGTTGTCGGATCCAAAGAGTCTATTGCCATTTGTTCAAGCTCTTCTGATGTCTTTGCATTAACTGCCGCTTTAAAAGTATCAATCACACCGTCAATAGCCGAAGATAATTGCCCGGGTTCAGCACCGGCAATCGCATTATTTATAATCTTCTGAACATTCATGGTGTCGTCTACTTTTATCTGTACAGTGACACTGGGCATAAGAGGAATACCCGTTTCGACTGTCCACGGAATCGTATTGCCAGGTGCGCTTTCTATCTCGTTGTTAAGCTTAGTGCGCAAAGCTAAGACAACCCCATCGACAACTTCCATAAGACTTGTATTATTTTCGGGTTCTGCATTAGGAACTTCACCTGTCATTCTCTTGTAGACGAAGCTATTGGTAAGACCGGCACCTGTCAGATTATTCGCTATAAGCCAGTTGCTGATATTCTCGTTTAAAGTTGTCTTAATGCCGCTAACATCTATACCGAAATCTTGTGACATAGCATCGACTTTGCTCGTAAGCTGGTTCTCAAAGTCACCCTTTGCGCTGTCAATTACGCTCTGCAGCTTGGTTGTAACCGTGTTGCTCTTAATCAGCTCATCGAGCTTTGCGGGAACCTTGCTGTCATACGCTGTCTTAACCTTTTCCGGCAGAATTACCTTAATAAAGCTCTCTTTCTTGGTCTGATCGAATTTGTATTCAAGATAATGGTCTTGAGCTCCTACGGCGCTGTCAGCGCTTTCCGCGTTCACGGTGAAGTTTACTTTATACTCGGTCGGGAACAGATCCTCGTCCGCAGTTTCTTCCGTGTAATACGAATCCTCGATCGACTCCGCAGGCGTGAACACTACCTTTACCGGAACATTCAGACTAAGCGCGTTTGTCCATTTTGTTTGGTTCGCGGCGTCATTCTTAAGCTCTTGGAGAAGCGTCATTATGGCGTTCTTTACGTCGTCCTTTGTAATATCTCCGACATGTGCGTCCGCAATCGTGGTGTCACCCGCTGTCGCAAGCATATTTGTTATACATATGCCGTTTCCCGCAAGATTTCTCCAGTTATCCTTGAAGCCCGCGATGTAATCTGCCGCAAGCTCGTTTACAAGCTCCTCGAGCTTGGCTTTTGTAACTGTATCCGTGGTGAGGTTTTCAACGTCTTCCAGCTCCATACCGTTGATAACATCGGCAATCATTTCTTTGATTACCTGCTTTGCGCTGTTCGCGTCATAATCCGGCTGTGTGCTGTCTATCATAAGCATAGCGTAGCGGATAGCGAACTCGGACAGAGCCAGCGTGGATGGTGTGGTAGTCTTGGCGTCGATAGTCACGTTAACCGTACGCGCTCCCTGCTCTGTCTTTGTCGGCGCATTAACAGTATCGTAGTTTATTTCGAGCTTAAACGGCGGATTATCCTCGTCATAGTTGAATTCGACAAGTTCCTGTTGCTCATCGGGGAGCTTCTTGATAAGATCGTCGTTAATAAATCCTATCAGCGCGCCAACTCCCGCATTGACCTTTGTGTCAATCTCGCTGTCTGCCCAACCGGCTGTCGCTGCAACTGCTTTTCCGATATAGTCAACCTTCCATACCGCATAAAGTGTCTTTCCTTCCTCGGGTACTTCAACTACATCTCCGACGTTGTACACTGTTTCGGTCGTGTCTGTCGGGTCAATCCAGCCGCCGAATTTTGCATAAGGGTCTGTAACCGTAGGCATATCAGCATCGGTGAGCGTGTATTTGCCCTCGGTAGGCGTACACTCCTTGCTTTCATTCTCACCGTAACTGCCGTAATTTCCGGATTCCAGCGTAAGCGCTCCGTTTTTCGACCATTGCGCGTATAAGTCCAAATTAGCGGTGATTTCAGCGCCTGCTATGTATTGGTTATCGGGTGTACCCTCCTCGGTTGCGGACCAACCTAAGAAAGTATATCCTTCGCGTACGGGGTTTTCCTTGATGCTGTATTCGGTGCCGGCAAGTCCCGTATACGTATCCCAAATGTCCGCTTCATCCTCTTCATAATTCAGGTGCAGCGTAACCGTAAATTCCCATACCGCGTAAATGGTTGTGCCACTTTCGGCCACCTCAACCTTATCGCCGGCGTTGTACTCTGCCTCTGTCGCGTCCTTTGTGTCAGCCCAGCCGGCAAAGGTGTATCCGTCACGCGTCGGCTTATCACTTTCTTCAAGCGTGTATTCAAAATTCTCTGCTTCCGTAACGGTTCGGGTCGTCTTTGTGCCTCCCTCAAAGTTCAGGTCAAGCGTCAGCGTACGATCCGCCGCAGGCGAGGGTGATGGACTCGCGCTCGGTGAAGGCGATGGCGTCACGCTCGGCGTGGGAGACGCTGTAACCGTCGGTTTGTGACCGCCGCCACCGCCGCCACCGCCGCCGCCCGCGGCTTTCCATACGGCGTAAAGCGTCAAATCTCCGTTGACGGTGATTTCCTTACCCGACTTGTATTCGCTGTTTACCTGTCCGTCCTTTGTCTCGGACCAGCCTTGGAAGGTATATCCCGTTCTTTTCGGATTCGCGGGAATTTTATATGTCTTTCCGGGTTCTACCGTCGCCGTCGCGTATACCTCGTCCTGATTGTAAAGCGTTACCGTATAGCCCTTAGGCTCGGCTGAAGCAGAAGGCGTAAGCGTCGGCGCGGCATCGGATATCCACTCTATTCTGTGTATAATCGCCGCCACCTGCGCGCGCGTGGACGAATTGTCGGGATAGAACATGCCGTCGTCGAATCCGTATATGAGTCCGTATATCTGGCAGTTATCCACCGCCTCCGAAGCGTAAGCGCTTATGTCGCTCTCGTCGGGAAACGTTACCGCCGTGCCGTCCGCGCGGTGTCTGACGTTGTGTTCCGTCTGATACCATGAGACAAATCTGTCGATTATAGCCGACATCTGCTCGCGCGTTACGGGTGAATCGGGATCAAAGTTACCGTCGCCGATACCCGCCACGATGTCGTTCTCCGCAGCCCATGTTACCGAGCCGGTGTACCATGTATCCGCCGGAATATCGTTAAAGCTGCTCACGGTATTGTCAACCTGAGCCTCGCAGTAACGAGCTATAACCGTAACGAACATAGCTCTCGTCATTGTGCCTTCGGGGTCGAACTCCGTATCGCTGACACCGTAGAAGTACCCGTTATCCGTAACAAAATTTACGTCTTCATAATACCAAGAGTTTGTTTCAATATCGATAAATGGGTTCTGTCCAAGCGCGAAAACAGCGTTGGGCAACATTGTCAGCAACATGCTTATTACCAGCATGGCTGATAAAAATCTTTTTTTCATTTTAAAATTCTCCTTTCTGATTTTGTTTAGCAGTATATTTGACGTGAACCACATCCTTTCTTTGATTTTTACGATGTATCTTATAGCACTACCCCCCCCCCCGAAAAATGGCTTCGTCGCAAAAAGAATCTGCCAAATTTCGGTGATTTCCGGCAAGTCCGCAAATCATCTCGCCTGTCATTAACTAAACCCTCCTTGCAGTATATTGTTGTAGCTTAAATATGTTCGTCATGTTACCACATAATGAAGATTATGTGGTAAAACAATGCGAATGTAATTTAAACTAGACATAAATCATTATATCACTCAAACGCAGATGTGTCAATGAATTGCGCTGATTTTATAGAATCTATACATAATTTTATAAATATTATACAAAAAATTGCGCCGAAAAGAAAAATATATGAGAAACAGACCGAAAAGGATTTTATCGGTCTTATGATGTTCCCTTTTGTATTAGGTCGTCAGATAGAGCAAAACGCTTATTGTACGTTATGCGATAGCTTATCAGGTTTTCCTTTTACCATCTGATGTCAACCACATAATCTTCATTATGTGGTTTTTCTTTTTCAGCATCGCAGCAGCCCTAATTTTTGTATCTGCATACGGTGAATTTGTCCGCTTTCCATCGTATAAATCCTTGTAGTGTTCACGCTTGCGTGACCGAGAATATCCGCAAGGCGTACAATATCCTTTTGCAGAGAATAATATGTCCGCGCAAACAGGTGGCGAAAGTTATGCGGAAACACCTTGTCCTTTGATACGCCCGCGCTCTCGCATAAGGCTTTCAGCATTTTCCATATATTGCTCCTGTCGAGCGGCTTACCTGTTTTTGTCCGAAACACACTTCCATCTGTAATGCCCTGTTCTTTCAGATACCCTTTGAGCATTTTGCAAAGCTGCTTCGGAAGAAGCACTATACGCATTTTCCCTTTACAGCGGATGGTGGCTTGTCCATTTTTCACTGCTGCTGCATCAATGTATCGAAGCTCTGATATTCGTATGCCCGTCGAGCATATTGTCTGCATCAGATAATACAGCCGCCGGTTGTTTTTGCGGAGTGCGGCGCTAAGCAGCTTTTCATACTCCGCTTGTGTCAGTTCCTTTTCACTTTTCGCGAAAATTTGTCTTTGGATTTTCAGCGTCTTTACATGGCAGTCATACCACTCCATGAATCGAAAAAAGCTGTTTAGCGACGACAGTACGGAATTGACGCTTGCCGGAGCATATCGTTCTATCAAATACTCTTTATAGGCGAGCACAACACCTTTGTCAAATTCCTTCCCGTCAAGCCATACGGAAAACGCGGAAATGTCGCGGATGTATTTTTCTGTCGTAGCCGCCGCGCGTTCCTCATTTTGCAAATACTTCTTAAAATTTTCGATATTTTTCATTGTAATGTTTTTCATTTTTCAACAACTCCTTGTGCATATATTTTACCACGGCGGTAAAATTTCCATTCCCGCCTTTTCGACAATTTGTCGGAAAGTTAAACCTTTGCTCAAGTTGAGCAAAAGTAAAAAAAGCCTCGTTTCGAGGCGCAGCTCGGAGATGAAATCTCCGTTCTTGGGGTTTGGGGCGGTAGTCCCAACAAGCAAAAATGGAAATCTCGCGTCGAGCGGGATTTTTTATTTTCGAGCGTTTTGTGTGTACGAACGCAGTGCTTGCCCAAGATTGCACGGCTTAGTTTTTCGCGATTTTATGAGGTCGCCTTACGCACTTATATAAAATAGCACGTTATCCGAAAAGTACGCGTACCAAGTGTATTTCTGTACCGAATATCGGTACGCTTGTACGCAAGGTACACGCAAATATAGGTCATTATAAATATTTTTTTCATTTATTATTTACCGTTTTACGATTTTTTGGAATAGTATTACTGTGACTTTTGCTCAATATTTCATTTTTGTTTCTGTCAAAAACGTAGAAAATTAAAAATTCTTTCGACTTTTTTCATCAAATACCCCTTCAAAACCGCTGATTTTTTCCATATAAGTGAGAGGACAATCCAAAAAAGTCAAACAAAACTTAAAACAGACGTGTACAAACAGCGCTTTTCAACGCCTACACATTAGAGGGATATTTGAAAAATAGAAAAAATTTCGCAAAACAGGGTTCACAAAACCCCGATTTCATTCCATATAGTAGAGGGTATTTAATACACACGTTCCTCTGAATAACCAAAAGGAGGCGCAGCATAAATGCAATCCAATTCTGCTGTATGCGGGGAGTTAATCGGCGCGGAACATTTGCCGTACACTTCCGACGAAAATACTTACCGACGCAAAATCGGCAATAACATTATCATTCTGAAAGAGCATTTTGAAAACAAGGCAACAACAGAGCATTTAATTGAAAATGTTATTCGATATGATTGGAACATCAATGAAAAATCTTGAAAAACAATTCGCGGTATGGTACAATATTTTTATCAAACAATGTATTGTACCGTGAGCTGTTTCAAGAAAAGGAGGTAAACGAATTTGAAACAGTTGCAGAATTACAATACGGCTCTGTACCTTCGTCTTTCAAGGGACGATGAATTGCAGGGCGAAAGCTCAAGCATAACATCGCAGCGACAGCTTTTGATGCAGTATGTAAAAGAGCGCGGCTGGTCAATTGTCGACGAGTATATCGACGACGGCTACTCCGGCACGAATTATGACCGCCCAAACTTTCAGCGTATGATTGATGATATTGAGGACGGAAAGATAAATTGCGTTATTACAAAAGACCTATCCCGACTCGGTAGAAATTACGTTCTTACCGGTCAATATACGGATTTCTATTTTCCGTCAAAAGGTGTTCGGTATATAGCTGTAAATGATAATGTGGACACGCTGAACGGTGAAAACGAGATTGCTCCGTTTCTGAATATCCTTAACGAAATGCAGTCGAGGCAAACAAGTAAAAAGATAAAATCAGCTTTTCGGGCAAGGTTCGCAAACGGCTCGCATCCGACGGCACGAGCGCCGCTCGGATATAGAAAGGACAGTGAGAGAAAAGATCATCTCGTTCCGAATGAAGAAACTCGCTGGATTGTCGAAAAGATATTCGATATGGCAGCGCACGGGATGGGTGCGGCTAAGATATGCGGGTATCTGAATAAAAACAAAATCCCGACTCCGGCGCAGCTTCATCATCGCGAAAACGGTGAATACGACCACATTATCAATAACGACATTGAAAAAACATGGTCGAACGCGTATATTAAAAATCTGCTGTCCAATGAGGTTTACATCGGTAACAGTGTGCATTACAAATACAGTACAATTTCATTCAAAAATCGAAAATGCGAGAGAAAGCCGGAGGAGGAATGGTTCAGAGTTGAGAACACTCATGAACCGCTTATTTCACAAGAAGTATGGGACGCTGTTCAAAGAATACGGACAAGCCGCAAGCGCGTGAATAAGAAAAAGCACGACAACATTTTCGCGGGATTGCTCAAATGCGCCGATTGCGGTCGTGTGCTGCGCCTTTCGTCACACTATCGCAAAAGGACAAACGACGTATGGTTTTCGTACTATTGCAGTAAGTATAATGAAACAAATGCCGCTTGCTGCAGTCAGCACTATTTGCGCCAAGATGTAATTTACGGAATTGTACTTGAGAGATTGCAGTATTGGATTGGTCAAGCGCATAACGATAAAGACAAGCTGTTAAACAAACTGCTCCAAAACGGAGACACAAAGAGAGCCTCGGAGTTAAAACGGATAAAAACGGAACTTAACAAGGCTCAAAAGAGAAAATCAAGTCTTGATAATCTGTTTTCAAAGCTGTATGAGGACAGAGCAACCGACAAAATTTCAGAGTACAATTTCACAATGCTGTCACAGAAATATCAGGCGGAGCAGGCGGAATTAAACGAAAAAGGTGAAAATCTGCAAGCCGAGCTTGACAGATTCGAGCGATCTGCGGACGACGCTCAGAAGTGGATTGACTTGATTTCCAAATACACTGAATTAACCGAGCTTACCGCGCCGCTGCTGAACGAATTGATTGATAAAATCGTCGTTCACGAGGCTTACAAGGACACGGATGGCAACAGGACGCAGGAAATCGAGATTTATTATCGGTTTATTGGGAAGATTGATTGAAAATACTAATTGTGTTCCTTAAGTAAAGTATACGTCGGTATAGAAACCGACTTTCAAATAATCCCGCCCGAGTCTTGACATATCTTTTACTATTATGGTTCCGACTTTGTTGTCCTCAACAAGCCTTATCAGTTTTTCCCATCCGGGTCTGTGAAAGTTGGTTCCCGAATATCCGTCGTCAACAAATATCTCAATATTCTTGAATCCGTTGTCTTTTGCGTATTTTGTGAGTATCGCCTTTTGATTTACAATACTGTTGCTGTCGCCCTGAATCTCATCATCTCGGCTCAGACGGCAGTAAAGAGCCGTTATTTTATCAGACTGTTTCATGATATATTTTCCTCCTTTGCGATCAAACAGTCTGCCAAAACAGGATAGTATGTATAAAGTATAACGCGCATAATACTATTTGTCAGCCCCTTCATCAAAAATTTTTTCATTATCCATAAGGCGAATAAGTTTGGCGGACAATGCCCTTTGTCCGTCATACACTCCTTTAAAGCGGTAAACGGTTCCGCCTATTTCAAGAGACAGCACTATATCGGGCAAAAAACAGACGGAAGGATTTTTAATTTTTATCGGCTCGGAATAATTCATATATTAAAACACTCCAATTATAAAAATATTGATTTTTCATATAAATATCTAACATCAAAAGCGAAAGAATTTCAAGCGGATAAGACCTAAAACAGTGCCAAAAATATCGACATAATTCGGGAAACGGATAAAAAATAAGATAATAGCAAGCACAGCAAGTGTGGCCACACTTTTAAAAAAAGATTTGCCTATGCCTGCTATTTTGAAAGAATAGCAAGCACAGCAAATGTGTACACACTTGCGAATTTTTACTCATCCGTCGCCCGCTGCGAATATTGTAAAAATTGGGAGTCTCTCCCAAACCCTGATATTGTTTTTAATATTTTTTTATTGACCTTTTGGAAATAATATGGTAAAATAAATTTGCCACATAAATTAAATATGACTGTTTGCAAAACGTGTTTTTGTGCTTTATAGGCAAAAATGCACGCTCTATTTTCACGTATTTGTAAACAGTTGAGAATTTGTGTGGCAGCAATCGGAGCTAAGCATTTTTCGTGTGTGGTTCCGTTTGTGACCACACACTTTTTATTTTATGAAAAATGCTTGCTATTTTTTTCGAGGTGTGGTATATTTAATTTGCGACATAGTTTAATAATTACTATAGCAGTACGTTTCGTTAAAAACGTATGCTCGATTATTCATGCTATAGTAATGAACTGTGTCGCAACAGAAATCAAGCTGCGTTTTTATTATTTGCGCGGCTGTGATTTCACGCCGCGCACTTTTTGAATAATATTAAAATATTTTTATAAAGGGAGAAAACGAAAATGAAAAAATGTTTAAGAAGATTTATTTGCACGGTTTTGGCCGTCTCTTTGGTATTATCACTGTGCTCCGGCTTTGCGTTTGCAGAAACAACAAACGAAAATCAAACGGAAGCATCAGATCAAGTCGAAACAAATAATGCGGCCGAGCCGCAAATAAACGAACGTCCGAGTGAGACACAAACCGTCGCTCCGAACGAATCCGACGACACATTTTTAAATGATGAACCCAATAATATGCAAGAAGAACCATCGGAGAGTGAAGCCGAAGAACAAAACTTAAGCACCGAGGAACCGACACCGTCACATACCGAGGAAATCATAGGCGATGCCGCGGCCGCCGATGTCTCATTTGCCGGAGGCAACGGCTCCGAGAGTGATCCTTATCAAATCTCCACGCCCGAGCAGCTTAACGCGATCAATAATAATCTAAGCGCGAATTATATACTTATAAACGATATAGATTTATCCTCATGGGGAGAATGGATCCCGATAGGCGGCGAATATAATCCGTTTTGCGGCACATTTGACGGAAACAACTTCTCTGTAAAAAATATGAATATTTGCACACCATCTACTTACATCGGATTATTTTCAAACATTGAAAATTCTACAGTAAAAGATCTTATTATGGAAAATATCACTATTAATACAGAGGGAAGCGAATACATTGGCGGAATAGCAGCTTATGCCTCAGGGGATATTAATTTAATTAATTGCAAAGTAAACGGAAACTTTTTGTCTCACAATGGTGATGATATACATATAGGTGGAATGATTGGACGTTTTTCAAGTAATAGTATTTATGATTCTTTTAATAATTTTAATTATATTGACGATATTATAATACAAAATTGTGAAAATAATTCTGATATAACAATAACAAATTCACATCATATATACAGTGGTGGCTTGTTGGGAGAATCATCTGCACATAAGATCACTATATATAATTCAAAAAATAATGGAAGGATTATTATATCCAAATTATCTTCGAATGTTTCAGGTCGTGTTGCCTCCGGCGGTCTTTTGGGTAATAGTTTAACAGATGAAGGCTTACTTGAAAATTGTGCTAATAATGGAGAAATTAATATTGAATCGGATGATATCTCAACTGCTGGCGGATTAATAGGTAATGCGGACGGAAAAAACAGTGTCAGAAATTGTAAAAATACAGGCAATGTAACCGCCAATACTTTAGGAAGTAATGTGTATGCCGGTGGTATACTATCTTCTAGTTACGACATTAATGATACATACATTAGTGATTGTCAAAATATCGGCAATGTGATAGCAGATACCAGAGGAAGCAGTTCGTATTCTATAAATGCGTATGCCGGAGGAATTTTGTCTCAAGCGGAAAAAAATGTAGCTATATCTGTTTGTGTGAATACAGGAAATATCGGCGCGTTTTCTTCAGAAGATGACGCTTTTGCAGGCGGCATATTAGGTAATGGGCTCAACGCAGATATTTTAAACTGTGATAATTACGGAACAATAACCGGAGAATCAAACTCAGGCAATTCGGCATATGTATACATCGGCGGCATTGCAGGTCATAGCAAAACTTCAACAGTTACCGGCGTTTTAACTATTGCCGACTGTAATAATTATGGTAATATTGAACTAAGTGTTAAAAATATGGTAGGAGGATATAGCGGAGGTATTCTGGGCAGTTCGTTCGAAGGACTCAAAGACAATGAAACAAAAATCGAAAACTGCACAAACTTTGGGAAAATAGCGTGTACAGCACTGGATTTTCGAAGTTCCGAAGAAATTTTTGTTGGAGGAATAGCAGGATATTTAGATCTTCCCGGAAGCATTAAAAACTGTGTGAATAATGGTATATTAATTACATCGGGACAAAACTACGTTGGCGGCATTGCGGGTAGAATAGGTAATATTTATTCTAATCAAACCAATGATAACATTTCTATAGAAGGGTGTGTAAATAATGGAACCATATCAGGTTCGGCAATGTGCGTGGGCGGTATTGTAAGCGAATCACATCGCAGAATTGTAAATTCATGTAATTACGGAAATATTAGTATGAGCGATGAAGATATTCCGTTTGGAACAGCAATTGGCGGTATTGTAGGCGATTTATCCGGAAATATAGTTTTAAATTGTGATAATGATGCAGAAATTTCATATGAACAAATTAATGAAAATAATGGTGGTAGTAATATAGGCGGAATATGTGGTAGGTTATCAAATGCCGAAATACATAATTGTAATAATACAAATTCTGCAAAGAAAATTATTTTTAACAGCCAAAAAGAGAAATGTGATATTGAAATAGGCGGAATATGCGGATTTGCATCGCAATCTTCCATACTAGAGAGTTGTAATAATTATGAAACTATTCAATCTACTTTAACAAATAACATTTATGATGTTAAGATTGGGGGAATTGTTGGAAGTGTATCGGTTGGAATTGTATCGGGCAACAGCAGTATTATTAATTGTACAAACGATGGGTCGGTTTCAACTAATATAGGCAACATAGATGGTGCAACCGATTATTCGGTGAGCATAGGCGGAATATGTGGCGGTGGTTATAATTTTAATCTGAGCAATGATTACAACAATGCTTTGGTGACTACAAATAATGCAGAACAGACATACCTGGGCGGCATTGCCGGCAAAGCATCTAATCTGACTGTTGATTCGTGCTGTTACTACAGAAGCGGCGTGCCCGCAATTGGTAATTACGGCATTGACAGCTATGATAAAAGCACAAATATAATCGGCTATGAAAAACTTATACCTATTATGCCTAAAGAAGAAAAGTTGTCCCACGACGTAACGTTTAACATCAAGGGCTACACCGAGGACGGTACTGTTGTGAACGAGGCGGTACCGGGAGCGTCGGTAACCTTTGAAGGGGTCAGCAAGGTGGCGGGCGCGGACGGAAAAGTCACATTTTTAAAGGATGAAATAACAAAGACCAAAGACGGCCTATACTCGATAGAAGTTGCCGCCGACGGATATTTGAGTTATTCGAAGGATATAATTATCGCGAACAATATGAATATATCCCTGATCAAAAAAGACCCGAATAAGATATACATAACAGAGCTTACGGCAAAAAGCTCATCCGGCAAAACATATGACTTATCCGGTCAAAAAAGCGTTACGATTGACAAGACGGACAAAACGAGATATACGTTCAAGATCACTGTGGATTGGAACGGTCATACGCCCGGAGACGTGTATTTGCGCGGCTCAAAAAGCGGCAAATCTTTTGAATTTGTAAACGGCGAGCTGTCGGTAATACCGGGCGCGAAGTTTGATATTGACGAATCGATCATAGCTGTGGCTTATACGCAGGGAAAGGATAAATACGCGGTTAAAAACAATATTATCAAAATAAAGGCCTTGCCCGACGACGTGAAGCTGAAACTGCCTATGGTTTCATCGGGTGATATGAGTTTTATCCCGTTTATGGAAAATATGGAATTTAAACTCGGATTGGATAAGGACATAACCGAATATGCCGGCAAAGCCTCGGTTGAGGACGGAAAGCTTGTTCTGGAATTTTCGGGCTCCGCGGTTCACAAAAGTACCAATGAATACAGCATCTTCCCAAAATCAAAGGTCAAATTCACTCCGTACGGAAAAATCGAGATACCTATTGATGATTTTGAGAACGGAGAATGGGGCGGCACATTCGGAATCAAGACAGAATCAAGCAAAAAGCATGAGAGCGGCGAATACCTTGTGGAAATTGTGGACTACAATTATAACACGGTTGTAGTTGTGGGCGGAGTACCCGTGCCTGTTACGGCGACGGTCGCTTTTAAGGGCGGCACAAAGGGTGAAGTCAAGTTCAGCGGAAATAAAAAGAGTTTAAATATAACCGGAAAGTTTGAACCGAGCGTAGGCGTCGATGTGTTTGGCGGATTGGGTCAGGATTATGACACAGTTGAATTTAAAGCCGGAGTTTATGGAGATATGGTCGGCGCTCTTCCAATAATCATTTCAACAAAAGACGACGCCTATCTGGATCCGTCACTTAGCGGCTCTATAGGTGCGAGAGCGAGCGTAAAAGTATATATTGTTAATCTTGAGGGTGAGTTTGAAGCGGGTAATTTTAAATGGTCGAAAGACGGTTTTGAGGCTTCATGGTTTAACAGCAAGGCAAAGGCGAGCGGTATTGACGACAATGCCTGGCAGCTGGCCGGCCGCGAATATATGAATAACGGCGGCGGCTTTGTGGGTGACAGGCCGACGTCCGAAGCTGCCGATCTGAGCGTGAGCAATAAAACCGAGCAAATGATTTATCAAAATATTTTTGATAATTCCGAGGCCGTTTTGCAAAACATCAACGGCACAAATTATCTGTATTTTACGGTTGACGCCGATGAACGCGAACAGCAAAACGGACTTAAATTGGTATGCTCCGCTCAAAACAGTGACGGAACATGGTCAGCGCCCGTGCCCGTGCAAGACGACGGCACACTTGACAGCACAATATCCGCAAGCGGAAAATTTGTGGTATGGGAGGATATGAGATCCGTGATGTCATCAGGCGATATGCCGATGAAAGATATCTTATCGCAGACGGAGATATCCGCCGCGTACTTAAACGGCACGGAATGGGTATCTAAGCGTCTGACCGACAACAACACATTTGATTTTTCACCAACGGTCTCGTCAAACGGCGACACCGCGGCCGCGGCGTGGCTCTCTAATTCCGAAGCCGATTTATCATCCCAAAGCGGCACAACCGATTTGCATTACGCGACGTTTAACGGCTCCGACTGGTCCGATGTCGCTACCGTGGAGAATATCGGCGCGGTCACCAGAATCGCTATGGACGGAATGAACGAAAATGTATTTTATAAAAAAGACGGTAAAATATATTATGTTTCAATGACTGACGGCTCAACAAAACAATTGAATTATACCGGTGTCGGTCAATACACGGTTGGCAATTTAAACGGAAAGACCGTCTTGGCATATTTTGATGCCGATAACAAATTGCAGATTATTAACGATGTTTTTGGCAAAAAGGCGCAAACCGCAATTGACGCCGACATTAACTTAAATTCTATCCCCGTGATAAGATCAAACGGCAATAATATGTACATCTGCTGGATCGACCACAATAACGGTTATGACACGCTGTGCGGAGTCAGATACAACAACGGAAAATGGAGTGAGAAAATAACCTTTGTCGGCGATGAGCATAATATAAGCAACCCGGGGATCATCGTAAACACGGATGGCACATTCACGGTAAATTATATGAAAACGGGAAAGGCTGTTGTAAATGACGACGGCAGCTATTCTACCGGAGAAACAGATTTGTTTGTGAATACCATTGTTCCGACATATAATATTTCACTTAATAAAGACACTTTGGATGTCAGCGAGGATGCATATGCCAAAACGGGCATGATAGCACTGTCGTTTGATTGCGACAACGTCGGAGAAGAAGAAATAAACGGTATAACTGTCGAAGTCTATGAAAATGATGAGCTGAAGCAAACAATTGAAAGAAATGATGTTATAAAGGCCGGAGAAACCAAAAATATAGCCATTTCGTATATGCCGGATGTGTCAAACACGGTCAAAAACCTCATGATTAAGGCGCTGCCGTCGAAGCATGAAGATTTTAATACCGACGATAATATCGGAACCACAGTCATAGGCTCGGCAGACGCGGCGGTATCAAACGCGTATGTCACAAATGAGGGCGGCAGATATTATGTTAACGCGGTTATTGAAAACAGGGGCTCGGTGGCAGCCGATAATATCGAAGTCCAAATACATAAAGGTTCAATTGACGGCGAGGTCGTGTATCGGGAAACCGTTGAAAACATAATGCCGCTTGAAAACACGATTGTGAAAGCGCCGGTTGAAATAACTGATACAGAAGCGGTATATTACGCGGTATCAAGCTTGGCAAACGATATTGACGAATACAATAATTACTCCGCCGCTTACTTCAAGAATGACGCGGATGTTACGGATTTTGTTGTAATTGATGATGAGTATATCCAAGACAGTAATCAAATTAAGCTGTCGGTTAAAACCACCAATAACGCCGGAGAAATTGATAACGCGACAGTTATTCTGGCAGCTTATAATCCGACAGGGGATGTATTAAAGAAAGTGATGATCAATGAAAATCAAAGCTTTATCAGAGGCGAAAATATACAAGATATTACTTTTGACTGCAGCGGCTTGAGCGGCCGATATAAGCTGAAACTGTTACTATGGAACAACACAACCGAAATAACCCCGATCAGCGAAGTGTTTGAAAAGGATTATGAGATATTAAACTGAAAAATGAGCTAAAGTCAACGAGCGGCCAATGCGCCGCTCGTTTTCATGTGAGTAAAATTTTGGAATGAATTAAAAAATACATTAGGATAAATAATGATTTTTAAAAGCAATATCTATTTGTATTACGGATTATGCCGGTTTTGACTTATGAAAATCCTTGACAAAAGTATAATAATGATATATAATAATCATAGAAAGAGAAACGGCAGAGCGTAAAAACGGTTTGGCCGCTTCAAAGGTAATCAAACAATCGCCTTACGAGTCGGTCAAAACTTTAAGGCGGTTGTTATTTTTTATTGCACCGGCTGTGCAAAAATCGCAAAAACTACGATAATTACGAGCAATGCAAGAAAAATCTTGAAAAAATAATTTCTCATACGCATCACCCCTTTCTACTTGTCTTAAACACAATTTGTGTTTAGAAAGGAATGAAGCGGCCAACCGTCCTTACGTTTTGGCTCTGCCTTTTAGATAGGCATATTTTATTTATGCTTAAATGTTTCTCCGCACGGAATATTCCACACTTGCAGTTATAACTGCCAAGTATATAATACCATAATACGGCAATTTTTTCAAGTTAAAAATCGGTTACACAAACGTGGACATTTAAGACCGTAATTTTGGGGTTGATAATATAATTATATTACCATAGCAGATTTTTAAAAAATTAAGGCATAAAAACAACGGTTTTACGTGGGTTTTGGAAGTCTATTTTTCCACTACTGCGTGACATCTGATTTTGTAACTAAGGGCTCTGCGGAATTATATATAATTAGGTATAGCTAAAACAATGAGCCAATCCCAGATTTTGTGTAAAGTAAGTTGTCTAAACCTCCAAGATGGTATATAATAAAAATATCAAATTGGAG
>CANQQJ010000010.1 GCA_947625905.1 uncultured Clostridia bacterium | reverse complement strand
TTAAACGACTGGAAAATAAAGCCGATATTTCTACGGCGGAAAATCGTCAAATTTTTTTCTTTCATTGCGAACGTATCTTTTCCGTCTATGAAAACCTTGCCGCTCGTTGGCGTGTCGAGTGCGCCTATCATATTTAAGAGCGTTGATTTTCCGCTGCCCGATTCGCCTACGACCGCGACAAACTCGCCCTTTGGCACGGTGAAGCTGACGCTTTTGAGCGCTTCGACCGCCGCTTCGCCGCTGCCGTAGGTTTTTGAAATGGATCGTACCTCCAATAAGTTCATATAAAACACCTCTTTCTGTTATTGTATAATAACAGAATAACACCGAAATCCTACTGAGAGATGAATTTTAGCCTACAATTTTGTAGGAATTAAAAAATTTATAATAAATACTGTTCCCTTGCCGATTTCGCTGTCAACCTCAATACTGCCGTTATGCGCTTCGATAATCGCTTTCGCAAGCGGAAGCCCCAAACCGATACCCTGCGTGTCCTTTGAGAAACGGCTGCGGTAAAAGCGTTTGAAAATGTGGTGTATATCCTCCGGGTGAATACCGCTGCCGTTATCCTTTACGGTGATTTGCAAAACTGACGGAAGATGATTCCATTCGATATCTATTTGTCCGCCTTGTACCGTGTGATCGAGCGCGTTTTTGACGATATTTTCTATCGCCTGAACTAGCCAGTTTTTGTCGCACGGCAATGTGACCGTGTCGTCTCCCGATATGCCGATTTGCTTTCCCTCACGGCTTGCGCGGAACATAAAATGATTTTTTATATCGTTCATCATCTCCGACATATTTTCATCTTTTTTCTCTATTTGTATCGTTCCGGCGTCAAGCTTGGTTATTTTTAAAAGATTTTGAACAAGTGTTTCAATTCGGTCAAGCTCCCGGTCGGTGAGCTCGGTAAATTCCTTTATTTCGGTATTTTCCGTTTCATCTTGGATAATGTCGTTATAGATGTTGAGCGCCGCGAGAGGAGTTTTCAGCTGATGTGAAATATCCGATATGGTATTTTTCAGAAATTCCTTTGACCTCGTTTCATTTTCTGCGTGTGCGTTCAATACGGAAGCAAGCGAATTGATTTTATGAAACAGCTTGTTGAGCTCACCCTCGTCGTCACATTCGATTCGTGCGCTGCGGTCGCCGGAAATATATTCCGCAATTTGTTTTTCGGCAGCTTCTAAAGTTTTATTCTGATTGTGGAAATATATGTATATATTTACCAGCACCGCCACAAACGCAATCAGCGCGGCAGCAAAAATATACGCTGCTGCGTTCTTAACGTCGAAAATCATCAAAAGCGCGGAAACGAGCGCGAAAACAAAAACGCAAAACAATATCGCGGCAAAAAGGGATTTGGTTTTTCTGTTCGTCAATATTTTCATATTACACGCTCCATTTATACCCCAAACCGCGAACGGTAACGATCATTTTAGGTGCGCTCGGATCATCCTCTATCTTTGTTCTCAGACGGCGGATATATACCGTGAGCGTGTTGCTGTCCACAAATTTTTCGTCGCAGTCCCAGAGCTTTCCGAGTATTCGGTCGGATGATAAGACAATATCGGGATTTTTCATAAACATACAAAGCAGCTTATATTCACCCGCCGTCAAATTTATTCGCGCTCTGTTTTTATATACATCGCCCGAGAGCAGCTTTACGGTTATTCCGTTTGAGGTAAGCACCGCATCATTTTTAAAGCCGCCGCTTCTGCGAAGTATCGCATTTATCCTCGAAATCAGTACCGACAGCTTAAAGGGCTTTGTGATATAATCGTCGCCGCCGATGTCAAGGCCCATTGTAATATCTGTTTCCTCGTCCGCGGCTGTTAAAAATATGATCGGCACTTTTGATTTTTGGCGAATCGTCCTGCATAAATCAAAGCCGTTTCCGTCGGGAAGCGAGACGTCTAAAATAACTAAGTCGTATTTTCCGTCTGCGAAAATAGCCGACGTTTCTTTGCTTGTGCGTACTATGTCTAAATCAAAGCCTTGTTTCTTTAAGGCGAATGAAAGTCCGTTTATTAAACTTAAATCATCTTCAACCAAAAGTAATTTCATAATATCCTTCCCGCTTTTAAATTAATTTTTTATCTATAGACAGTATAGCACATTGGTTTTTGAATTGCAAACATACGTGGAACTTAATAAAAAAAACAGCACGTGCCACGCTTTGCGGGTTCGTGCCGTTGGGTTAGATTATTGAGTTTTAGTCATACATCGTTGTTGAGAGATATCGCTCGCCGGTGTCGGGGAGCAGGGCCACGATTGTTTTGCCTTTGTTTTCGAGCCTTTTGGCGAGCTCGGCCGCGGCCCATACAGCGGCGCCTGAGGATATGCCCACCAGCATGCCTTCGGCGCGGGCAACATCCTTGCCGGTTTTTAAGGCGTTTTCGTTTGTGACGGTTATAATCTCGTCATAAATCTCGGTGTTGAGGGTCTCAGGAACGAATCCCGCGCCGATGCCCTGGATTTTGTGCGGACCGCTCTTGCCCGTCGAAAGCACGGGTGAGGACGCGGGCTCAACCGCGACTACTTTGATATTCGGATTTTTTGATTTTAAGTATTCGCCGATGCCTGAGATCGTGCCGCCGGTTCCGACTCCCGAAACAAATATGTCGATATCGCCGTCGGTATCGTTCCAGATCTCGGGGCCGGTCGTCGCTTTATGGCAGGCGGGATTGGCGGGATTTGTGAACTGCCCGGGTATAAAGCTGTTGGAGATCTCTTTCGCAAGCTCCTCCGCCTTTTGGATAGCGCCCTTCATGCCCTTGCTGCCTTCGGTGAGCACCAGCTCGGCGCCGTAGGCCTTGAGCAGATTGCGGCGCTCCAAGCTCATGGTTTCGGGCATCGTGATGATTATTCTGTAGCCTTTGGCTGTCGCGGCCGAGGCAAGGCCTATTCCCGTGTTGCCGGACGTCGGCTCGATTATAACCGAGTCGGGTTTCAGCTTTCCCGATTCCTCCGCCTCTTCTATCATGGCTTTGGCTATCCTGTCCTTGACCGAGCCCGCTGGATTGAAATATTCGAGCTTGCCGATTATTTTTGCCTCAAGCCCGTTCTTTTGCTCAAAATTTGAGAGCTCCAAAAGCGGAGTATTTCCGATCAGGTCAGTGATTTTTGTGTAGATTTTTGACATTTTACTTAACCTCTTTTCATAAAATCAACATATCCTATATGTTTAGTATGTTTTGCTGTATAATAGTATTATAGCACATATAAATCATTTGTCAATAGAAAATTTTAACTTTTATTAATTTTTAAAAATTTTGTCAAAAATGAACTCAATAGCAACGCGGAGGCCTCTAAGCAGAGGGTCCGTGGCAAGCAGGAAAACGGCAAGTATCAAAATGCAGCGCGGGCTCATTAAGGTCATGGCGAATAAGTCGTTTAAGAATATCGAGCAGCCGAGCCAGCCCGCTATCATGGAAGACAGCAGGATAATGTGGAACGTGTTCATCGGTTTTGAAATATGATAGAGCACCATAAAGCCGACAAGCGATACCAGAATTGTCGAGGCCGTGGATATGCTCACGTCGTCCACGCCGAAAACCTTTCCGAACACGACCAAGCCCGCCACCACAATAAAGTCCGTGAGACCCGCGGGGATCGCTTTTTTAAACACGTTTATAAGGAAACGGCCTTTGATCAAGTTCCTGTTGGGCTCAAGAGACAGGAAAAACGCCGGCGTTCCGATAGTGAACAGCGCCAAAAGCGACACCTGCGACGGTTCCATCGGATAGCCGCAGGCCACAACAACAGAAAATATCGCAAGAAGCAGCGAGAAAATGTTTTTCACGAGAAACATGCCCGCAGTGCGCTGGACGTTGTTTACCACTCTTCTTCCTTCTGCTACAACCGAGGGCATTTTTGAAAAGTCGGAATCGACCAGAACGAGCTGCGACACCTGAGACGCCGCGTCGCTGCCCGAGGCCATGGCGATGCTGCAGTTTGCTTCTTTAAGCGCCAAAACGTCGTTCACTCCGTCTCCGGTCATGCCGACAGTCTTTCCGAGCGCTTTGAGCGCCAAAACAAACTGCCGTTTTTGTTCGGGCACAACTCTGCCGAATACATTGTATTTTGTGCACGCGTCGAGTATCGCCTGATCAGAGGTCAATTTTGACGCGTCAATATAGCTTTCGGCGCCTTCGATCCCGGCTTCCGCGGCGACTCTTGAGACCGTGGCGGGATTATCTCCGGAGATGACTTTTATCTGAACACCCTGCTCCGAAAAGTATTTGAACGTTTCCTTCGCCGCGGGGCGGATCGGGTTTTCGAGCAGCACAAAACCCAGAGGCTCAGCCTTTTCGGTAAGTTCGTTTCCGTCGGGCTCGCCCTTATATTCGGCGAACACCAGCACTCTGTATCCCTTTGCGGAATATTTCTCAACCGTTTTTTTGTGCGTTTCAAACGATTCGCGGAGCACAAACTCTGGCGCGCCGAGGACATATCCGCGGCCTCCTATAACGCATCCGCTGTATTTGTATTTTGACGAGAACGGACATATCTTAGCGGGTTTGACGTCTGATTTTTTAGTGAAATATTTTTTAAACGCGGCCATGGTGATGTTGTCGGTGTCCATTGCCGAAACCATTGCAGATATGAGCGTTTCAACGCTGCTTTTGTCATTTCCGTCAACCGTGACAAGCTTGCTGACGTTCATGGTGTTTTCGGTGATGGTTCCGGTTTTATCCACGCAAAGCACATCAACGCGGGCAAGCGTTTCGATACACTTCATGCTTCGCACCAAAACCTTTTGGCGCGCCAGACGCATTATGCTGACTACCATCGCGACGCTTGCCAGAAGATAAAGTCCCTCCGGTATCATGCCGATAACCGCGGCGACCATGCCCGTCACGCTGTCGCGGAAACCCGCGTGGTCGATAAACATCTGCTGAATAAGCAGCGTGAGACCAATAGGTATGATAATAACGCCGACAATTTTTACAAGCTTGTCAAGAGCCCTTATCATCTCTGACTCTTCTTCTCTGTTGTCGTCGGTGGCTTTTTTTGTCAGTTTTGAAACATACGAATCCTCACCGACTTTGGTGAGCTTTGCCAGGCATTTTCCCGAAACGACAAAACTTCCGCTCAGCAGTTCGTATCCGCTGAGCTTTTTAACTTCATCGGACTCGCCCGTGATGAGAGACTCATTGACATTGATCGAACCCGAAATAACAACCGCGTCAGCGGGGATCTGGTTTCCCGCGGTCAGCACGATAAGGTCGTCAAGCACCAGCTCGTTGATAGGAACAACATGCTCCGAGCCGGATCTGATAACAGTGGCCTTCGGGTCACTGATGATCTTCAGACTGTCAAGTGCGCGTTTTGAGCGTATCTCTTGAATAATACCTATAATCGTATTAAAGAAAATAACAATCATAAAGGTCAGGTTCCTGAAAGAACCTACCAGAATAAGCAGCACCGCAAGTACAGCGAATATTAAGTTAAAATACGTGAAAACGTTGTCGCGCACTATATCTTTATATGATCTGGTCGAGGTTCCGGCTGATGTATTTACTTTGCCATCCGCGACGCGTTGCCTGACCTCGTCGGGATCAAGGCCGTTACAATTCTCAATTACAGCCGGCAGATTTTCTGTGTTTTCCATAAGTCCTGTATTTCCTCCATGTGCGAACCGCTGTTTAATAGGGCGCGTTGGCCGCGACGGCGCGCACTTGATGATATTAATATATTATACAACAGTTTTAAAAAAAAATCAAGCGTCAGTTTGATTTTTAACTGTTTATTCTAATTTTATCAATTTTGAAATTTCTCTTGTTTTGAAAAAATCGTTATGCTATAATTTTTTATACACGTTGATTTTAAAAATCGGTTACAAAATATTACAATATTTTCGGTCAAAGCCTTATATGAGCCGTATACACGCTGTTTTCGGCGCGGCGGCTCTGTAAAACTTTGAATATTAATGGTGTTGATTTTTATAAAACAGTGTGTTAATATACTATATGTTGTATCGGCGCACCAATCACAACCCCGAATGTAGTGGTTTGTGTGTTGAGAATTTAGCGTCGGCATAACTTTATTTTATAAAAACGGGAGTGTGCGAAATGATAAAAATTATAAAAAAAGACGGTACGAAAGAAGATTATAATGTTCAAAAGGTTGTTACCGCGGTCACCAAGTCCGCTGACCGCGCCCTGATAACCTTTACTCCTGAGGACCTTAACAATATCTGCTCGTTTGTGGACAACCGTGTTTTCAATATGGGAAAAGACGAGATACATATTGCCGAGATGCACAATATAGTTGAGGGCGCCCTCGATTTGGTTAATCCTATCGTCGCGAAAAGCTACCGCGACTATCGCAATTACAAACAGGATTTTGTTCATATGCTTGACGAGGTATATCAGAAGAGTCAGGCGATCATGTATATCGGCGACAAGGAGAACTCAAATTCCGACTCGGCTTTGGTTTCTACAAAGCGCTCGCTTATATTCAATCAGCTTAACAAAGAGCTGTATCAGAAATTCTTCATGACGGTCGAGGAACTGCAGGCATGCAGAGACGGTTACATTTATGTCCATGATATGTCGGCAAGGCGCGACACCATGAACTGCTGTCTCTTTGACGTTAAAAGCGTTTTAACCGGCGGCTTTGAAATGGGCAATCTCTGGTACAACGAGCCAAAGACTTTGGGTGTGGCGTTCGATGTTATCGGCGATATAGTTTTGTCGGCCGCAAGCCAGCAGTACGGCGGTTTCACCGTACCCGAGGTTGACAAGATACTGGCGCCTTACGCCGAAAAGACATACAAGAAAAACAAAGCCCGCTATCTGAGCTTGGGAATTTCCGAGGAAGTCGCCGAGAGAGAGACGATGAAGGACGTTAAGCGCGACTTTGAGCAGGGCTTCCAAGGCTGGGAATACAAGTTCAACACCGTTGCTTCAAGCCGCGGAGATTATCCGTTTATCACGGTGACCGCGGGCCTCGGCACCGCCAAATTTGAAAAAATGGCGACTATCGCTCTGCTTGAGGTCCACAAAAACGGACAGGGCAAAAAAGAGTGCAAAAAGCCGGTCCTCTTCCCCAAGATCGTGTTCCTTTACGACGAGGAGCTTCACGGTCCCGGCAAAGAGCTTGAGGACGTGTTCCGCGCGGGAGTTGAGTGCTCTGCGAAAACAATGTATCCCGACTGGCTCTCTCTTACAGGTGAAGGATATGTCGCAAGTATTTATAAAAAATACAAAAAAGTTATTTCACCCATGGGCTGCAGGGCGTTTCTGTCTCCTTGGTATGAGAGAGGCGGCATGAACCCCGCCGATGAGAACGACGAGCCCGTTTTCGTGGGACGTTTCAATATCGGCGCTGTATCGCTCAATCTGCCTATGATATACGCAAAGGCAAAAAAAGAGAGCAAGGATTTCTATGAGGTGCTCGATTATTATCTTGAACTCATCAGAAGGCTGCATATACGCACCTATGAGTATCTCGGTGAGATGCGCGCATCAACCAATCCTCTCGCGTACTGTGAGGGAGGTTTCTACGGCGGACATCTTAATTTCCGTGACAAGATCAAGCCTCTGCTCAAATCAGCCACAGCTTCGTTCGGCATTACCGCGCTTAATGAGCTGCAGCAGCTCCACAACAAGAAATCAATGGTCGAGGACGGACAATTCGCCCTCGAGGTTATGGAGCATATCAACGAGAAGGTCGCTCAGTTCAAAGAAGAGGACGGACATCTGTATGCTCTCTACGGAACGCCGGCCGAAAGCCTCTGCGGCCTTCAGGTACAGCAGTTCAGAAAGAAGTTCGGTATTGTTGAAAACGTGTCCGACAGAGAGTATGTGACAAACAGTTTCCACTGCCATGTTACGGAGGACATAAGCCCCATCCGCAAGCAGGACCTTGAAAAGCGTTTCTGGGATCTGATGAACGGCGGCAAAATACAATATGTAAAGTATCCCATCGACTACAACAAAAAGGCTATCGAGACGCTTATTCACCGCGCGATGGATATGGGCTTCTACGAAGGCGTGAATCTCTCGCTGGCTTACTGTGACGACTGCGGACATCAGGAGCTTGAGATGGACGTCTGCCCAAAGTGCGGCAGCAAGAATCTGACGAAGATTGACCGCATGAACGGCTATCTGTCGTATTCGAGAGTTAAAGGCGACACAAGGCTGAACGACGCAAAGATGGCGGAAATCAGGGACAGGAGAAGTATGTAGGACATGCGTTATCACAATATAACAAAAGACGATATGCTGAACGGCGACGGTCTTAGAGTCGTGCTTTGGGTGGCCGGCTGCGAGCACGGCTGCCCCGGCTGTCAGAATCCGGTCACTTGGGACGAAAACGGCGGCCTGCCATTCGGCGACACCGAAAAACAGGAGCTGTTCGCCGAGCTTGACAAGGACTATATATCGGGCATCACATATAGCGGCGGCGATCCTCTCCATCGCGCGAACCGCGATGATATAGCGGCGCTTGCAAAAGAGATACGCGAAAAATATCCGAGCAAGACACAGTGGCTCTATACGGGATACACATATGAGGAGATCTGCGATCTGCCGGCTGTAAAATATTTGGATGTTATCGTTGACGGCAGGTTTATTAGGGAGACCTTCGACCCGAAGCTTTTCTGGAAAGGCAGCCCGAACCAAAGAGTTATTGATGTTAAAAAAACACGCGAGATCGGCTGCATTGTTCTGCACACTGAATAGAGGTGACGAGATGAAAGGTATAGCTAAATTTGAAAAAGTAAGCATAAAACAGTTCAGAGAGGCAATGAGCGGTCTCGGCATGAGCGATGAAAAAATTGATGAAATATACTCCGAGATAATGCTGCCGCGGCGTGCCACGTCAGGAAGCGCCGGATACGATTTTTTCTCGACGCTCGACTTTGAGCTCGCTCCCGGCGAAACAGTGACGGTTCCCACCGGCATAAGAGCGCGTATTGATGAGGGATGGGTCCTCTGCCTTTATCCTCGCAGCGGCCTCGGCTTTAAGTTCAGACTGCAGCTTAACAACACGGTCGGAATAATCGACAGCGATTATTATAATTCCGACAACGAGGGGCATATTTTTATCAAAATAACAAATGATACAAATATGGGAAAGACTGTTAAAATCGCACGCGGCGACGGATTTGTACAGGGAATATTCACCCCATACGGCATAACCGTCGACGATGACGCCGACGGCGTTCGCAACGGAGGCTTCGGCAGCACGTCGTAATTCGCTCCGCTTGCTTGATTTGCGATTAAAATCGCAAACCTGCGCCCGCTCTGCGATTACTCCTTTTCCCAAAAAGCGCAAGCGCTTTCCGGGAGCCCCATGGCTCCGCTTGCTTGATTTGCGATTAAAAATCTTTTATTTAAAAATTATTTTGAAAAAATAATTTTTAAAACAAAAAAACTATTGACAAAATAAGATTGCTTGTGGTATACTTATCAAGTCGCGTGCGAGAGGCTCTGCGGCTGTAGCTATGGAGAGGTGTCCGAGTGGTTTAAGGAGCTAGTCTTGAAAACTAGTGATGCGAAAGCACCCAGAGTTCGAATCTCTGCCTCTCCGCCACATTAATTTAATATTTTTAAATTCGGAGAAGTACTCAAGTAGGCCGAAGAGGCGCCCCTGCTAAGGGTGTAGGTCGTGAAAGCGGCGCGAGAGTTCGAATCTCTCCTTCTCCGCCAAAAGACAAAGTGCCGAAAATACGTCAAATCAACGTGTTTTCGGCACTTTTTATCAGCTAAGTTCATAAATGTTTTTAAGATAATGTCAGTCAAAAATAATTTTTTCCATCCTATCCGGCGGCGGAGAGGCTGTCGATCAGGTTCAGGACATTTCTGACTTTTTTTCTTTTTTCTTTCTTTTTCTCATTTTTTATGTATCGCTTATAGCCTTTTGTTCCTTTCTTGGGCGGCTTTTTGGCTTTCTTGGGACGCAGGGGATTTTTTTGTCTGTAGGCGTCGTGGCGAGCTATGTACTCCATATAGCCCATGAGCGTTTTACTTGAAAAATGCTGATTATGGCAGCCGGGAACCGAGTCGTCATACTGCTCGTTATATAAATTCTCATGATGCAGCTCGCTCCCGTTTCTTTTCGCTGAAACAATGATAACCCATTTGCTTCCGTCGGAGTGGATATGCAGATTTCCGTCGCAGACAAAATACATAAATCCGCTTTCGCCGCAGAATTTTTGAAGCTCGGCCTTTTCAACCCTGAGCTTTTTCATGACCGGCGAGCAGCACGAGCACATTCTGTAACCGCCGCTGCGAATTTCCTGATTTGTATTAAATCTCTCCAAATTTTCGGGCTTTATCTTGTTGATATGGCCGCAGCCCTCGCAATGAACAATATTGCCTCTTGATTTTTTACTGTAATAAAACATATGCACACCCCGCTTTCTTTTGTATAAATACATTATATAATCATTAATGTACCAAAAAACGGACTGTGCATAATTGTTTAGTCATAATTGTTTTTCACTTTTGCTGCAAGCTCACACAAATCGTCAATAACGCTTTGCGGCGAAATTATTTTCGCTTTGTTGCCAAAGCTCATTATCCATGACAGAAAATGCGGGCTGACCGCCAACTTGGCGCGGCAGATGAAATGCCTGTCATCCGCTTTTATAACGGGAACATCAATCCCGAATCTATCGTAAACGACGCCCACAAGGTCATTGTCGAACCGAATGGAAACAATGGTCTCATCTCCGCTGTACATCCGGAACATCGTTTTGACGTACGCGGACACGTCAAACGGCTCCGACGAGAGTTCGCGGTTTTCATCGGTGATCTCAACACTCTCCATTTTGTCGACGCGGTAATGAGTGTATTTGTCGTATTTTTTCTTGTATGTGATCAAATAGTAATTCTCGTCATCCCAAGTGAGCGAGACCGGAGACTCGGTGTATTTGTCGCCGTTTTTGCGATAGACCTTCTTCTTGTCAAGATCAAGGTCGAAATACCGGAAGGTGATTCGCCTGTCAAGAGCGATCGCGTCGTGAATTTTATCAACATTGTAATAAATCAGCTCGTTCAGCGTCTTAACTCGGTTGGTGACAAAAACCTGCCTGTGCAGCTTTTTCGCGTTCTCGCGGCTTGTGAGCTTCTCAATTTTTGAAATAAGCTCCATGGTTTTTTTGCGCGTTATAAATTTTGACGACTGAACACTGTCAACCAGCAGCTTGAGCTCGGGCAGCTCAAAGTCGCGGCTCGCGATAAAATAATCGGTTGTTCGCGATTTTCTCGAGCATATGTCAAGCCCGAACAGCCGCAGATATTCAAGGTCGTCATAAACGCTTTTTCGCTCGGCCGAAATGCCGAGCTTATTAAGCTCGGCAATCATTTCCGGCACGGTTATCGTGTGCTCCTCGTCTGTGTTCTCAAGCAGTATTTGCGCCAAATACATGAGTTTCAGCTTTTGGTTTGAACGCTTCATATCATACCTCCAGATTTATAATTCCGTTCTCGTTCCTGCTCATAGCTATGTTTATAAAAGTCTCTTTGCTTATTGCCGCGAAATATCCGCAATATTCGTCGCTGCAGTTCTTTGTTATAAAATCAAGCGTTTCCTTGAGCTGAAGCATAACCGCGAACTCATGCTTGCAGTTATAGCTGCAAAAGCACGAGCAGGTGAGATTGCTTATTTGACCGTCGTAATAATCAAAGGCTACCTCATACGGCTCTGTGCCCTCAACAACGGCGGATCCGCTCATGCCGTCAAGACTTAAGTAGCTTACCTTGTTTTCCAAATAATAATTGTGCCCTCTGTCGGCTATCACGGACGCGATATTCATTTGGCTCAAATCGTCGAGCGGGAAGCCCTCGCCGTCATCGCTGCCGACCGCGTAATCCTCATCATCCTCCGGAGCCTTGAACCACGCAAGCGCCTTCTCAAACGGAACAGCATCCTTGTCAAAGGTGATAACATGCGAGCCTGCAATGCGGAAGCGTCCGCTGACGCTCGTGTCCGCGACCGCGATCACGCGCTTGTAATCCGAAAGCTTGATTTTAAACGAGTAATTTACGTCAACAACTCTTCCTCTTTTGCCCTCAAGCTTGCCGTCAACATAAACCAGGTCGCCGGGCTTTAAGTCAAATTTGTCGTTGTAATAAGCGAGAGTCATCCCTCTCGACGGGAAATAAACCCGAACGACAGACTTCCTCGGCGCTTTCTTATCGGCATAAACCGGAGCCGCGGCGTCAAGCGAGGATCCGTCCTTGATTTTTGTGTTAAACCCGATAGGAAATTTTTTCATAAGATTACCTCCCAATGCAATTTTGTTTTTCTTTATGTTTATTCTAACAAATACAGTGAGAGTTAAAAAGGACAGTGCCGAAAAAATTTAACCGATTAAATCTTTCATTACGATCGTTTTCGTCATGTCTGTATGTGATTATTATAACGATTTTTACCGATCTTGTCAATCTGTTAAACAGCTTATTCAAGATATACCCAACGAGCTGGACCACACCGCCCTTGTCGCACTTGCTCATTGTGACGCCTGCGCCCGTTCCGGTGTCAATATTGCCCACAATGCTCTCGGCCACCTTGAGGGCGTCCGCTCTGGTATAAACCTTGCCTTTTCTCGATTCCGCCCGCGCTTTCGCCAGCTCAAACTCATTTTTGATCTTGCCGATCGGCTGTGTCAAAAAGTCTGTATCGTTCCCGCCCGAAAGTAAGCTGTCAATATTATCGTTTTCCGTTTCGTCAAGATTGATTCGCCGAACATCAAGCGCGATCGGCCTGTGAGGCTTATTTTCATTTCCCGTTTCGTCAAGTTCAATTCGCCTCACATCAAGAGCAATAGGCCTGTGCGGTTTTGCCTCATCTGTTTCGGACGTCGAGGTTTCCTCCTCCCAAGGCAGATCATCGGGTATATCCTCTTCCCGCTGCCAAGGCAAAAGCCCGTCGTCCTCAAACTCGGCATCGTCGTTCTTTAAGCTGAACCGAACATTATTGTCAAAATTATCTTTCGAATTATTATTGACAATATCCTCTTTCTGTAGTATACTGATATTGTCATCAATGGTGTCTGCCAGCTTGGGCAATTGGAGCCCTCTGCTCTGCGACCATTGCTGACTTTTATTTTTGTCAAAATTTCTCTTGACGTTCCCCTCATTATGTGATACAGTTGTATTAACGGAGTCATTGAACCCCATATCAGAATTTATCTGGTTGGGAACTCCGTTATTTTTTCTCAAAATCAACCTATGGACCCAATAAAATGTTCTTGACTTCTCCGCCGTTTTGCGATATATTGTCAGTATGATAAGCGGTTTCAGCAGAACCGTTTCGGACGACCTGGGCGGGGGCTTGTACATCTGCCGTCTGCTGAGCCGCATTTTGTATATATGTGGAAACGACCAGAAAACTATGCGCATTAGTATCGGGTGCTGCCTCAACAACATAATAATTTCCGTTTATTCGCTTTGAAAAATGCACCATCGTTTTGGTCTATAAATTCTTGACTTACATTATGTTATTGTCGAAATCCTTCTTGACGACATCGTTGTTTTGTTGCATAGTAAAACTATTGACAGAGGCGATGGATAGGCCATCCTCTTCGGTGACGAAGGGCATCCTATCAAGGCTAATCTCTGTCATATTATTTCCCAAAGATATCGTCATAAAACTCGGCATCGTCACTCTTTAAACTGAACCGAACATTATTGTTATAATTTTCTTCGGAATTATTGACAATATTCTCTTTCTGTAGTATACTGTTATTGTCAGAAATGGACTGAACCAGCTTGGGCAATTGGAGCCCTCTGCTCGTAGCCCATTGCTGACTTTTGTTTTTGTCCAAATTTCTCTTGACATTACATTCTTTCTGTGATACAGTATTATCGCTATCAGAGGTATGATAACCCGTTTTACAGCTTAATGCTCCAGCGGGTTTACCTTCGGTAGCTTTATTTTTATTATTTTCATAATTTTGACGCACTTTTTCCTTGACTTTTTCGGTGTTTTGTGTTAATTTAGAATTATTAGAGTCAGAGGCATTTACGGGATGTCCCGAATTATTTTCGGAGTTCCGCGCCAAAGGCTCTATTTCTATTTCTTCAATATCTTTACTGATAGTATGCCCATAATACTTATCACCCATATCTGTATTTCTGACGCGTATATGTGCTTTATATGGCCATTCATCAATGGTGATGTTATTTTGATAATATTCATATCCATTAATACCGGCTTTACCTTTCAGATTTTTTTCTTCACCGACTTTTATTGCTGTCTCTATCAGTTCCGGGATCATATAACCTGTTGCGTATTTTTCTTTTGTGATATTTCCGCTCAAAAATTTATCAATTTCCGTTCTTGATATCCCGATTACAGCTTTTGTATTTTGATTGATAACTGTTTTTGGAAAATTTTTGTGTGCAAAATCAACGAATTGTTTTCTTGCGTCGGTAACGTTTTCCAGTAACTTCTCTGCTTTTTTTGTATCAACTGATATTGTCACTTTGGCATGCGTCCAACCATTATCCGGATTATTTTTCATTCCGAAATTGGTTATAGGCTGCGGCGCAGAAATGCCGATATTTTGCCTCCGTTCCCGGCTCCGTCTCGCCTTCTCGCGTTCCTTTTCTTTAAGGTCCGATATCTTTTTTTCGTAGCGCTCCATCAGCCGTTCTTTCTGCTGCCTGAGTTTTTCTCTCTGTTGCTGTCTCAGCCTTTCCCTCTGCCTCTCAAGCCGTTTTTTCTGCTGCTCGGTCAGTTTCTCCTTCTGTTTTTCAAGAGCCGACGTCAGCTTGCTGTCGCGTCCCGATGTCTCGGCCGCCTCCGCGAGCTGGGCGTAAATCAAATCAACCATGCTCCGCCTGTCCTCGTGAGTTGTGATAACGTCGATAAGCCTCGTGTTATTCTCGGTTGTGCCGTCTTTAAGATCGTTGTATACCCCTACTATCCGCAAGATCATCTCGTCCTCGGTCGTGATGTTTTCGGGGAAATAACCGGGCATATCCCAACTCAGTTCTTGATACACCGCGTCAACACCTGTTGCACCGCCGCCAAGCATAGCCTTAAAGCCAGCCGCGGATTTACCGTAAACGCGGTCAAGCGCTTCCTTTGCATCGCCTGATAAGCTTATATTATGCGTTATATGCGCCTTAAGGTCGGAAAGCTCTTTTTGATATGTGTCGGCGTTGACGTTCATGTCATACACGACCGCTCTCTGCGCGATAAACGCCGACAAACGGCGGATATATCTGTCTTTGCTCTCGGCGTTTTTGGTGTTCAATATATACCCAACGAGCTGGACCACTCCGCCCTTGTCGCGCTTGCTCATTGTGACGCCTGCGCCCGTTCCGGTGTCAATATTCCCCACAATGCTCTCGGCCACCTTAAGGGCGTCCGCTCTGGTGTAAACCTTGCCTTTTCTCGATTCCGCCCTCGCTTTCGCCAGCTCAAACTCATTTTTGATCTTGCCGATCGGCTGTGTCAAAAAGTCTGTATCGTTCCCGCCCGAAAGTAAGCTGTCAATATTATCGTTTTCCGTTTCATCAAGATTGATTCGCCGAACATCAAGCGCGATTGGCCTGTGAGGCTTATTTTCATTTCCCGTTTCGTCAAGTTCAATGCGCCTCACATCAAGAGCAATAGGCCTGTGCGGTTTTACCTCATCTGTTTCGGTCGTCGAGGTTTCCTCCTCCCAAGGCAGATCATCGGGTATATCCTCAATATCCCGCTGCCAAGGCAAAAGCCCGTCGTCCTCGTCGCTCAAACTGAATTTTATGTCATTATCGAAATCCCCCTTGACATCATCATCATTTTGTGATATTGTAGGATCATCAGCAGAGGTGATGGGTAGGCTCTCGCTTTCGGAAACGAAGGCCATCTTACCGTTGTAGCCTCTGTTATTTTTGTCCGAAAATTCAAAAGCAGAACCATCCGGCATAAGAATACGATGTGTTTTGTATCGATACCCCTTAGTCTTTTTGACTACTACTCCAACAACCCCTTCATCATTATTAATTTTTACGGGAGCTGCAATAGTTACCGTGTCATAACCTCTGTTTTTATGTCCGTTTCTGTCGGTGATTATAATTCCCCTTTTTAGCACTCTTGGCACGGTAAATAACGCCGCTCGTTCTTCATCACTATTTACATATCGCAGGCCTTCTCTGATTTGTTTTTCACCAATATCAATAGTACCGAAATTCTGCCTCTCAACCTTGTAACCCAAATTTTTAAAGACTTTTAAAACATTTTCGCGCACCTGCTGTGTGCTCTGTCCCAAGCGATAACTTAATACCGAAACAGGATCAAGTTTGTTAATTTCATCCAAATGCATGCGTATCTGGTCTTTTATTGATATGGTCTCATCATCGGTCGGATTCTTCGAATAACTTACACCGCTATCCTCGGCAAACACAACGTTCTCATTCGGTCTCATGCTCTCCGGGAAAGTATTGCGCCTCTCCTCGGCGGTCATATTTCGGCGTCTCGCCGAATCTCTCGCCTCGATCTCTCCCGCCGTGTTTCGGTATAGTTCAAACCCTATATTGTCCAGCCTATTCCTAAGCTCATTATAGCGTTTGTCATTTTCGGGATCATGCTGTATAACGTCAAATATCTCATCTTGCAAGCGTCTTTCTGTCCGTTGATACTGTGGGTCATGACTTTGCAGCTCCCAATAATCTGAGCTTGATCCGCGTGCAAATCCTTCTCTTTTCTGAATGGCGTGCTGCACTTCGTGCAGCAGCGTCTGCGCAAGTATGGCGCTGTCTTTTCTGCTGTTCAAAATAATTTCGTTGCTCTCGGCGTCATAGCTGCCCAATTCATTATTCGGCAAATCCTGAAGTGATACTTTTATATGTCTAAGGAACGGATACGCCTTATTCAATTCTGTATGGCGAAGATAATCTCCGAGTTTAAGTTCCCTCTCCCATTCATCGCTTGATTTCAATATCTCCTTAAGTTCTTTAAATTCCTCTTCGGTGATAGATGTTCCTTTTCTGTTAAGGGCGTTTGCGCGGCGCATGGCTTTACTCATCTTGAGCTCCCCGTTTTTATCAAACTTCATTTTACTGTCGTCGATTTCAAACCGCCACTTACTGTCAAGGCCTTTGCCCCAGCCGGTGTCTTTCCATATTTTCTCGGGCGTCTCTCCGTCCATATCCATCTGCTTGGCACGCGCCAGAGCATTCAGGTCGGCTGTCTTCGCGTTCTCCCCGCCAAACGAATACCGAATATCCGCATTATTGGGATCAAACGTGCCGATATTATCCGTGGCAGATTTGATTTGTGTTGGATAAAAAGCAACCCATTCTTCTCTCAAATCCCCGTTATAATATACACCATCATAACCTTCATTAATAAGATTTTGGGTAAATTCCTCGGAAGCTGCGTCGCTGTCAAGCTCCGCCAATCGTTCCATTTCCGCGCTTTCGGCATAATATGGATTTTTTATATTAAGATAAACCTCCATAACCCTGCCTTTACCATATTCGGCATATTGCGCGCTTTCGTGATAATCACCATAAAAATAATAGCCTCTGCCAAGCCAACCGGCGTCATTCGGCTTTCCTTTGCTTCGATCAAACACATTAAATTCAGCATTGGTCCCGTGATACACCACCTTCGGCGTGCCGTCCTCATTCACGACCTTGCTCGCGTTTTCGGGATCACTTTCCCAATCTCCGAACCAGCGCTTAAACGCGTCCGAGTGAATATATGAACTGTTGTCAAGTTCCGCCTTTTCACTCGTATTCCGGTTGGATATACGGTTTTCACGTTTGTTTATAACAGCCTCAGCCGCCATTTGTTCAAGCGCTTTTGCCGCTTTTTCCGCGCTGCTTATCTCTTTTTGAATATCGGGGTGTAAAGATGATGTTACTCTCTCCCTGAGCTGCTGTATAAAAGCTCGTATCGCGTCACACAGCTTTTGCAAAAGAGTCCGTTTCCGAGGCTCACTCAGATTTTTGGCGCTGTCGATCAGCTTTTGGATTTGTGAAACATCACCGAGGATCCTCCGCGTATAATCCGCCGCCAGCTCCTCTCTCGCACCGGCAGCATTAAGTCGTATACCTCTATTTGCGTAGCGCTCTATTGTCGCCTGTATAAGCGCGTCCTCGCTCTGCCCCGATTCCTCGGCAAGAACAGCCATCACAGCGCCTTGATAATCCGCGTAAGCCTGCGGCGCAGACTGCGCGAAATGATGTGTTATTTCATGCGAAAATACAGTAGTGATCTTACCGTCCGCGTCCAGCGCAAGCGTAATAACGCCGTTTTGGTACATACCGTTTGCAAAACCGAGCGTCGGCGCAATGCGAATACTTGTTCCGGTGAGCTGCGCCAACTGGTTCAGCGCGCGCATTTCCTGATAACTCAAACGCCGAGAAACTTCATCACGAATCAGTCCGGCGTTTGTGCTTATTGTGTTATTGTCGGAATTTTCGCGTATAATATTATTGACATCATTGTTTTTTCGTGATACAATAAAGTCAGTTAAGGTCGCTCCTGTGCCCCTGGCTATGGTGTCCGCCGTTTGGCGGCCCATATGGGGTGAGGACGGCCTTATTTTTAAAGCTGTGTTATTGTCATAATTTTCAAATAAATTATTCTTGACACCGTTTCTGTTTTGTGATATAGTAGGTTCAATAAGAAGTCGATGGTTAGTGAGCGAGCCCCTCCCGTTTCGGGTTGAGGGCACGTCGCCCTCATCGACTTCTTTTATATTTGAAATAGAATAAAGTATCCTTCTGCCGTCTTTTGCGTTTGCTATATTAAGCGTCGCTTCATATATTTTGCCTTTTTTGTCTTGAACATATGTTTTTCTGATTTCCCAACCGTTTTCATCAAGCCACTGGTGGCTGTGCTCCGAATTGCTGCTTTCGTATTTTGCTGTCTGCAAAAGCTCATCAATATGCACGGTCGAAAGAGCTTGAATATTTCCCCTGTTTCTCGCAAGTTTATCAATTACTCTATGACTGTTTGTTGCATCGGACTTTTGAGCCCTTTCGTTCTTTTTTGCAAAAGATATTATTTCTTCTTTTCCGTTCCGGTCATAAGCGATAACATCCTTACCGGCAAGATTATCATAAACATATCTTGTAAGGATTTTATTCCAATTACGCGGTTTAACATTATCAAATATATTTGTGTCAAGATACACGCCAACACCGTAATCGCCGTTTTTGCCTTCTATGTTCTTGATCGAAAACTTAATATCATCATACCTTGCGGCGGTTTCGGGTATTTTTCCGCTCTCGTAGTAGTCGATAATATCCCGGCGCACCTGCTCAGGCGTCACGGATCCGGTATACGAAGTCAAAGCCTCGCCCGCGTCCTCGTTCCCGGTCAGGTCGATCATCGCCCCGTCAGCCGCGGCCTGCGCGATCCTCTCTATCTCGGCATCACTCAAACAGCAAATATTTTTTCGCAACAAATTGCGGCATTTTAAATGAGTTTGTTTTGGCGGCAGTTTTCACCTGAGATTAATTGACTTACACAAACATTTGTGGTATAGTAATTGAAGTTTAGTGTATTTTCAAAAGACTGTTTTGGGGTTTTGCGGTGTGCCGAATTTTTTGCGGAAGGAGTATTTTTATGGCCAAACTGAAAAAGCGTAATGACGGGCGTTATAGTCGTCAGATCAGCGCAAACGGTAAGATCGCTTCGTTACATGCCAGACCCGAGCGTGAGATAAACAGAAAAATGCTTGAATATTATCTGGCATCGAGAAAGGGTAAACAATTTGAGGATGTTGCAAACGAATGGGCAAGTGAGCATTTCAAAACGGTCGAATACAACACCGTCAAGCAATACAAACCCGCGCTTAAACAAATTACGGAGCATTTTTCGGGAAAAAGCATAAAAGATATCACATCAAAGGATATTGATAATTTCCTGCATATACTGGCCGGATGCGGTTACGCTATGAAAACCGTCAAATCGCGGCTGCAGATCTTGAATCAAGTGTTTAAATACGCGGTAATCAACAGTTACGCCGAGAGTAACCCGTGCCAATATATATCGGTGCCCAAAAATCTGCCTCAAACAAAAAGGGAACTGCCGACCGCGGAAGAGATCAAAACCGTGAAAAACAGCGTAGGCAAAACATTCGGATTGTTCGCTTATTTTATTCTGTACACGGGTCTTAGGCGCGGCGAGGCTTTGGCTCTGACCTACAACGACATTGATTTCGAAAATAAGATAATACACGTGAACAAATCCGTTTACTATGTCGGGAATATCCCGAACATCAAACAGCCGAAAACCAAAGCAGGATATCGTGATGTGATTTTGCTCGACTGCCTCGCGTCAAAGCTTAGGCATAATAACACGTCGGATCTTGTTTTTCCGAATCACGACGGGGAATTGATAAGAAACGGAAACTTTAATCGACTGTGGACAAAATATTTAAGCGAAACCGGTCTTTCGATCACGCCTCATCAGCTCAGACACGCGTATGCAACCATCCTTTTCGAAGCCGAGATCGACGTGAAAGATGCACAGGAACTGCTCGGCCATTCGACCATTCAGGTCACGCGCGATATATACACGCACATAAGCAAGGCTCGAAAAATGCAAACAGCTGACAAATTGAATAAATTTGTCTCATCTTTTTGATAAAAAAGTAATTTACGTGATATAATCCCCGATATTTTCGGGGATTATATCACTAATCGTTAAGTCCGAGCAGATCTTTTATGACTTCGCCCGCTATTATCAGTCCGGCGACGGAAGGAACGAATGACACGCTGCCGGGAACGGCTTTGCGCAAATCCGAACTTACGCTGCCTTTTAACGACCCGATCGGATTTATCGGTTTTTCCTTTGAGTAGACGACCTTAAGTTTTTTTATCCCTCTCCTCCTCAGCTCATAACGCATAACTTTAGCGAGAGGACAGACAGACGTTTCATAAATGTCAGCGACTTCAAACGCGGCGGGATCAAGCTTGTTGCCCGCTCCCATTGAGCTGATTATCGGCGTGTTTGCTTTATTTGCGTTAACGACAAGGGCGATCTTGGCGGTCACAGTGTCGACCGCGTCAATTATGTAATCATAATTTTTAAAGTCAAACTCCTCTTCCGTCTCGGGCAGATAGAATGTTCTGAAGGCGCGCACCTTGATATTCGGATTTATCTCAGCCATTCTTTCAGCCATCACATCGACCTTGTATTTGCCGACTGTTTTGTGGGTCGCGATAATTTGGCGGTTTATATTTGAGACGCTGACCTTATCGCTGTCGATCAAGTCAATGGCGCCGATGCCCGCGCGTGCGAGCGCCTCTGCCGCGTAACCTCCCACGCCGCCGATGCCGAATACTGCCGCGCGCGAAGCGGCGAGTTTTTTTATTCCGTCTTTTCCGAGCAAAAGCTCGGTTCTTTCAAATTGATTTTCCATTTAAATACTCCCGTATAAGTTTTAAAACATTATATCATAGAATGATGTTTTTAACAATAGATTTAAATAAGTTTAAATGTCAAATCCGTAAATATTGACAAAAGTGCTCGGATATGTTATTATCCAATCATACAGATCATGTTTCGGAAAGGTGATTTTAGTGAAATTTAATACCGACGATCTTGTGAATAAGATCATTAAAAGCTATGAGACCCATAAGGATATAAGCCGAATCGATGAGGAAAATATGATCAACAAAAAGATCATAATAGAAATAATCGACAGGCTCAGAAAAATATTATTTCCCGGATATTTTGACAACAGTAAAATACGTTCGGAGTACATTCGCTATACGGTTGGCGAACACCTTGAGTTTATACAATATAATCTAAGAAAGCAGATTGCCCGCGCACTTGGCAGCGGCGACGCATGCAGCGAGTGTCCGAAATCTACGCTTGAGAACAAGGCCGAGGAAATAACCGACAGATTTCTTGAGCAAATACCGATGATCCGCGAATACCTTTATACGGATGTACAGGCCGCTTTTGACGGCGACCCGGCAGCCAGCAGCACCGATGAGATAATTTTCTCGTACCCCGGACTTTATGCAATAACCGTCTATCGGATCGCCCACGAGCTGCAGCTGCTTAAAGTGCCGATGATACCCAGGATAATGACCGAACACGCCCACAGTCAGACAGGGATAGATATCCACCCGGGAGCCACTATCGGAAAGCGGTTCTGCATAGACCACGGTACGGGAATTGTTGTCGGCGAAACCACGACGATAGGCGACAACGTGAAAATTTATCAGGGCGTGACGCTGGGCGCGCTCTCCACCAGAAAGGGACAGGAACTGCGCGGGGTCAAGCGTCATCCGACGATAGGCAATAACGTCACAATCTATTCAGAAACAAGCATATTGGGCGGCGAGACCGTGATTGGCGACGGAGCGACAATAGGCGGAAACGCGTTTATAGTCAGCTCGATCGAGGCCGGAACGAAGGTAAGCATCAAGAAGCCCGAACTCCAATATTCCGGTTCGGGGCAGGACGATTTTTAAAGCAAATATATAAAAATGATCCGATTTTATGTCGGATTATTTTTATGGCATAAAGACGCGCCGCGGCATATAATATCAGATAATTATATCGCACAAATATGATCGGAGGTATTATATGTTGATACATGTTGTAAAATTCGGAGAGACATACACGCAGATCGCTGCGATGTACAATATTCCGCTGATGAATCTTCTTACGGACAACGGACTGACATTCGATTCAAAGGCGGTTGTGGGACAGGCGCTTGTAATATCGGATGCGGACATAACTCATACCGCAGCGCCGGGCGAGACGCTTTCATCTATTGCGGCGCGGTACGGTGTGAGTATAAAAACCCTTTACAGGAACAATTATTTTCTGGGCGGCGCTCCCGATATTTCTGCCGGTCAGACGCTGAATATCAGTTTAAGCGGATCCAAAACTCGTTCCATTCAGACAAACGGATACGCCTATCCGTTTATTTCGCTTAAACTGCTGCGCGAACAGCTGCCGTTTATGACATATCAAACTCCATTTACCTACGGAATAAGCAAAAGCGGAAATTTGGTCGATCTTGAGGGCGACACGCCAATGATAAATATTGCAAATCAGCTTTCGGTAAAATCACTTATGCACCTTTCAACGCTCACCGAATACGGAACATTCAGCAGCGACCGCGCCACGCTGATATTCGACAGCGAGGCATTGCGCTCGACACTTACGGATGAAATCATAGGGAATATCCGAAACAAAGGCTATAACGGTCTTGATGTTGATTTTGAGTTTATAGATCCCGCGCGGAAAAATGACTATGTTGAATTTTTGGAATATCTGCGCGGACGTATAAGTCCGCTCGGATATCCGTTATTCTCTGCTTTGGCTCCGAAAACAAGCGATGATCAGTCGGGCGTTCTGTATGAAGGCCACGATTACGCGGCTATCGGAGCGGCGGTGGACAAGGTGCTGCTGATGACCTATGAGTGGGGATATACCTACAGTGAGCCCATGGCGGTCGCTCCGATCGGCTCGGTCGAGAGAGTTATAGAATATGCCATTACAAGGATATCGCCAAACAAAATATTTATGGGGATACCTACATACGGCTATGACTGGCCGCTGCCATACGTGAAAGGCGTTACAAAAGCGGCATCGCTGTCCCCCGTTCGCGCGGTGCAGATCGCCGAGCGCTACGGTGCAGTGATAAATTACGACGAGACAGCTCAAACACCGTGGTTCGAATATCGTGACGAAAACGGGATGCTGCATGAAGTTTGGTTCGAGGACGCCAGAAGTATCGCTGCAAAGTATAATTTAGCCGACCGATATAATTTGTTCGGGTTCGGCTACTGGAGTCTTGATCGCAAATTTCCGCAGAATCTTGTTATTCTTAACTCGAAATATGAAATAGCGCAGTAGAATCATAAAACTGATATTATTTGTAACAATAATGTTAGATATAAGTAAAGTTTAAGTAAGATTTTAAATCCTTTACTTGTAATTATATTTATGTTATAATAACTTGAATTGTTTAACAGAGTAACATAAGGAGAAATATATGTGCGCTAAAAAGTACGATAATCAAAGCATAACCGCCCTTAAAGGCGCCGACAGAGTGAGAAAGCGTCCCGCAGTAATATTCGGCTCTGACGGGATCGACGGCTGCGAGCACTCGATGTTTGAAATTCTTTCGAATTCGATAGACGAGGCCAGAGAGGGCTTTGGCAATATTATAACGATAACAAGATTTTTGGATAAATCGATAGAAGTCGAGGATTTCGGACGCGGAATTCCCGTCGATTATAACGAGCGTGAGAAAAAGAACAACTGGGAACTGGTTTTTTGCGAGCTTTACGCCGGAGGAAAATACAAGAACAACACGGGCGGAAATTATGAGTTCAGTTTGGGACTTAACGGACTCGGTCTTTGCGCCACGCAGTACAGCTCTGAATTTATGAGCGTTGTTATTCAGCGCGACGGATATAAATACGAGCTTGAGTTTAAAAAAGGCAAAAATATAGGCGGTCTTAAAAAAACACCTTTCCGCCACAGACATACCGGCTCAAAAATACTATGGCGCCCCGACCTGAAGGTTTTCACGGATATCGACATACCGCTTAATTATTATACGGACACGTTAAAGCGCCAGGCCGTGGTCAATCCCGGTATCCGATTTGTTCTTAAAAACGAGATCAGCCGCGGGAAATTTGAAGAGTTTGAATTTTTATACGAAAACGGAATCGTTGACTATGTGAAAGAACTTTCGGGCGGCAAAGCGTTCACAGAGCCGTATTTCGCCGAGGCTGACCGCAGCGGCAGAGACCGCGAGGATCTGCCCGAATACAAGCTCAAAATGAGCTTTGCTTTTTGCTTTTCAAATGAGATCAGCACAACCGAATATTATCATAACTCAAGCTTCCTTGAGCACGGCGGCTCGCCCGACAAGGCGGTCAGAAATGCCTTTGTTTACGCTGTGGACAAATATTTGAAAGCAGAAAACAAGTATAACAAAAATGAGGGAAAGATCCAGTACAGCGATATACAGGACAGTCTTATTTTGGTTTCCAATTCATACTCCACCATGACAAGCTATGAGAATCAGACCAAAAAGGCAATAAACAACAAGTTTATCCAAGACGCCATGACCGATTTTCTGCGCAAGACACTTGATATCTATTTTATAGAGAATAAGATTGAAGCCGATAAAATATCCGCTCAGATACTCGTGAACAAGCGCAGCCGCGAAACTGCGGAAAAAACCAGGATCAACGTCAAGAAAAAGCTTGGCGGCAGCTTAGACGTTGCAAACAGAGTAAAAAAATTCGTGGACTGCCGCAGCAAGGACCCCGAAAAACGCGAGGTCTATATCGTAGAGGGAGATTCGGCTCTCGGCGCCTGCAAATTGGGCAGAGACAGCGAGTTCCAGGCCATTATACCGCTCAGAGGAAAAATTCTTAACTGCCTTAAAGCCGAGTATGATAAGATATTTAACAGCGACGTCATTGTTGATCTTTTGCGCGTCTTGGGCTGCGGCGTTGAGATAAAGTCAAAACATAACAAGGATCTGAGCTCGTTTGATTTGGGTAATCTTCGCTGGAGCAAGATCATAATCTGCACCGATGCGGACGTTGACGGATTCCATATCCGCACACAGGTGCTCACGATGATCTACAGGCTTGTGCCTACTCTTATCGAAAGGGGATACGTGTATATAGCCGAGTCGCCGCTCTATGAGATCAACACAAAGAAAAACACATACTTCGCTTTTAATGAGCAGGAAAAGTCCGATATACTCAAAAAAATCGACGGTCAAAAATTCACGATCCAGCGCAGCAAGGGACTTGGCGAGAACCAGCCCGACATGATGTGGCGCACCACCATGAATCCCGAGACGCGACGCCTTATAAAGATCATGCCCGACGACGTTAAAAAGACGCAGGAGATATTCGATCTTCTGCTCGGCGATAATCTTAGCGGACGCAAGGAGCATATCGCCGAGAGCGGACATAACTATATTGATCTGATCGACGTGTCTTAAACATACGTTACAATATTTTGTTGTAAATATAAAATGCTATAAAGAATTGAGAAATAATTATGAAAAAACCTATAATACAAGAACAACAGATAACCGATACCCTGGAAAACAATTATATGCCTTATGCCATGAGCGTTATCATTTCCAGGGCAATACCCGAGATCGACGGACTCAAGCCGTCGCACCGCAAGCTGCTTTACACCATGTACAAAATGGGGCTCATAAACGGCTCGCTCACAAAATCCGCGAATATTGTAGGGCAGACGATGCGCCTTAATCCTCACGGCGACGCAGCGATATACGAGACGCTTGTCAGACTGACCGACGGAAACGGAGCTCTTCTTCTTCCTCTTGTCAAGTCAAAAGGAAATTTTGGCCGCGTGTACTCGCGCGATATGGCATACGCCGCGGCCAGATACACCGAGGTCAAGCTGTGCCCGGTATGCACCGAGCTGTTTGGCGAGATCGACAAGGACACGGTCGACTTTGTCGACAACTATGACGGTTCGATGAAAGAGCCGACACTCCTGCCGACGACATTTCCTAACATTCTGGCTAACCCTAACCAAGGCATCGCGGTCGGAATGGCCTCAAATATATGCTGCTTCAATCTTCGCGAGCTGTGCGATGCCACGATCGCGGTAATGAAGGATCCCGAGGCTGATCTGTCCGGGATCATGCCGGCTCCGGACTTCCCTACCGGAGGACAATTGCTCTACAGCAAAGCCGAAATTGAGGAGATATACCGCACGGGAAGAGGTTCGATCAAGGTCCGCGCAAAATATAAATACGACAAAAAACAGAACTGCATTGATATATATGAGATACCTTACAGCACGACCGTTGAAGTCATTATTGACAAAATTGTTGATCTGGTAAAGTCGGGCAAAGCGAGAGAGATATCTGATGTGCGCGATGAGACAGATCTTAAGGGACTCAAGATCACGATAGATTTAAAGCGCGGCACAGACCCCGATGCTCTCATGGCGAAGCTCTATAAAATGACCGCGCTTCAGGACAGTTTCGGCTGCAACTTTAATATTCTGGTAGAAGGCTCACCTATGGTGCTGGGCGTGAATGATATTCTCTGCGAATGGCTCAGGTTCCGCCGCAGCTGCGTTAAGCGAGCGATCAGCTATGATATCGACAAAAAGAGCGCTAAGCTGCATCTTCTTGAGGGCCTTAACCTTATTTTGCTTGACATTGATAAAGCGATCAAAATCGTTCGCGAGACCGAGGACGATTCGATGGTTGTTCCGAATCTTATGAGAGGTTTTAACATAACCCGCGCGCAGGCTGAGTTCGTGGCCGAAATAAAGCTTAGAAATCTTAATAAAGACTATATTTTAAAACGCACAGCCGAGATAGAAAACCTTAAAAACGAGCTTGATGATCTCCGCAAAACGGTTGAAAGCAAACGCAGAATAAACAAGTTGATCGAAAAGCAGTTGAAACAGGTAGCAAAAAAATTCGGCTCCGACCGCAAGACCGAAATAATATCAGCCGATGAAATAAAAGTGCCGACGGTGGATGAGACTATTCCGGATTACGGTTTAAAGCTGTTCAGGACACGCGACGGATACTTAAAAAAGATATCTCTTGTCTCTTTGCGCACAAGCGGCGAGCAGAAGGTTAAGGAGGGCGACGAGCTTGTTCAGGAAGTTGAGGCCAGAAACAGCAGCGAGATCATATTCTTCGCCGAAGGCGGAACGGCCTACAAAATGAAGGCGTATGATATTCCGGACAGCAAGGCCAGTCTGCTCGGCGATTTTATTCCCAACCTATTGGGGCTGACCGACAAAGAGAAAATTATGGGCATGGCTGTTACCGATGACTTTAAGGGCGAGCTTATATTCTGTTTTGAAAACGGAAAGGTCGCAAAGGTGCCGCTTGCCGCTTATCAAACCAAAACAAACCGGAAAAAGCTATCGGCAGCTTTTTCGGCCAAGTCGCCTTTGGTCCAAATGTTTTTCGTGCCCGAGGGTGAAAATATCGAGATCGTTTTATTTTCGGACAGCGGCCGTGCATTGGCTGTTAAAACGGATAAGATCCCTCTTAAAACGACCCGTTCCACGCAGGGCATAAATATCATGTCATCAAGAAAGGGCAGTGTTGTCAGCCGATGCGCGCTCGCGGCCGAGTCGGATATTATAAATCTGTCCAGATTCAGAACGCGCACATACCCGGCAGTCGGAGCGCTTGTGAGAGAATCCGACCTGGGTATTGAACAAATAAGCTTTGATGACAACAGTCAGTAAAATACATTTGCAAATTGTATTTGTTCATGATATAATAAAATTAGGTATTTGTTTTGTAACGGGGTGGGATAAATGCTTCAGAAAAAAATTATCTGGAAACTGAATATAATCGACTTGCTGCTGATAGTGATAATACTGCTCAGTATTTTGGCTCTGATATATAAGTCCGTATCGGGCAGCGGAGACGAGAGCGAGTATCGCGAATATAAGCTTACCTATGTTTGCGAGAGCGCTCCGATTCGGCTTTTTGAAACGATCAATCAAGGCGAGCTTTGCATTGATGCGGCGACCGGAGACGAGGTTGGCGAGCTCTCCGATTTTGAAGTAACGCCGCTTTTTGAATATATTCCCTCCGCTCCCGAAACACTCGAATCCGTGTCTGAGGACGAGAATGATGAAGAGATTTCCGAAGATTCGGATGAAGACAGCACAGACGACGAAAATGCGGAAGATTCCGAAAACAGCGAGGATAGTGAGCGCAGGTCAAAAAAAAATACGCCAACGCCTCGTCCGACGCCCGAGCCGACAAGAGCAAAAGCGGTTTTTACCGCTGCTGTCGATGCCGCGAAAGCCGAACACGGCATAAGGATCAATAAAAATGTATATTTGATAGGACAAAGCATGCAGCTTGTTATAGGAAACACTGTTTTTGACGTTTATATAAGCGATATGCAGTAGTTTGTTAGAATTATCAATCTTCGGGAGAGCATATGAAAGACACATTTATCGCCACATATAAAAACAGTTTTTTGTGCGAGATTATCCTTTGGATAACCGGCGTTATGGTTCCGCGCCTTAAAAGTGATTTTTTGTCAAGCTACACTTATAAATTTATCGGTTGGGTCGAAAAAAGCGTTTTAAACAATAAGTATCTTGAAATATTTTTTAACACAAAAAAAGTCGGAGAGGCTTGGTACGCCAGTGCGTTTTACAGATACACCACATATGCGATAAGACATTTGGCTTTTTATATCCCGAAGTCAAGAATAAGGTTCCACGCTTATTACATCGGAATATTCATGTTGTTTGTTCTGCTGTTTCCGTCGAGGTTTTGGGACAATTTTTATATGGTGCCGGTTTTCGGCTGCATTGCATTGATTTATATAAGCCACAACGCTGTTCACAGAACCGGCGTTATTTTCATACTTATCAATCTGGTCATCACGATGTTCATAGCAATGATGAGCATTTCTATCCCGATAGCCGCCTGCAAGACTCTTTCGTATTTTCTTCTTGCCGTTGATTTGTTTTTTTTGATCTCCTTCGCGATAAGAACACAGACCGATCTTGAAAACCATTTGATGTTTTTGTTTATCGCGTTGATCGCTCTGTGCTTCATCGGAATTGTTCAGGCGAATACTCCCGGAGATTTCGGCTCTGCTATCAACGGAGTTTTTGGCAATTCCGAAGTGTTCGCGGAAATACTTGTGCTGCTGTTTCCGTTCGCTTTTGTATATCCGATCACGCTTAAGTCCGCGCTCAGGCGAATTATATATACAGTACTGACTATGGGATTGTCATTTTGGGTAATAACTGCCACGCAGTCAAAAGCCGCATTTATCGCATACTTTATTGAGCTTATAATAGTTATCGTGCTGATCGACAGACGATATATTCCCATGATATTGCTGCTGGCTCCGACTTTCAGCGACAGAGTGATAAATAATATTATACTTATGTGGCAGCGCGAGAGCGGAAACGGCAATCTTTTTCAGAATATTATCAATGCTTTTCGCGGATTCTGGCGCAACGGATTCGGTGTCAACACTGACAACTTTGTTAATATGTATAACATTTCCGCACTTCACTACGGAGACAGACATTCTCTTATCAATCTTCCCAATTTCACAATAAGCCCTATATATTTTAATATACTTGTTAACGTCGGTGCGATATTTATGATAGGTTTCATGTATTATATTTTAAGAATAGCCCACTCGTCAATAACTTGTATGTTCAGAGCGACACCCAGACAAAAGCTGGTTTTTGCTGCGGGTCTTGCGGCGCTTTTGGGCATATCCATTTCCTCAATGCTCGAATCCTCGCTTTTTGAGCCGCGCGTTTTGATTATGTACTGGTCAATGCTTGGCCTTTTGCGCTCGGGCAGGATCATCAAATTCGGAATACTCGACTGATTCGAGGCAATATGAGTTAATTTTTAAATTTGTATTGACGAAACGCTTTGTTTTTATTATAATAATGTTAATAACTGATTTGGAGGCTGTCAGATGAAATCCGAAAAAATATATATCAAGGTTTTGCAAAATATAGGATTCAGATTTTTTGCGGTCCTGTCGCTTTTGCTGTTGTTCGCCGCGCAGCGGCTGCCGGCACTCTCGGTCAAGGCTGAGGAACTTCGCGACGTCACCGAGAAATTCAGTATTTCATCATTTGCGTTCGGAAATTTTGCGAAATTTTTTGATTATTTCGCTATACCTCTGAGCAATACCGCTCTTATCATGATCGTGTTTGCGGCGGTTATACTTATGCTCGGAGTTATTTCTTTGGGACTTTCTTTGTTTACATATCGCATGGTGCAGGTGGTTAATTTTTTTGTATCGCTTATCGGAACATTGTGCAGCATTGTGTATTCCGTTCTTTTGACCGTGTCGATACATGAATGGAGAAGCGACGGCGAAATTGACGGTATACTCACTTTTATGCCGAACCACTTTTTGATTTGGCTCCCGGTCGTTCTGTTTGCTGCTGCGGCTTTATTTATTTATACATACGCAAAACTTCCCGGGTATCGTATCGCTGACGGAAGATTTTTCAGAGCTGCGAGCTGCGCTCTCAACCCCAAAAACTTCCTGCGCACATTTAATAAGGATGACAGTACCGAGGCGATTTTCCGTTCAAACGTGCCTCTTAAAAAGAAAAAATACGCCACGATAAGCGAGCCGGTTTCTTTGAAAAAGGCTCGTAAAGCTGAGTCAAAATTGCGCAAGAAGGCAGATAAAGCCAAGGCTGTCAACACAACCGAAGTGTCGTCAAAAAAGCTTACCAATCTTGAACTTGCAATAAACAAGCGCGATCATGCCGAGCTTGTCGCAAACAGAATGGCCGACAGCGAAAACAAAGCTATGCGCAGAAAAAAGAGTTCCAAAAATTCGCCGGTATCTCACAAGTCGCATCCGACCTCATCCGCTGTATTAAGCGATGCAGAAAAGAGAGCAAGAGCTCTTGAAATCGCCAAACTCAAGGCGAAACATGCCGAAGAAATAGCTTTGAGAAACAAAAAAATTATGTAAAAGAGGGCTTTGCCCTCTTTTTATTTGTACAGTTACCGTATTGAAATAATATTTTTAACAAATTGTTAACAAAAGTCTTGAAATTTATTGGAAAATCTGTTATTATATTCTTGATATACATTTACATTAAGGACGGTGATTTGATTCATGCAATTCTTTCAGCCGATGCTTGACGGCTTGTACGCCACATTTATTTATGACGACAGATGGGTGTTATTTGTTCGCGGTTTAGGTTACACTCTGTTGATCTCGCTGTTTGCCGTATTGTTCGGCCTTATACTGGGTATTTTGGCCGCGCTTGGCAGACTTTCAAAATCCAAGATTTTAAATTGGATAGCGGGACTTTATATTGATGTTATCAGAGGCACGCCTACCATGGTCCAGGTGCTCATATTCTATTTTGTTATTCTCGCGGGTGCCAGGAGCATACCCGCATGGTTTGTAGGTGTTATTGCGTTCAGCATAAACAGCGGTGCGTATATAGCTGAAATCGTGCGCGGCGGCATTCTTTCGATAAACAAAGGACAGACCGAGGCGGGACGCTCGCTTGGTTTAACTCAGGCGCAGACAATGAGACTTATCATAATGCCCCAGACGCTTAAAAATATTCTCCCGGCGCTTGTTAACGAGTTTATCGTGCTTATCAAAGAGACAGCTGTTATCGGTATGATTAACAATATTGATCTGTTGGGAGCCGCCAAAAAAGTTCAGACTCTTACTTATGATTTCTTATGGCCGCTGCTGTCCTGCGCGATAATATACTATGTTGTTATCAAAATCTTCTCCTTGCTTTTATCGAGATTGGAAAAGAGACTTCGCGCAAGCGACGACAGACGTTAGGAGGGATTATATATGTCTATGATCGAAGTTAAGAATTTAAAGAAAAGTTTCGGTGATCATGTTGTCCTAAAAAATATTACCGAAAGTATTGAAAAGGGCGAAAAAATTGTTGTTATAGGTCCCTCGGGCAGCGGTAAATCAACATTTTTGCGCTGTATAAACCGTCTCGAAGAACCGACCGACGGTCATATTTACATTGACGGCGAGGACATTTGTGATAAGAAATGCAATATAAATCATGTGCGCGAAAAAATGGGAATGGTTTTCCAGCAGTTTAATCTATTTCCACACCTGACTGTGCTTGAAAACATAACTCTTGCGCCTCTCAATGTGAAAAAGCAGAATAAGGATTCAGCGAAACGCAGGGCGATGGAGCTTCTTAAGACTGTCGGACTTGAAGAAAAGGCGGACGCATATCCCGGGCAGCTTTCCGGCGGCCAGCAGCAGAGAATTGCAATCGCGAGAGCCCTTGCGATGGATCCCGAGATCATGCTGTTTGACGAACCGACTTCGGCTCTCGATCCGGAGATGGTCGGAGAGGTTCTGGATGTTATGAAAAAATTGGCGGACGAGGGAATGACGATGGTCGTTGTTACCCACGAAATGGGATTTGCGAGGGAAATTGCTTCCCGAGTATTCTTTATGGATGAGGGAATTGTTTACGAGCAGGGAACGCCTTCCGAGATTTTTGATACGCCGCAAAATCCGAGAACGAAGTCATTTTTAAGCAAAATATTATAAAAAAATATAAAAATTTTAAAAGGAGAGATCTACATGAAAAATTGGAAAAAAGCATTGGCGCTGGTTCTTGCGCTGTCACTGTGCGTGTGCCTTTTGGCGGCCTGCGGCGGAACAAGCTCGACAAGCACCACAACTAACGACGCAGACAAGGCTGCCGACACCGAGACGGGCGGAGAACTGATCATGGCCACAAACGCGGCCTTCCCTCCGTTTGAATTCACAACCTCGAACGGTCTTGTGGGCGAGTATGACGGCATTGACGTTGCAATAGCGCAGAAAATCGCCGAAAAGGCGGGCAAAACCCTCAAAGTGTCCGATATGGAGTTTGATGGAATCATAGCCGCTGTTTCAACAGGTAAGGTTGACATGGGTATCGCCGGCATGACCATCACAGAAGAGAGAAAGAATAACGTTGACTTTTCGGACCCCTATTATGTGGCCGAGCAGGTTATCGTTGTTCCCCAGGACAGCGATATCGCTTCCGCCGAGGATCTTAAAAACGACAAAAAAGTCGGCGTTGTTATCGGATACACTGCCGATACGATCGTAACTGAGGATCTCGCGCTTGACGAGGCGAATATCGTTCGCGCCAACAGAGGCATTGATGTTGTTCAGGATGTTAAGAACGGCAGACTGGACGCGGTTGTTATTGACTCATATACCGGTATAAAGCTTGCCGAGAGCACCGGCCTCAAAGTTGTTGAGGATGAGGAAGCTTTCGCCGCCGAGGAATACGCGATCGCCGTTAAGAAAGGTAATTCCGAGCTGCTCGAGACGATCAACGCCACGCTTGCCGAGATGAAAGAAAACGGTGAGATAGAGGAACTGGCCGCGAAGTATAATGACACAGCCGTTGAAGAGTAATATCGGCATCATACGTTTTTGCGCAAGGTTTTTGTCATTGCTTCTTTGCGCGCTGCTTGTTTCGATCCCCGCGTGGGCCTACACGCCCGAAACAGAAAAGGATTATTCGTGCGCCTCTGATTATTTCGCGGTATCACATATTGACACGAACGGTCAAATATATGTCGGGGTCCGTGTGAACCGTATCACATACAGTACGGATTTTGAAAACTGGAGTGTTATCGACGGTCTTCCGGATGTTAACACGGTCATTTACCTTGACGGTGCTTTTCGCGCTGTCGGTAATGGAGTGACGCTCGTGTCGAGTGACGGGATAAATTGGGAACAGTATACCAATAATCTTCCCGCGCCGCCCGATGATTTGAACACAGCACGCATTAAAGACAGAGCCGTTATTTTCGTAAATGATTGTAACGGCTCTGCCGGTACTTACAGCACAACGGACTGCATTGATTTTAAAAGAATTGATGGTTTTCCCGACGGCATCAAGCTTTATAATGTTAACGGACTGCTGATGGGTGAATCGCACGAATATATGCGCGGAATATATTATTCAAGCGACGGCATCAATTTTGAAAAAGCCATTATTCCCGGATATGATGAATCCTACGGACCGTTTAATGTTGGCTTTGACGGTGAGAATTATGTCGTTAATGATTTCTGGCGTAAAATTGATGATGAAGCCTTTGCGTACCGCTATACATCGTCGGATCTTAAAAATTGGACAGAAAGCGTTGTTCCGCGCGCCGAGTTACTTTCAAATAACGAAAGCTGCGTTCGAATCGGGGATGAATTGAATATTTTCGATCAAAACGGCGGCAATTATGTATTAAAGAACGGCGAACGCTCCGACGGAAAATACAACATGCGCAACGGGTCGTATCCGAACATGGGTTATGTATTTTATAATTTTAGCGATTACGGCGTTCTGGCATGGTCAAGCGATAAAATAATTTATCACATTACCGACGGCGGAGAATTCAAATCCTTTGATTTCGGCTCGATCGACAGTGGATTTTCGGACGAGTATCGCACCGAAGGCGGCTGCGCCTCAAACGGTGTTGATGTTTTGAGAACCGAGTTTATTGAACGCGGCAGTTGGGAGTATTATGAGGAGAACAGAGAGATAATGGGAACGATAACACGACCTGACGGCACATCATATCAGGTCGTGTATGAAGATGCGACCGGAGACACAGTTGATGTGTATGGCGGCGACGGTTATTTTGTGCTTAGGACGCGATATGACAAGTTTTACTATTCCCGGGACGGTATCACACGCAACGATGTTATTGATTTCCTGTCTGTAGTAACTCAGTTTAAGATGGATAACGGAGAGTTTAAATATCTCGGTGAAAACAATGTGATCTATATGGGCAGGATACCTAATATGAACGACAACTATCCGACTTCACCGATGGTTGCGTTAAACGGCAGATATTTAAGCTTTGTCACGCCGCCAATTATTGAAAACGACCGCATACTTATCCCTATACGGTTTTTGTTTGAGCAGACCGGCGCGAATGTCGAATGGGACGACGCTTCAAAAACGGTGACGATCGCCGGTGATAAAACAGTCGTTTTAACTGTCGGAGACAAAACGGCCCGCGTTGACGGTGTGATCCAAACAATGGATGTGCCGCCCATGATCGTGAATGATAAAACCTTGATACCGCTCAGGTTTGTCGCGGAAAATTTAGGTTTTAATGTTGAGTGGGATAATGCATCCAAAACAGCCGACATAAATTTATAGAATAATAAATGCACCTCAAAAGTCAAACGCTTTTGGGGTGCACATTTTACACATATTCTAACCGATATATTTGACTATTATATCGCCCATTTCTTTGGTTCCGAGAAGTTTTCCGCCATCGTCCATAATGTCGGCTGTCCTGTATCCGTCATTTAACACGTTTGTCACAGCGTCTTCGATATTCTTTGCTTCATCCATCAGTCCGAAGCTGTCGCGCAGCATCATGGCGCAGGACAGGATCGTTGCTATAGGATTAGCAATGTTTTGGCCGGCAATATCGGGTGCGCTGCCATGGATAGGCTCATACATTCCGAGCGAGCTGTCGCCGAGGGATGATGAGGGCAGCATTCCAATCGAGCCCGTAGTCATACTTGCCTCGTCGGAAAGAATGTCGCCGAACATATTCTCAGTCACGATAACGTCAAACTGACCGGGATTTCTTACAAGCTGCATCGCGCAGTTGTCAACCAGCATATCAGAATACTCAACCTCGGGATATTCCTTGGCGAGCTCGTGCATTGTCTCGCGCCAGAGACGCGAAGTTTCGATAACATTCGCTTTGTCAACACTTGTAACCTTTTTGCGCTCGCGCTTCATTGCAAGTTCAAACGCGACCTTGCCTATCCTCTTGATCTCGCTTACTGCGTATTTGAGCTCGTCATAGGCTTCCTCATCGCCCGTGCTCTCGTTTCTTCTGCCTCTGTCCCCGAAATAAAGACCGCCGGTGAGCTCGCGTACGATAACCAAGTCGAGTCCGCCTTCGGAAATTTCGGGTTTGAGGGGACACGCACCGGCAAGCGCGTCATGAAGCTTTGCGGGTCTGATATTTGCAAACAGACCAAGTTCGGATCTGAGACCGAGCAGAGCCTTTTCGGGTCTTAAGTGTCCGGGAAGCGTGTCCCATTTTGGACCGCCGACCGCGCCGAGAAGCACCGAATCGGATGCCTTGGCTATCTTGACCGATTCCTCGGGCAGCGGCGCTCCTGTTTCGTCTATGGCGCATCCGCCCGCCAAAATATCGGTGTACTCAAAGCTGTGACCGTATTTTTCACCTATTTTGTCAAGAACTTTTTCGGCTTCGGTAATGATCTCGGGACCGATACCGTCGCCTTTTACTACTGCTAATTTTATGTTCATGGTAAGTTTCCTTTCTTTGATATCAAAAAGCCGTTGCTTTTTTTCGATCAAGCGGGCGGCCGGGGCGCCGCCCATATGATTTTTAATATGCGTCCGGTAAAAACACTATTTCAGCGAGTTCATCAAGCCGTTTTTATTGATTATCTCTTTAATAAAATCGGGAAACGGCTCTGCCTTAAATTCCTTGCCTGTGGTTATGTCCTTAATAATTCCCGTGTCAAAATCAACTTCGACTTCATCGCCCGCGTTTATATTCTCCGCGGCTTCGGGACACTCCATGATGGGAAGTCCGATATTTATGGCGTTGCGGTAAAAGATCCTGGCGAAAGTCGCCGCTATTACGCAGCCGATACCCGAAGCCTTGATCGCTATGGGAGCATGCTCACGAGAGGAGCCGCAGCCGAAATTGTTGCGGGCAACCATGATATCGCCCTGTTTTACGTTATTTACAAAATCCTTGTCTATATCCTCCATGCAGTGCGCCGCGAGTTCCGAAGGCTCTGAGGAATTCAGATAGCGCGCGGGGATAATAACATCGGTGTCAACATTGTCAAGATACTTATGTACTTTGCCTTTTGCGTTCATTTATTCTTCCTCCTCTCTATATCTCATCGGGACCGCAGATATATCCCTTTATCGCCGAAGCGGCCGCAACGACCGGGCTCGCCAGATAAACCTCAGACTCGGGATGACCCATTCTGCCGACAAAATTTCTGTTTGACGTTGATATCGCTCTTTCGCCTTTGGCGAGTATGCCCATATGACCTCCAAGGCAGGGGCCGCAGGTGGGAGTCGAAATAACGCAGCCTGCGTCCATAAATATGTCAAACAGGCCTTCTTTCATTGCCTCGCGATATATCTTCTGAGTTGCGGGAATAATTATGGCTCTGATATTTTTAGCCACATGTTTTCCCTTAAAGATCTCGGCAGCCTTTTCAAGATCCTCAAGACGGCCGTTTGTGCAGGAACCGATCACGCACTGGTCAAGCTTGACCTCGCCGACCTCGTCGATCGTCTTTGTGTTCTCGGGAAGGTGCGGGAACGCGACCGTGGCCTTGAGTGCCGAAAGATCGATGTCATAAACCGCGTCATATTCGGCGTCACTGTCTGCCGTGTATATCTTATATTTGCGGTCAACTCTTTCGTCAAGATAAGCCTTTGTAACATCGTCAACTTCGAATATGCCGTTCTTGCCTCCCGCCTCGATCGCCATATTGGCCATTGTCAGACGGTCGTCGATCGATAAGTACTTGAGACCGTCGCCGCTAAACTCCATTGATTTATAGAGCGCGCCGTCAACACCGATCATTCCGATTATATGCAGTATAACATCCTTACCCGATATCCACTTAGCGGGTTTGCCCATAAGATTGAATTTGAGAGCCGACGGAACCTTGAACCACGCCTCGCCGGTCGCCATTCCCGCGGCCATATCGGTCGAGCCGACGCCCGTTGAAAAAGCACCGACCGCGCCGTATGTACAAGTGTGCGAGTCCGCTCCTATTATGACCTCACCGGGAGCCACAAGACCTTTTTCGGGGAGCAGGGCGTGCTCAACACCCATCTCACCAACATCATAAAAATTAGTAACGTCTTTATCGCCGGCGAACTCGCGGCACATTTTGCAGTGCTCGGCCGACTTTATGTCCTTGTTGGGTGTGAAATGGTCAAGTACGATCGAAACCTTGTCTTTGTCAAAAACCTTGTCGAATCCCGCCGCCTTAAATTCTTTTATAGCAACGGGCGTGGTAACATCGTTTCCCAGAACCATGTCAAGCTTCGCTTTGATAAGCTGTCCGGCTTTAACGCTTTCAAGTCCGGCGTGGTCAGCCAGGATTTTTTGTGTCATTGTCATGCCCATATTTTTATTCCTCCTTCATTAATTTATATTCAACCGATTCAACCAGCGCGATCCACGAGGCCGCTATAACGTCCTCGGAAACGCCGACGGTCGTCCAGCTTCCGGTCTCGTCTCTGCTTTCGATCAGAACGCGTACCTTGGCGCCCGTCGCCTGCTGCGGCTCCAGAACTCTTACTTTGTAGTCCGTCAAATGCACGTCGCTGAGCTCGGGATAGAATCCCTCGAGTACGCGCCTCAGCGCGTTATCCAGCGCGTGCACGGGGCCGTTTCCCTCCGCGGCGGTTATTTCGGTTTTATCGCCTACCGTGATCTTGATGATAGCGGAGGCGCTGAAATCATTTTCATCCGGCTCGACTATCGTTTTAAAATAGTTTAGCGTGAAATAGTTTTTCTTTTGTTTTAATACGTCTTTGACCAGCAGTTCAAAACTTGCCTCGGCCGCTTCAAATGAGTAACCCTCGTATTCAAGCTGCTTTACCCGCGCGCAGATCTCGGCGATCTCGGGGGAGTCTTTGGTGAGCTCGGGAGCTATTTTGCTGATTTTTTTCAGCACAGTTCCACGACCCGCGACCTCGCTCATCAAAAATCTGCGCTCGTTTCCTATGCTCTCGGGTGCAATGTGCTCAAATGATGTCGAGTCTTTAGCCACAGCGTCAATGTGCATTCCCGCTTTGTGGGAAAACGCCGAGCCGCCAACATATGGCATACCCTTAAACAGCGATAAATTCGCGATCTCGGATATCCATCTGGCAGTCCTTGTGAAACGCTCAAGGTTCTTTTCTGGCACGCAGCGGTAATCCTGCTTTATTTGCAGGTTGGGTATCACGGTGGATAAATTCGCATTTCCGCATCTTTCTCCGTAGCCGAGATATGTGCCCTGAACATGTCTTGCTCCGGCCTTTACCGCGGCAAGAGAATTTGCCGCCGCGCATCCGCTGTCGTTGTGGCAGTGTATGCCAATTACGGTATCGGGGAACTCCGCGCAGGTCTCGGCGGTTATTTTTTCAACCTCATCGGGCAGGCAGCCTCCGTTGGTTTCACATAAAACAATTCTGTCGGCACCCGCGTCTATCGCGGCCTTTAGCGCTGATTTGGTATATTCGGGATTGCGCTTGAATCCGTCAAAATAATGCTCGGCGTCAAATATGACCTCTTTTTTGTGAGCCTTGAAAAACCTGACCGTATCATGGATCATTCGAAGATTCTCGGAAAGCGACGTCTTGATAATATCGGTGACGTGCAGGTCCCAAGATTTGCCGAAGATCGCGACAACGTCGGTATTGGCGGTAAGCAGCGATTTGCAGTTATCATCATGCTCGGGCGAGATCTCTTTTCTGCAAGTCGAGCCGAAAGCAACAAGACGGGCGTGGTGCATTTTTGTGCGGTCTATCGTTTCAAAAAATTCAAGGTCCTTCGGGTTTGAGCCGGGATTCCCGGCCTCTATGTAATCAGCGCCAACATAGTCAAGCGCTTTCACGATGTTTAGCTTATCCTCGATCGAAAACGATATGCCTTCGCCTTGCGCGCCGTCTCTTAATGTTGAGTCAAAGATCTCAATATTTTTTTCTTGTCTGCCGCCGAGGCGGCCGTTGATATTCAAATAAACACACCTCGTTTAGAAAAGGCGGCGGTCGTTTGCCGCCGCCTTAAAGTCAAGAGTTTATTTCTCGTCGTTCCAGGAATAGAGCTTTCTGATTTCTCTGCCGACATGCTCAAGCTGATGATCAGCCTTGATCCTTCTTGTGGCGTTAAAGTGGGGACGATTAACAGCGTTCTCTGTGATCCAGCTCTTGGCGAATGTTCCGTCCTGGATCTCGCTGAGGACCTTTTTCATCTCTTTCTTGGTATCCTCGGTGATGATCCTCTTGCCTATCTCGTAGTCGCCGTACTCGGCCGTGTCGGAGATCGAGTGTCTCATCTCGCCGAATCCGCCGTGATAGATCAGATCAACGATAAGCTTCATCTCATGGATGCACTCAAAGTACGCGTTCTGGGGATCATAGCCCGCTTCAACCAGAGTTTCAAAACCTGCTTCCATCAAAGCTGTAACACCGCCGCAAAGCACGCACTGCTCACCGAAGAGGTCGGTCTCGGTCTCCATCTTAAACGTCGTCTCAAGCACGCCGGCTCTCGCTCCGCCGATACCCGCGGCATAAGCCAGACCGATATCCATAGCGTTGCCCGTAGCGTCCTGTTCAACGGCTACCAGGCAGGGAACACCCTTGCCTGCTACATACTCACTGCGAACCGTGTGGCCCGGACCCTTGGGAGCGACCATTATAACGTCAACATCCTTCGGGGGAGTTATGAGTTTAAAATGAATATTGAAACCGTGGGCAAACGCCAGAACGTTTCCGGGCTCCAGATTGGGCTTTATGTTCTCCTCATACAGCTTAGCCTGCTTCTCGTCGTTGATAAGTATCATGATTATGTCAGCCTTCTTGGCGGCTTCGTCAGAGTTATAAACCTCAAATCCCGCCTCCTCTGCCACTTTCCAGGATTTGCTTCCCGGATACAGACCGATGATTACGTGAACTCCGCTCTCCTTAAGATTCAGAGCGTGGGCGTGGCCCTGGCTGCCGTAGCCGATAATCGCCACTGTCTTGTTGTTCAGCAATCCCAAATTGCAGTCGCTTTCATGATATAATTTTGCCATTTATAAAACCTCCAAATATTTAATAATTAATTATTTTTCTAATTATTTTCACGCGCGGCTTCCTCCGCTTCCGTGGTGCTTCCGCGCTTTAATCCGGTCAGACCGGTCCTGACTAAGCCTTCTATCTCAAACTGCTCCATAAGGTCGATAAACGCGTTTATCTTGCTTGGACCTCCGGTAAGCTCCAGAGTCAGCAGTTTTTTGGAAACGTCAACGACATTTGCTCTGAATATCTGACAGATCTGCATTATCGCCGTTGTATCCTTGTTATTGACTTTGATCAGCACATGCTCGCGCAGAACAGCCTGGTCCTTGTGGAGCTCGCAGATATGCTTTACATCCTCAAGCTTGGCCAGCTGGTTCTGTATCTGATGGAATGTGTTTTCGTCCGCGTGGGTCACGATCGTCATGCGCGAGATCTTCGGGTCCTCGGTCTCGCCGACCGAAAGGCTGTCGATATTATACATACGGCGCGAGAAAAGACCCGCGATACGGCTCAGAACGCCGGCATGGTTCACAACGTGAATAGATAAAACGTGCATTTTCTTTTTTGCCTGCTTCTTTTCGGGAACAGGATCTGTAATAATTCCGCTCATATTATCTGACCTCCTTGCCGTCCGCTGTTATCTCAAGTATCGGTTCTTCTATTGACTCGCCGCCCGGCACCATTGGCAGAACCGCATGGTCGGGATTGATCACACAGTTTATGACCGTCGGCTTGGTTCTGTTTTTCAGCGCCGCGCTCACTGCTTTGGCGAGCTCCTCAATATTTGTGACGGTATATGCATCGGCTCCCAGACCCTTCGCAACCATGTTATAGTTTGTGGGTTTGTTAAGCGTGGTGTGCGAGAAGCGCTCTCCGTAGAACAATCTCTGCCACTGGCGGACCATACCGAGCACGTTGTTGTTCATAACAACGTCTATGATCGGCAGCTTTTGGGTCGCTGCGGTCGAGAGTTCCTGAAGATTCATGTGGAAGCAGCCGTCGCCCGATATATTGACCACAACGCTGTCGGGGTGAGCCGCCTGTGCGCCGATCGCCGCGCCAACGCCGTATCCCATTGTGCCAAGACCGCCCGACGACAAAAAGTGTCTGGGCTTTTCGATACCGAAGAACTGAGCCGCCCACATCTGGTGCTGTCCGACATCGGTAACCAGATATGTATCATCTCCGGTTTGACGCTTGATCTCCTTGATTATCGTCTCGGGATTGAACTCGCTGTCGCTCTTGTATTTAACGGGATATTTTTCTTTCCAACCCGCTATCTTGCTCATCCATTCGCTGTGCTTCTTCTTGTGCAGGCGCTTGTTGAGCTCGTCAAGCACCGCGCGCGCGTCTCCTATCAGGAACGCGTCGGTGAGTATATTTTTGTTGATCTCGGCTCTGTCAACGTCTATGTGCACGATCTTTGCGCGTCTGGCAAACGTTGCGGGATCGCATATAACTCTGTCTGAAAATCTCGAGCCTACGTTTATCAAAAGGTCGCAGTGCTTAACTGCGAGTGACGTTGTCTTAGAACCGTGCATTCCGATCATTCCCGTGAAAGCGGGATCGCTCGCGGGAAAAGCGCCGAGACCCATAGTGGCAAGCGTCACGGGGGCGTCGATCGTTTTCTGGAACTTGTGCAGCTCTTTTGATGCGCCCGAGGCGATAATTCCGCCGCCGGCCATAATCAGAGGACGTTCGGCTTTTTCTATCATCTCGATAACTTTGTCGAAGGCTGCCGAGTCGCTCTCAATCTTATAGTTGTCAACTCTTTCGGGTATCTCTTTTTTGTAATCCGCTTCGCCTGCCGTCGCGTCCTTGGTGATATCAATAAGGACCGGACCCGGTCTGCCCGAGGCGGCGATTTTAAACGCTCTTCTGAATGTGGGCGCTATCTCGTCCGCGCTCTTTATCAAAAAATTATGTTTTGTGACGGGCATTGTGATTCCCACAATATCAACTTCCTGGAAGCTGTCCTTTCCGAGCAGATTATTCGCCACGTTGCAGGTTATCGCAACAATGGGGATCGAGTCCATATAAGCCGTGGCAATTCCCGTTACAAGGTTTGTGGCTCCGGGGCCCGAGGTCGCCACGCAGACGCCCACTTTGCCGGTGCTTCTGGCATATCCGTCAGCAGCGTGGGCCGCGCCCTGCTCGTGCGAGGTCAGAATGTGTCTGATTTTTGCAGAATATTTATAAAAAGAATCATAGACGTTAAGTATGGCTCCTCCGGGATAGCCGAAGACAGTGTCAACGCCTTGTTCAAGCAAACATTCCAAAACGATGTCGGCACCGTTTTTAATCATATTATCACGCATCTCCTTTTCTCTTAAATACCATTTTATTATTATACAACAATGATTCAATGCTTGTCAATATATCTCGCGTTAAAAATGTGACAAAATTAGTTTGTTGATAAATTATTTTTTGTGTATTTACAGAACATAAAAAATATGGTATTATTAGTCCGATCTGCGTTTTGTGCAGAAAGGAAGTTTTTTATGAGAAAATTACTTGAAATGTTTATAACATTCGCTAAGGTCGGAGTGATGACTTTCGGCGGCGGGTACGCCATGCTGCCGATCCTTGAGCGCGAGGTCGTGTCAAACAAAAAATGGGCGACGAGCGAGGAACTTTTAAACTATTTCGCCGTAGGACAATGCACGCCCGGAATAATCGCGGTCAACACCGCCACGTTTATCGGATATAAAAATAAAGGCGTTCCCGGAGCTGTCGCCGCCACCGCCGGTGTTATTTTTCCGTCGCTTATCATAATTATGCTTATCGCCGCGTTTTTGCAGAATTTTGCCGAGATCGAATTTGTGCAGCACGCTTTCGCGGGCGTCCGCGCGGTAGTTGCGGCGCTTATAATTCAAGCGGTAGTCAAGTTTTTCAAATCCGGAGTTAAGGACGTCACCGGTTTTGTTATATTTATTCTCGCCTTTGTTCTGGCGGGACTTTTGGGCATATCCTCGGTATACGTCGTGATCGGAGCGCTTATAGTCGGCCTGATCGCGGGACGTCTCGGGAGGTGCAAGGAATGACATATCTGCTTTTGTTTTACGAATTCTTTAAAACGGGACTTTTCGCGGTCGGAGGCGGCCTCGCCACGCTGCCGTTTATCTATGACATGTCAGCGAGATACCCCGAATGGCTGTCGGTCAATGACATATCAAATATGATCGCGGTTTCCGAATCAACTCCCGGCCCTATGGGCGTAAACATGGCAACATACACGGGATATACGGTCGGCGGAGCGCTCGGCTCGGTTATTGCAACGGTGGGGCTCGTCCTGCCCTCCCTGGTTATTATCGTTATTATCGCGAAGTTTTTGCAAAAATTTCAGGAAAACAAGCTTGTGAAGCACGCGTTTTACGGCCTTCGCCCCGCCGTAGCCGGCCTTATTGCCGCAGCCGCTCTTCAGGTCATGAAAGTTGCTGTCCTGACCCTTGACAAATTTTCCGAAACGCACAATATACTTAACCTCGCCGATCCCAAAGCGCTTTTGATTTGTATAGCCACGCTGATACTGCTGTACCTGAAGCCTCTGAAAAAAATCCACCCGATCGTGTATATCCTGTGCGGCGCGGTGATCGGCGTTCTGATTTATTGATATTGAGCGCAAGACCGCTAATTTGCATTGCTGCCGCAAAAATTTAATTTTTAAAAGACTGCAATTTAACCTGCGATATGGCACTATGCAGATATTGCGTGAAGTCAAAAGCTATAGACTTGACATAATATTATATATATATTATACTTAAAACACTTTAATAAGGTATTGGATTTAACAGAGGTGTGTATTTTATGACAATGACAGAGAGTCTTAACAATTCGGATTTGCCTATCCGGGATCAGCGAAAGACTGCATCAAACAAAAGTGAAAGATTTGCAAATATTGATTTAATAAGATGTATAGCGCTATATTTTATCCCGTCTATTCACTTTTTTATGCATACGGGTTTTTATAATTTACCTGTTAACTCAAATCTTATGTATATTATGACAGTTGTACGCACAATGTCTATGATGTGCATACCCTTATTTTTATTGATAACAGGATTTTTAATGTCCAAAAAAACCTTTGGAAGAGGATACTTTAAGGGTTTGATCCGAATATTATCCATATTCTTTATATATAAAGTATTTGTATTTATATATAAGGCAATAGTCAGAAATAACGTTTTGGGACCGATAGATTTTATTATAGATTTATCTTCCAGCTCCGAATACAGTTGGTATGTCGGAATCTATATTTGGCTTTATACAATTATTCCGTTGTTGAATATTATATTCAAAAAATGCGGTGAAAAATGGCAAAAGCAAGCTCTTGTATTAGCTGCTATCGGAGTTATTATTTTGCCGACCTATGCAAATTACTATCACAAAAGCATGCCGGATGTTTTTGTGAGTTTATATCCGATCGCATATTATTACATAGGTGCTTATATAAGAGAATATAACACCAAAGATAAAAAGTATCAGTGTCTTGCGTTGTTCGTATTATCTCTGCTGCTTAGCTCAATTATTAATATTTTGGTTTCGTATAATAAAAATTTAGTATTTAACGCTATGAACGATTGGGGAGGTTTTGAGAACGCTTTAACATCAACATTTTTGTTTTTGTTTTTGACCAAATTAAATCTCGGCAAAGCTCCTGCGGCCGTTAAATCGCTTCTTAAAATAGTAGCGAATTTATCATTCGGCGCATATCTTTCAACATGGTTCTTTGATGATTATTTTTATGTTGCTTTCAACGCAATAATATCCGATGTGCCGGCAAAAATGAAGTATTATATTATTGCTGTTCCGTGTATCTTTATTGGAGCACTTATCGTTTCCGCTGTAATAAACGTGTTTTATTTTTTGCTAACGCACGGCTGCAATTTTTTATATTCAAAGTTCAAAGAATACTTGTTAAATTATAAAAACAGTAATTTAAGCGGGAATGATGAAAAATTACAGATACAAAAAATCGGCCAAGATGAAAAAATTGAATCGGAATTAAATACAAGACCTTCGGAATAAATCAAGATAATATACCGACTTATATGACTAAGGGCTCCGAACGGGAGCCCTTAAATATATTCTTAGTCCTTGGGAACCGTTGCCCAGTCCGCGTCGAATCTTGCTATGCCGATGTCGGTCAGCGGGTGGTTGAGCATCTGCATGATAACACCGTAGGGAACGGTCGCGATATCGCAGCCAACTCTTGCGGCGTCGATAACATGGATCGGGTTTCTGATAGAAGCGGCGATGATCTGCGTGTTGATCTCGGGATCATTCGCGAATACGTCAACTATCTCCTCGATGAGGTTCATGCCGTCGGTTCCGATGTCGTCGAGTCTGCCCAGGAAGGGGCTTACGTATGTAGCGCCCGCCTTTGCCGCGAGAAGCGCCTGTGCCGCCGAGAAAATAAGCGTAACATTTGTCTTGATGCCCAGGGCGGTCATCTTTTTGCAAGCCATCAGGCCCTCTTTGTTGAAGGGTATCTTGATTATGATATTTTTGTGAATCTTGGTGAGGGGGATCGCCTGCTCAACCATCTCGTCGGGATCCTTGGCGGTAACCTCGGCACTGATGGGGCCGTCAACTATCTGAGTGATCTCCTTTACAACATCCTCAAATTTTCTGCCCGACTTGGCGATGAGCGACGGATTTGTTGTAACGCCGCAGATCACGCCCATATCATTGACTTCTTTGATTTCGTCAACAATGGCTGTGTCGATAAATAATTTCATTTGAATCAATCTCCTTTTATATTAATTTTTATATTTTTCTATTAGCGCCTTGACAGTTTTTGGCGCGGGTCCGCCGATAAGCTCTCTTTGACCCACGCAGGTCTCAAGCGAGATCGCGTCGTATATATCATCACCGAAAAGCTCCGAAAAGCTCTTGAATTCATCGATCGAGAGCGCGTCGATAACGGTGTTTTTCTCAATGCAGTACGCGACAATTCTTCCAACAACACCGTGCGCGTCGCGGAACGGCAGACCCTTTTTTACAAGATAATCCGCAACATCGGTGGCATTGGTAAATCCGCCTTTGGCTCCTTCAAGCATCCTGTCTTTGCGCACCGTCATGGTCGCTATCATTCTCTCGAATACCGGCAAACACATTTTGACGGTGTCGATCGCGTCAAACAGCTGCTCTTTGTCCTCCTGCATATCCTTGTTGTACGCCAGCGGAATCCCTTTCATAACGGTCAAAAGTCCCATCAGGTCACCGTATACTCTGCCGGTCTTGCCTCTGGCAAGCTCGGCGACGTCGGGATTCTTTTTCTGTGGCATTATGCTTGAGCCCGTGCTGTACGCGTCGTCAAGATCAATGAATCCGAACTCGTGCGAGCTCCAAAGAATTATTTCCTCGGAAAAACGGCTGAGATGCGTCATAATGACCGATATGTCAAACGCAAGCTCGAGAGTGAAATCTCTGTCCGAAACGCCGTCCAGACTGTTCATGCTCACTGAGTCAAAACCGAGCTTGTCCGCAACAAATTCGCGGTCGAGGGGATACGTGGTTCCCGCGAGCGCGCCGCTGCCGAGCGGCATTACGTTAAGCCTTTTTCGGCAGTCGTCAAGCCTTGAACTGTCGCGGTTAAACATCTCGTAATACGCCATCAGATGATGGGCCAGAGTCACGGGCTGCGCCTTTTGCAGGTGGGTATAGCCCGGCATTATCGTGTTGAGATGCTCCTCCGCCAGATCGAGCAGCGTCGATTTGAGGGCCTCGACGTCTTTTTTTATCTCATCAAGCTTGTCGCGGACGTACATTCTCGTGTCAAGCGCAACCTGATCGTTGCGGCTGCGGCCCGTGTGGAGCCTCTTGCCCACATCTCCTATCCGCTCGATTAGTATCGTCTCGATATTCATATGTATGTCCTCGGCGTCGATCCTGAACTCGACTTTTCCGTCGTCAATATCTTTTTTGATCTCGCCGAGAGTCTTTACAATCAACTTGGAGTCCTCTTTGCTTATTATCCCCTGCCTGCCGAGCATCTCGGCGTGGGCCTGGCTCCCGCGTATGTCCTGAACGTACATCCGCGAGTCAAACCTGATCGACGAGTTGAAATCGTCAACCAGCGCGTCGGTGGATTTTGAAAAGCGGCCTCCCCATAATTTTGCCATTATCTGTCCTCTTTCCGAAAAACTTGTTTACTTATTCTGTTTTTTCTTCATTAAGGCTCTAACCTTGAGCGGAAGTCCGAACAGGTTTATGAAGCCCTCGCTGTCCTTGTGGCTGTAGAGCTCATGGCTGTCGCCGAAGCTGGCGATATCCTCGTTATAAAGCGAGTAAGGCGACTTTGTGCCCGCGGGGGTAACTGAGCCTTTGTAAAGCTTAACGCGAACTTCGCCGGTGACTGTTTCCTCCATCGAGTCAACCATGGCAGAAAGCGACTCGCGCAGGGGCGTGAACCACTTGCCGTCATACACCAGTTCGGCGAATTTGATGGCCGCCTGGCGCTTGAACGCCTGAGTGTCACGGTCAAGGCAGAGATACTCAAGTTCCTGAAGAGCGGCGTACAGAATTGTACCGCCCGGAGTCTCATACACGCCTCTTGACTTCATGCCGACCAGTCTGTCCTCAACGATGTCAGCAATGCCGATTCCGTTCTTTCCGCCAAGTTCATTGAGTTTTTCAACCAGCTCGCGCGCCTTCATTTTCTTGCCGTCCAGCGACACCGGAACGCCCTTATTAAATCCTATTGTGATATATGTGGGCTCGTCCGGAGCCTTTTCGGGCGATACGCCGAGCTTGAGCAGGCTGTCGAGCTGAGGCTCGTTGGCGGGATCCTCAAGATCCATGCCCTCGTGGCTGATGTGCCAGATGTTTCTGTCTCTTGAATACAAATCTTTTTTGGTTACGGGTATCTCAATATTATGAGCCTCGGCGTAATCGACCGCGTCTTCTCTCGATTTGATGTCCCAAATCCTCCAGGGCGCGATTATTTTAAGCTCCGGAGCCAGCGCCTTGATAGTCAGTTCAAAGCGGACCTGATCGTTGCCTTTGCCGGTTGCTCCGTGACAGATAGCCACCGCTCCTTCTTTTTTCGCTATCTCAACAAGCCTTCTCGCTATGATCGGACGCGCGTGGGATGTTCCCAGCAGATACTTGCCCTCATAGACCGCGCCGGCTTTGAGCGTGGGGAAAATAAAATCCTCAACGTACTCGTCTCTTAAGTCCTCAATATAGAGCTTGAGTGCGCCCGATCTCTTTGCCCTCTCTTCAAGACCTTCGGTCTCTTTGCCCTGGCCAACGTTGCCGCATACCGCGATAACATCATAGTCATAATTCTCCTTGAGCCAAGGAATGATGATCGAGGTGTCGAGACCTCCCGAATACGCCAATACTACTTTTTCTTTTGCCATTTTTATACCTCCGGATTATGTTATGCCGCTTGGGCAAAATTTTCTTTATCTATTATATAACAACAACAGTCTATTTGCAATAGTAAATTTCAAAAAAGATGTATTTTCAATAAAACCGTTGATATTTTACGGTCAAAATACCAAGAAGTAAGCTATAACGACAAGTCCGAGAATTATTCTGTAAACTCCGAAGGGCTTGAAGTCGTGGCTTTTCACAAAATTTACGAGGAACTTTATCGCCAGCATCGAAACTGCATATGCCACAGCCATGCCGATGAGGAGCACAGCCGCGTCGCCGCCGCTCATAACAAGACCGTATTTCAAAATTTTTAATAGACTGACGCCGAACATGACGGGTATCGCCAGAAAGAACGAGAACTCCGCAGCTATCTCTCTCGAGCAGCCGACTATCATGGCGCCCAATATGGTAGAGCCCGAGCGTGAGGTCCCGGGAATTATCGAAAGCACCTGAAACATGCCGATCAGCAGCGCGGTTTTGTAGGTCATGCCGTTCATGTCGCGCACGAGAGTTTTTCTCGGACGGTTTTCAAGAATGATAAACGCTATTCCGTAGATAATAAGGGTGGCGGAAACGACTTCCCAGTTTTCGAGTTTTTCCATTATCGGGTCGAGCAGCAGTCCGATAACCGCGGCGGGCAGACAGGCGATCACCACCTTGAACCACATCTGCCATGTGTCCGACTTTTCGCTTTTTGTTTTGCTCGGCGAGAACGGGTTCAGCTTGCGGAAATACAGTGTGACGACCGCGAGTATCGCGCCAAGCTGTATAACATACAAATATAAATCCGAGGCCGTGAAGCCCGTGTTGCGTATCAGCTCGTTCACGAGGATCATGTGACCCGTGGAGCTTATGGGCAGCCATTCGGTTATGCCCTCGACAATGCCGAGAATAATTGATTTTATAACTTCGATAAAGTTCAATTCAGAATACCTCCCAAAAATTATGTGCTTATTATTATATACGCAAACAGGCCTTGTATCAAGACCTGTTTATTGAAATTATATTACAATTTATTAATATGCCTCTTATTTGATAAGCTCGGCAATATCGGTGTTATCGCCGGTTATGGCAACAACGGCGCCCTGCTTCGCCTCGGGCGCGTCGGGATGTGCGATCAGCCACTTGTTGCTTGCAAACAGCCGCTTATCCTCATTGTTGGTGATCTCGATATCGGGCATATCGTAATTTGTACCCTTGGGAAGGACGATCACTACTCTGAAACCCTCGCCGAGCTTGGCGCTGCACGGCGCGTAGTGCAGCGTCGTCGCGTAAAGCTCGACTGCAGTGCCTTTGGGGCAGAGAAACGCCTCGACCTTAGATGTGTCGTATGTTCCTTTCGCAGCGTCCTGCTGACAACCCAAAAGCAGAACGCAATCATCGGCCGCAATGTCGATCTCACTGTCTTTGTGATATTCAAGGCAATTGAGCTTTGTGTTTGTTCCGTTACAGTAGCCGATCTGAATCGGCATTCCGCCGTAGACGTTATCGGCCAAATATTTCTTAACTTCAAGGGACTCAAGCTCGGGACACGACGGAACATACACCACGTCGTCGGGCTTGGGAGAGCAGCTTTCAAGAGTAGAAAGAAGCTTGCCGAAATCATATCCTTCGACAACTCTGCCGTATTTTACGAAATCCTTGTCATTGACAGATTTAATTACTAAACTCATTTTCATTCCTCCGTTTTTTAAAATTTAAATTTCATTCGATTTTTATGTCATTATTAAACTGATATCAAAATCAGTATAACATTAGGCGTTTTCTTTGTCAAGGCGAAAATGCGGACGATCGAGAGTCTAATCGATCGGGCACCAAACGCCTTCAATACGCTTTACCGCGTCTTTTATATCGCCGGTATTCAGACCGCCGTATCCGAAAACAAAGGCTCGGTGCTCGATTTGAGGATTGGGATTGTTTAAAAATTTGCTCATCTCGAATATTTTTACGCCCGCGTCAAACGCGGCTCGGGTAAGCTCGATCCCGCTTCCGCTGCCCTCTATTATTCCGAGAAAATTCATTCCCGTGTCTGCGTTGACGGCGGCGAATCTGCTTCCCAATTCCGAAGCTCTGAGTTCCGAGATCAGACGGTCGCGCTTTTTCTTCATATTTTTATTATTTTTTAGTATCAGTTTTTTCAAAAATCCGCCGCTGAGCATATTGTGATATATTTCCTGTTCGTACGCCGTGACAAGAGGTGAAAAGTTTTCGAGCTTCTTTATCACCGAATCAATGATCCCGGGCGGAAGCACCATGTATGACGCGCGTATATTTGGCGATAAAATATATTCAAAGCTTTCAAGATAGATCACGTTTGACTCCGCGAGAGTATATATAGTGCTTATTATGTTATCGGAATAATTCAGATAGCCGTCGGTCGCGGTTTCGATAATATATTTCTCTTTTGAATCCGAGCACCAGCGCGCAAGTTCCTGCCTTTCCTCAAGATCCATCCTGCGTCCTGTCGGGAGCTGGTTTTCGGGCATTAATATCATAACGTCTATACCGAGTTTGTCAAGCTCGTCCGGGGTTATTCTGTTGTGCGCGGTGATGTTCAGAAATTTTATATTAACACCGAGATTTTTAAGCCAGACATACATTTTATAATCGGTTGGATTTTCAAAACCGTAAACTTTATCGGTGCCCAATATCATAACGATGGCCGTCAGAAGATATTGTATTCCCGCGCCGAAAATAATGTCGTTAATAGAGCAGCTGATCCCCCTGAATTGGCTTAAAAATTTCGAAAGCTCTACCCGAAGGCCGGTTTCTCCCCTCTTGTTGCCGTGGGAGGATAATATCCGAGCGCTGTTTTCTATCGCTCTGCTGTAATTTTTGGACGGAATAATAAAATATTCCTTTAAAAACGAAGTGTCGCAGTTGTTGTAACTGAAGTTGTATAAGTATTCGGTGCTTGTCTCCCATACGATATCGTTATACTCGTCATTTGTCGATTCAAATGTCCTGGCATAAAATCCGCTGCGATCTATAGTGACGGCGTAACCCTCGTCCACAAGCGCCTGATATGCGTTGTTTACAGTAGTTGTGCTGAGATGGAGCGTTTTTGCCAATTTTCTTCGAGATGGGAGTTTTTGCATATTTTCATATTTCCCGGCTTTGATCTCATCGATAAAAGCCCTCTTTAACTGTATGTAAAGGGGTATTCCGTTATTTTTAGCGACGAAATTTTGTATTGCCATATATGTTCACCCATTAATTTATATTTCATAAGAATTATACCACAAATCAATTAAAAATACAAGAATACAAGTAATTTTTTTACAAAATTTGTTTACGGCAAAAACTTTATAAATAAATTTATTGCTAAAACAATTTTGTTGTGTTATAATATTCTAATAAATTGGCAAATAGGAGGGGTATAATGCTTTGCTGCAGATGCCATAAAAATCTTGCTGTTGTTTTCATATCAAGGCTCAGTCCCGACGGCTCGCAAAAAAACGAGGGGTATTGTCTCTCATGCGCCAAAGAGCTTAATCTGGGTCCGATAGATAATATCCTGAACAAAATGGGTATCGACGCCGAGGAGATGGACAGACTTAACGGTGAAATGAAGTCGGTCATTGATGAAATGGGCGATGATTTTGATATAGGAGAAAGTATAAACATGCTGCGCCAGGAGCTTGGCGGCGACGCCGATCTGATATCGGTCGAAAATGAGGATGATGAAGTAAACGGTGACGAGCCGATGGGCAAAAGCCGACAACGCAATCCGTTCAATATGTCGGGGATATTTAACAATTTTATGAATCCCGGCAGACAGCAAAACGCCGAAAATGATAATAACAAAAAAGGTGCTCCGCGCGCCACACGAGAGCGCGAGCGCAAAAAGAACCGTATGCTTGACACCTACGGCGTAAATTTGACGGCTCGGGCTGCGAATGGCGAGATCGACACAGTGATAGGCAGAAATTCAGAGATAGAGCGGACGATCCAGATACTTAACAGACGTACCAAAAATAACCCCTGCCTGATAGGCGAGCCCGGAGTCGGCAAAACAGCGATTGCGGAGGGGCTTGCGCTGAAGATCATTAACGGAGAAGTTCCGCACAAGCTGATGAACACGGAGATATATCTTCTTGATATGACATCGGTTATAGCCGGCACACAGTTCCGCGGTCAGTTCGAGTCAAGGCTCAGGAACATAATTAACGAAGTTAAAAAAGCCGGAAATATTATTCTGGTCATAGATGAGATACACACTATTGCTTCCGCCGGCGACGCAGAGGGCGGAATGAACGCGGGAAATATATTAAAACCGGCTCTCGCGAAGGGCGAGATACAGGTTATCGGAGCCACGACCATCGACGAGTACAGAAAGCACATCGAAAAGGACTCGGCGCTTGAGCGCAGGTTCCAGACCGTTATGGTAGACGAGCCCTCGATCGACGAGACTATAGAAATACTCAAGGGCATAAAAGGTTATTACGAGAACTACCACCATGTGAAGATAACCGATGAAATAATCAGGACTGCCGCGATCCTTTCGGAAAGATATATCCAGGACAGATTTTTGCCCGACAAAGCAATCGACGTTATCGACGAGGCGGCGTCGAAGGTTAACTTAAACAACCGCGAGCTGATAGAGCTTGAGCGTCTGAATGCCGAACTTGCCGAAACAGTGCAAAAAAAGGACGCGGCCGCCGAGGCCGACAATTATCAGGAGGCTGCCGACCTTAAAGTGCATGAACTGCAGCTCAAATCAAAGATCGACACCCTGAGCAGATCCGCGGTCAAATATATTGAGCCCGAAGATGTTGCCGCGGTGATCGAAAACTGGACAAAGATTCCCGTGAAACACATATCCGAATACGAATCGGAGAGGCTGACCGATCTTGAGAACAGACTTCACGCGGGCGTTGTAGGACAGGATGAGGCAGTCACAAGCGCGGCCAACGCGATACGCAGAAAGAGAGCCGGCATAAATTTAAAGCGCCGCCCCGTTTCGTTTATTTTTGTAGGCCCCACGGGCGTGGGAAAAACCGAGCTTGCCAAGCAAATCGCGCGCGAGGTCTTTGACGGCGAGGAGTCGCTTATTCGGCTCGATATGTCGGAATATATGGAAAAACATTCCGTTTCAAAAATTATCGGCTCGCCGCCCGGATACGTGGGCTACGACGAGGCGGGTCAGCTGACCGAAAAAATACGCCGCAGACCCTACAGCGTTATTCTGCTTGACGAGATCGAAAAAGCGCACGAGGATGTTTTCAATATTCTTCTGCAGATACTTGACGACGGCAGGATAACCGACAGCCACGGCAAGGTTGTAAATTTTGAAAACACTATAATTATTATGACCTCAAATGCGGGAAGCGACAGCAAATCCAATGTTGTCGGCTTTAATGAAACCGAGGAAGCGACGCGGATAAAGATAGACCGCGCGCTCAAGCAGCTTTTCAGGCCCGAATTTTTGAACCGCGTTGACGACGTTATCATTTTCAGCGAGCTAAAAAAAGAAGACCTTGTCGGGATCGTTGATCTTATGCTCAATGATTTAAGAGGCGGTCTTAAAGAAAAGGACATTCGGCTTGAGGTTTCGGATGACGCAAAAAATCTTGTGGTTGAAAAATCCTATGACAAGCGTTACGGAGCGCGTCCGATGCGGAGGTACATCGAAAAGAATATCGAGGATAAGCTGGCGCGACTCCTGATCGACGGGACGATGACACACGGAATGACCGCGTTTGTGGACGCGGCGGACGGTGAGATAGCGGTCACGATACTTCCGAGACTGTCAAAAGCTGAAACAAAATAAAATCGGAGCAAACAGATATGATACTAAAAAGCATTGAGATGCAGGGATTCAAGTCCTTTGCCGATAAAATTTATCTTGATTTTAATTCGGGGATAACCGCTATAGTGGGCCCCAACGGTTCGGGAAAGAGCAATATCTCGGACGCGATACGCTGGGTAATGGGCGAGCAAAGCATAAAATCTCTGCGCGGAAGCCGAATGGAAGACGTTATATTTGCCGGCACCGAAAGCAGAAAGCCTCTGGGCTTTGCCGAGGTTACCCTGAATCTCGACAACGAGAGCGGCGTTTTCGGCATTGATTTCCCCGAAATACGTGTTTCGCGCAGGCTCTACAGAAGCGGCGAAAGCGAATACTACATAAACAAAACCTTGTGCCGCTTAAAGGATGTGCACGAACTGTTTATGGATACAGGCCTTGGACGCGACGGATATTCGATCATAGGACAGGGGCAGATAGACAATATTCTCAGCACAAAATCCGAGGACAGACGCCACATATTTGAGGAAGCTTCGGGAATATCGAAATATAAATACAGAAAAATCGAGGCCGAGAGAAAGCTTGACCGAACCTCTGACAATATAACCAGGGTCGAGGATATTTTGGGCGAGCTTAAAACTCAGCTTGAGCCTCTGCGCGTGCAGTCCGAAAAGGCGAAAAAATATCTTGTGCTTCGCGACGAGATGAAAGATCTTGAGATCAATCTTTCGGTTATAAATATTGAAAAAAAGCGCGAAGATCTAAAAAAACTCAAAGAGAATATAGATATATACGAAAGTCAAATAAATTTGATTAAAGGCGAGATCTCCGACAGCGACAGCAAGGTCGAGGCTCTCTATGCGAAAATGACCGAGCTGGATTCGGAGGCTGAAAACACCCGCCGGAAAGAGTCCGACCTTCGCGATCTCTCCCATGATATAAAAAACAAAATAAGTCTTGCAGAAAATGAGATAGCCCATTCCGAGAGCTCGATAAGCCGCCTCAGCGATGAAAATTCCGAAGCGGACAGCCGTGCGGTCAAGCTTGATGAGCAGATACGCGAACTGAGAGTCCTGCTTGAGTCTCTTGATTCTCAGAGCGAGGCAGTCAAAGCGGCAGCCGATGAGTTAACGGAAAAATCACGCAGATCGGGCCTTGATGTATCCGAGGAAAACAAGGCATTGGAACGGCTGCGCTCTGAAGTTGTTGAAAAAAATGCCGCTCTCAGCGGCCTTAAAAGTCATATTTCAAGCCGTGAAATACTGATGGACAGCTTTAAGTCGCGAGCCGAGATCATACGCGCCGAGCTTGAAGGTAAGAATACATCTATTGATGAGATGAACAAAAAACTTTCGGAGCTCAGCGCCGAAATCGGTGATTCCGAAAAATATATCGAAGAACTCAAAGCCGAAACAAATAAAACAGACGAGATGTACGGAGCGAAAAACTCCGAGATGCAAAACCGGATAAACAAAAAGAACCAAAACAGCATAAAGCTGAGCGAGCTTAGTTCCAATATAAAAATGCTCGAAAACATGGAACGCGATTTTGAGGGGTACAGCCGCGGCGTGAGAAGCGTTATGAACGCGTTTAAGAAAGGCCGTCTGCGCTCGGGCATCCACGGTCCGCTGTCGCAGCTTATCAAAACAGATAAAAAATATATAACAGCTATCGAGACAGCGCTTGGGAACTCCGCGCAAAACATCGTGACCGATGATACCGATGACGCAAAGCGCGCAATAAAATATCTCAAGGACAACAGAACGGGCAGAGCGACATTTCTTCCGATATCCGAGATACGCGCCCGCAGTCTTGACACCGCCAAGGCAGAAAAGCTTGACGGATACATCGGGACAGCCTCCTCTCTTGTCGAGTGTGACGATAATTATTCCGATATAGTCGAGAATATCCTGGGTACGGTCGTCATAGCCGATAACATAGACAACGCGGTCGCCATGGGAAGAAAATGTTCACATAAATTCAAGATCGTGACCTTGGGCGGCGACGTTGTGCAGCCCGGCGGAGCAATGACCGGCGGAAGCGCACTGAAAACGATCGGTTCGCTCTCGAGAGCAAACGAGATAAACGAACTCAAAGTAAAAGTTGCAGAAACGGAAAAAACCATCGTTTCGCTGAGCAAGCTTATTAACAAGCTCTCTATCGAGGCGGCCGATATGCTTGAGGAAATCAAAAACAACAATGCGCGTATATCCGAAAAGAACGAAGAATTAATAAAACTTAAATCCGAGCGCAGCCATCTGAGCGAGATAATAACCTCGACCGGCGCCGACAGAGAAAAAATGATGTCGGAGCTTGATGAGCTGATGTCTAAGATCACCGGAATAACCGATGAGATTGAGCAAAACAAGCGCGAGTCGGACAAGCTTGATGATGAGATATCCGTGCTTACCCGCGCCGTTGAGACGCGCGGAAAGGAATTTGAACGTTTGAGCGGAGAAAACGAAAAGCTCGGACGAGAACTTCTTGAGCTTACCATAAGGCGCAATTCCGTTATAAAAGACATTGAGCAGACCAATGAAAAAATACGCGGCGTAAACGATGAAAAGTCTCAGCTTATTTCGGCGACCTTAGCTCGGCTGGACGAGATCAAAGCTTTGGAAAAACATATTGCCGATTCGGAAAACGAGATAAAAGATCTTGAACTTAAAGCCGCGGAAAACGAAAACGCAGTCAAAGAGCTCAAAAAATATCTCGATGAGCTTATCGAAAAACGCCGCGAGACCGAAGCCGAGGTTAAAACCCAGCAGGAATCCGTGAGCGATGTGCGCGATAACCTTTTAAAGCTGTCGAATCTTCATACAAAGGCGCAGTCCGGCTATGAAAACATGGACGCTGAGCTTGAGGGCATAATCGATCATCTTTGGGATGAGTATGAACTGACTTACAGTGACGCAAAGGAAGGGCGTGATCTAAACGGTTTTGATCACGCCGCGGCTACAAAACGAATAGGCGAGCTGCGCCGCAAGATCAGGAACTTAGGCAACATAAATATTGACGCCATTGATGAATATAAAAACATCAAGGAGAGATCGGACTTTTTGACGGCTCAGATCGACGATCTGAACAAATCAAAAAAAGAGCTCAACAAAATTATTACCGAGATGACGGCTATTATGAAAACGCAGTTCGCGGAGCAATTTGTGAAAATAAACGAAAGCTTCAACAAGGTGTTCTCAGAATTATTCGGCGGAGGCCGCGCGAAGCTCAGCCTTTCCGACCCGGATAATCTGCTTGAAAGCGGCATAGACATTGAGGCCCAGCCTCCCGGTAAAAAACTTCAAAGCCTCACGCTGCTTTCCGGCGGCGAAAAAGCGCTTTCGGCAATTGCGCTGCTGTTCGCGATATTAAACGTCAGACCCACTCCGTTTTGTATACTTGACGAGGTGGAAGCGGCGCTTGACGATGTTAACGTGTACCGCTTTGCGGGATACTTAAAAAGATACAGCGATGACACCCAGTTCATAGTGGTGACCCACAAACGCGGCACAATGGAGGCGGCGAACGTACTGTACGGCGTGACCATGCAGGAAAAAGGCGTATCAAAATTACTATCATTAAACATTGACGAGGTGAGTGAATAATGGGATTATTCAATAAATTAAAAACCGGTTTAAGTAAAACCAAAGAATCGATAAACGAAAAATTTAATTCGGTTATAAAAACGTTCAAAAAGATAGACGACGACTTGTTCGACGAGCTTGAGGAAGCCTTGATCACGGCAGACCTTGGCGTAAATACTTCTATGGATATAATAGAAAAACTGCGCGAGGCGGCCGATGAGAAAAAACTTCGCGACAGCTATGAGCTGAGATCCGAGCTTAACCGAATTATGAACGAGATTCTTGACGGCGGCGACAATTCCGTCGAGCTTCGCGGAACGCCAGCCGTTATTATGGTTATCGGAGTAAACGGCGTCGGCAAAACAACGACGATAGGTAAGCTCGCGAACCTATATAAAAATCAGGGAAAATCCGTGCTCATAGCTGCGGCAGACACATTCCGCGCCGCGGCCATAGAGCAGCTTGAGGTATGGGCGGACAGAGCCGGTGTGGGGATAATCAAGCAGCAGGAAGGTTCTGACCCCGCGGCCGTTATTTTTGATGCTGTTAACGCCGCGAAAGCCCGCGGGATCGACGTGCTGCTCTGCGATACGGCGGGCAGACTCCATAACAAAAAGAATCTCATGGCCGAGCTGAAAAAAATCTACAGGATACTTGACCGCGAGCTTCCCGATTCAAGCAAAGAAGTTCTTCTGGTTCTTGATGCCACCACGGGTCAAAACGCCGTGCAGCAGGCCGAGCAATTCAAAGAAGCTGCGGATATAACCGGTATAATTTTGACCAAGCTCGACGGAACAGCGAAGGGCGGGATCGTTCTGGCCATCAAAAACGACTATAATATTCCCGTTAAGTATATAGGCGTTGGCGAAAAGATCGACGACCTTGAGCCGTTTGATCCGAAGGAGTTTGTTGACGCGATCATCAGTCCCGATGACGATGAGTGATCCGCAATTTTAACAATTTCCGTCTGAAGCGATCAAGTATTTTTGGTAAAATTAATCGAAATTTTTATATTTTAAAAATTTAACCTTAAATAACTTGCGGTTTTGAAAAAAATATGTTACTATTATGTAGTTAATATCGGATAGTCCGCTGTCATTTTTTGACATGAATATCTAAGAATGGTATAAACAGAAAGGATTTTTTAAATGGACATTTTACAACAAATCACACAGGAACAAATCAGAACAGACCTTCCCGAACTTATGATAGGCGACACGGTACGTGTATATGTAAAGGTTAAAGAGGGAAACAGAGAAAGAGTTCAGATGTTTGAAGGCACCGTGATCAAAAAGAATCACGGCGGCATTCAGGAGACATTTACTGTCAGACGTATCTCTTACGGCGTTGGAGTTGAAAGAACATTCGCGATCAACTCTCCCAAGATCGACCGTATCGAAGTCGTAAGACACGGTAAAGTCAGACGCGCAAAGCTTTATTATCTGCGTGACAGAGCAGGTAAAGCTGCCAAGGTAAGAGAAAAGTTATAATATTTGCAAAATGCGGTGGTGGTTATTTTTAATCACCACTCTTTGGCATTTTTCAAGGTATCAGGGGGAAATATTATGGATTCAAATAACAGAAATTCCGCCGGAGGAAACGGCTCGGATCTCGACAGAATTTTAGAGAATGCCGCGACCAATGCGGCCCGATCTTCCTCTTCCAATGACCCGACGCTCGAAAAAGCAAGGTCCGAGATAAACGCTCAGGCCGATTTGATGATTCGCGAGATCGAGGAACGCAGGGCTCGTCGCATGGCGAGACAGCGCGAGATGGAACAGCAGATCTTGGCCGAGGAAAACGCGAAAGCAAGGAGAATGGCAAGAGCCAAGTTGAGTGAATCTTCAGTGCTGTCAAGCGGCTCCAGACCCTCGGCAAAAGGAGAGAACCCAAAACCCGCGCCTTCCGTTTCATCTGTTGACAGCGGTTTCGGCAATAAATCTCGGTCGGATGCGCGTCCCGCGCCTTTTCCTGCATCCTCGGAAGTTCAAAGGAGCAGAAACGCACGCGAATCCGCGCAAGGAAAAGCGCCGGCCAATATTTCCGCGCGTTCCGCACGCCCTTCGTCGGTAAATGACAATGGCAGCGGTCCCGCGAAAAGACAGACTGTCATCCCGGGTCAGACTCAGAAAATGCCTAAAATCACCGAGTCGGTTGCTCAGAATCCGTCATCCCGCGCTAATTCGGATAAACGTTCGGCTGCCGCTGAGCAGTTAAATCGTACTTCCGCTCCGCGCGGCGCGAGAACCGACGCTCCTCGGTCCCGCGTTCAAATGCCGTCGAGTTCTCAAAGCGGCAAAAAAACAAAAGCTAAAAAGAAGAATGGAGAAATTAACATGCTGAAAGAGATCAGAGATTGGGTTTTGTGTCTTGTTATTGCGGTTGCTTTGGCTCTGGTTATCAGAAATTTTGTTTTCACGCTGGTTAAAGTTCAAGGCGCGTCAATGCAGCCCACGCTTCAGGAAAATGACAGACTTTATGTTAACCGTTTTTTTTACAAGCCGGAAAAAGGCGACGTGATAATATTTAAACCGGAAAGCGACCCGGACAGACCGTATGTTAAGAGAGTAATCGCGACGGAGGGCGACACCGTTTATATCGACTTTGAAAACGGTGATGTCTATGTTAACGGTCAGATAATTGACGAGCCTTATATTAAAGACAAGACCAATCGAACCGGAGCCTATATTATGGAATGTATAGCCAACGGTCAGTACAGCAAGGATAATCCCATTGTTGTTGAAAAAGACAAGGTTTTCGTTATGGGAGACAACAGAAACAACAGCAGAGACAGCCGAGAGATCGGCCAAGTGCCCGAAAAGGAAATTGTCGGAGGCGCGGTATTCAGATTCTGGCCGGTCACCAATTTCGGTTCGGTTGCTTATCCTATTGAAACATCTTATCTGATAGAGGACGAAAATCACAACTTTACGTTTGTATCTTAAAAATAAGGGCTGTATCACCGACGAACAGTGTGATACGGCCTTATTATATAATACAAGGAGATAATTTATGGAAAATCAATACCAGCTCCAATGGTTCCCGGGGCATATGTCAAAGACAAGACGGATGATAAAAGACAATTTGAAGCTCGTCGATGTCGTTATAGAACTGGTTGACGCGCGTCTTCCTCAGTCATCCCGCAATCCGGAGACCGATAGAATAACCGCGTCAAAGCCGCGTGTCATAATTCTGAATAAGGCAGATATAGCCGACAGAGCGGCGACGGACAAATGGCTGAATTATTTTAGCATTTGCGGAAATACAGCCATAGCAGCAGACAGCCGCTCGGGCAAAGGCCTCAGGAAAAATCTCGACGCCGCGATCGAGACCGTTCTCAGCGATAAGTTTCTCCGCGACGAGCAGAGAGGGATCAAGCGGCACGCTGTTAAAATGATGGTTATCGGAATACCGAATGTGGGCAAATCCTCATTCATAAACCGTCTTTCGGGCAGGGCCGCCGCAAAAACGGGTGACCGTCCCGGAATAACTCAGACAAAGCAATGGATCAAAATAGCCGGGAAATACGAGCTGCTTGACACACCGGGTATTTTATGGCCGAAGTTTGAAAGCGATAATGTCGCAAAAAAAATCGCCTTCACCGGCGGTATAAAGGACGAGATACTCGACGTTGAGGATCTTGCATATGAGCTTTTAGGCTATCTCAAAGAAAATTATTTTTCTGCTCTCAAAAAACTGTACAAGCTTGGAGACAATTCCGATTCTGCGAACAAATACGAGCTTTTGGAGCTTATCGGACGAAAGCGCGGCTGCGTTATATCGGGAGGCGAGATCGACACCTTCAGAGCGTCGAACATAGTTTTAAGCGACTTCCGCTCGGCGGCTCTCGGAAATATCACACTCGAGCTTCCGCCGCGGGTATACGAAAACAAGGAGTAAATCATGAACACTATGCTTGAATATGAAACCGAACTGTATAATTCCGGTAAAAAACTAATATGCGGGATCGATGAAGCCGGCCGCGGCCCGCTTGCGGGACCGGTTTGCGCAGCCGCCGTTATTCTGCCCAAGGAACTGATAATCGAAGGCATAAATGACTCCAAAAAACTTTCGGAGAAAAAAAGAGCCGTGCTATATGACGAGATCACGGATAAGGCGCTTGCTTGGTCGGCACAGTTTGTTTATCAGGATGTGATCGACGAGATAAATATAAGGCAGGCGACTCACCTTGCCATGCAAAACGCGGTGAACGCGCTCGGAGTAAAGCCCGATATCCTGATAGTCGACGGAAACGACGGGATCGGATTTGAGAAAACGGAAAGTCTTTACATAGTAAAAGGCGACGCCAAGTCTCAGACTATCGCCGCCGCCTCTATTATTGCCAAAGTAACAAGGGACAGGTATATGATCTCGCTATCCGAAAAGTATCCGCAATACGGCTTTGAAAAGCACAAAGGCTACGGCACAAAAGCGCACTGCGAGGCGATACGCGAATACGGTGTCTCGGATGTTCACAGAAAAACATTTATGACTGCTAAAGTTCTGGGTACCGCAAAATGAGCAGATATAAGAAAAACGTCGGTGATTTCGGCGAAAATATCGCCGAGGGTATCCTGAATTCAAAGGGATATTACATACTGGAGCGAAAATACGTCACGCAATTCGGTGAAATTGATATAATAGCATTGACACCGAAAAAAGACGTTATAGCGTTTGTTGAGGTCAAAACCAGAAAAAACTCAAGGAACGGCTCGGCGGCCGAAAGCGTAAATAAAACAAAACTGTCTCGTATCATCAAATCTGCGCAGCAGTATCTGTTGGACAATCCTTTCGACACCGATATACGCTTTGACGTGATCGAGGTGTACACCGACGGTGATATCCGCGTAAATCATATCGAAAACGCGTTTCCCGATGTAAGCGGATTTATAGATTTTTGATAATAATGTAAATTCGCGGCATATATTAAAAATTTTTGTTGAATATATCCTTGCATTTTGCGGGGTATTGTATTAAAATATAAACTAAGAAATTTTATGGAGGTTGAATATGTCACTATTTATTTCAGAAAAAGCCAAAAGCATCTCTCCTTCTCCCACGCTCGCGATTGACGCGAGATATAAGGAAATGATAAAAGAAGGTATTCCCGTTGTGGGTTTCGGCGCGGGTGAGCCCGATTTCAACACGCCCGAAAACGTTAAGCGCGCCGGTATCGGCGCCATCAACGCCAATTTCACAAGATATACTCCCGCTTCCGGCACAATAGATCTGAAACAAGCGGTCTGCCGCAAGATAAAACGCGATACAGGACTTGAATACGGTATCGAAAACATCGTGATAAGCAACGGCGGAAAACACTCCCTTTCGAACGTTTTTATATGTATTTGCAACCCCGGCGACGAGGTCATACTTCCGGCCCCGTATTGGGTAAGCTATCCCGAAATGATAAAAATAGCCGACGCGACTTCGGTTATAATCAACACAACCGAGGAAAATGATTTTAAATTCACACCCGATCAGCTTCGCGCGGCTATCACTCCGAAGACCCGCGCGCTGGTCCTCAACACCCCGAGCAATCCGACCGGTATGATATACACAAAGGCTGAGCTTGAGGAAATTGCCAAGATCTGCGTCGAAAATAATATATATGTTGTTTTTGACGAGATATACGAAAAGCTTGTCTACGAGGGCGAGCATGTGAATATAGCCACGCTGGGCGAAGATATCAAAAAACTTACGATCATAGTGAACGGTATGGCTAAAGCATATTGCATGACCGGATGGAGGGTCGGCTATATGGCGGCGGAACCCGAGATCGCAAAGGCGATATCGAACATACAAAGCCACATGACGTCTAATCCCTGCTCAATCGCGCAGGCCGCCTCGGTAGAAGCCTTGGACGGCGACCAGAGCATGATTGATGATATGAAGCGTGAATACATAACCCGCCGCGACTATATGGTAAAGAGAATTAAATCTATCGACGGAGTAAGCTGTCTTAATCCGCACGGCGCATTTTATATCTTTATGAATGTTAAAGAGTCGCTCGGAAAAAAGCATTACGGAAAGATGATCAACACCGCCAACGAGTTCTGCGCCGATGTCCTCGACAAAGCGCTGGTCGCTATGGTTCCCAGCGAGGGATTCGGGATTGACGGATATGTTCGTCTGTCATATGCCACCTCAATGGAAAACATAAAGACGGGTCTTGACAGACTCGAAAAATATTTAAAGGGAGAATGCTGACTTCTGAAACGCGGAAAGGAAAAATTATGAGCAAAAACATTTATGAAAGTCCTCTGAGCTCGCGCTACGCAAGCTCTGAAATGAAATATCTGTTCTCGCCGGACAAAAAATTTAAGACTTGGCGCAGATTGTGGGTAGCTCTGGCGGAGTCGGAAATGGAACTCGGCCTTAACGTCACACTCGAGCAGGTCGCTGAGCTTAAAGCCAACATGGATAATATCAACTATGCCGATGCGGAGGCTCGTGAAAAGGAAGTCCGCCACGATGTTATGTCGCACGTGTACGCTTACGGCCTTCAGTGCCCGAAAGCCAAGGGAATAATCCACTTGGGCGCCACCTCGTGTTATGTTGGCGACAACACCGATCTGATAATTATGAATGAGGCTCTTGAGCTTATTCGCGGTAAGGTTATAAAAGTTATCTCACTGCTGCGCGATTTCTCGCTGAAATATAAGGATATGCCGACGCTCGGCTTCACCCATTTCCAGGCTGCCCAGCTGACGACCGTCGGCAAGCGCGCGTCACTTTGGATATGGGAGCTTTTGATGGACCTTGAAAATATCGACTTTCAACTTTCAAGAAAAGCGCTGCTTGGCTGCAAGGGCACGACCGGAACTCAGGCAAGCTTTATGGAGCTGTTCGACGGAGACATAGAAAAAGTTAAGCTGCTCGACAAAAAAATATGCCAAAAAATGGGATATGACAAATTCTATCCCGTATCGGGCCAAACCTACTCACGAAAGGTTGACTATCACATGCTGTCGGTGCTGAGTGATATCGCCCAAAGCGCATATAAATTCGCCAATGACATACGCCTGCTTCAGCATCTTAAAGAGATCGAGGAGCCGTTTGAAAAATCTCAGATCGGCTCATCGGCGATGGCTTATAAGCGCAACCCGATGCGCAGCGAGCGTATTTGCTCTCTCGCGCGCTATGTGCTGGTCGACGCGGTAAATCCCGCTATTACCTCCTCCACTCAGTGGTTCGAGCGTACTCTTGACGATTCGGCCAACAAGCGTCTCAGCGTCGCCGAAGGATTTTTGGCGGTTGACGCGATATTGAATATCTATATGAACGTTGCGTCGGGACTTGTTGTTTATCCCAAAGTAATTCATAACAGGATAATGTCCGAACTGCCGTTTATGGCGACAGAGAATATTTTGATGGACGCGGTAAAGGCGGGCGGTGACCGTCAGGAACTCCACGAGCTTATCCGCGAGCACTCGATGGAAGCCGGAAAAGTCGTTAAAGAACATGGCGGAGAGAACGATTTAATCGAAAGAATAATAGCGGATCCTGCCTTTAATTTGAGCCGTGAGGACATTGAAGGCATACTGAAACCCGAAAACTATATCGGCAGATGCGAGAGCCAGGTGACCGAGTTTATCGCGGAATACGTCGATCCAGCGCTCGCCGGAAGCGACGCGGCCGACGAGGTCGAGCTGACAGTTTAAATTTTAACAGATTGGAGCAATTTTGATGAAAATTGGATTTATAGGCGGCGGAAACATGGCTTCTGCGCTGATCAAAGGATTAATCTCATCCGGCAAAACTGCCGCCGAAAACATAACCGTGTTCGATACCGACACGGAAAAGCTTAACAATATGGCAGGGACTTTGGAAATTTCTCCCGCCTCCTCCGCATCCGATGTTGAATCCTCTGCGGATATTGTCGTCCTGGCGGTCAAGCCCAACATTATGCCGATAATACTTGACGAGCTTAAAGGCATTGACGGAAAGATATATATATCTATAGCCGCGGGAATCAGCTTACAAATGCTTGAATCCGGCATCGGAGACGATAAAAAAATAATACGCACCATGCCGAACACACCGGCGCTCGTCGGCTGCGGAATGACGGTTATTACGCCGAATGAGAACATTTCACAAGACGAGCTTAAACAAATCGATGACCTGCTCAAAGGGATAGGCGAAACGGTTATTCTTGAGGAAAAATATATGAATCCCGCCATAGCGCTTCACAGCAGCAGTCCTGCGTATATCTATATTCTGATCGACGCCATGGCCGACGCGGGCGTTAAATACGGAATACCGAAGGCGCTCGCGCTGAAGCTCGCTGCCAAGGCGGTCGAAGGCAGCGCCAAGATGGTGCTTGAAACAGGCATACATCCCGAGCAGCTCAAAGACAACGTATGCAGCCCGGGCGGAACGACGATCGCCGCGGTCTGCGAGCTCGAGCGTTCGGGTTTCAGAACATCCGTTCAGGGCGCTGTTGACGCGTGCGTTGAAAAAGCGGACAATATCTGATCGGTTCATATTAATTTAATTTGGGCGGTGTTAAGCCGCCCGTTTTAATTCGGAGGAATTTTTTATGAAAGTCTGCGGCATAATCTGCGAATATAACCCGTTCCACAACGGACATAAATATCAGATAGATGCTTTAAAGCAGAATTTTGGCTTTGACGCGGTCGTTTGCGTTATGAGCGGAAATTATATGCAGCGCGGCGATATTGCGGTTTTTGACAAAAATATCAGGGCAAGAGCTGCGCTGAAATGCGGCGCCGATCTTGTTCTTGAACTTCCGACGGTCCACGCGATGCAGACCGCCGAGGTTTTTGCGCGGAACGCGGTGTATATATTGTCCGAGTCGGGAATAATCGACTCTCTCGCATTCGGCGCGGAATGTGACGATGTCCCATTGCTTACCAAAATCGCTGAGCTTCTGGCATTTGAACCCGCTCGATTTAAGGATGCACTGAGATCCGAACTGGATTTCGGAAAGCCGTTTTTCACCGCGCGGGCCGTCGCGATTGAGCGTATGCTCGGCAAATCCGCCGCTGATATTATAGCCGAGCCGAATAATATTCTGGCTGTTGAATATATCAAATCACTGCTCAGATTCGAAAGCGGAATCGAGCCTCTCGCGATTAAGCGCGTTTTCTCGGGACATAACGACAATAAAATAATCGGTGCGACATCATCAGCATCCGCGATCAGAGAAGCCCTGTATCACGGCGATGACGGCGCGTATGATGCGCTGCCTCAAAATTTGAGCAGGCTCTATAAAAATGCTGAGATCCGTAATATTGAAAATCTGAGTGCCGCGGTCATATCAAAAATAATGCTCTCGGAGCCGACTAAATTAAAAGATATTTCCGATATCGGCGAAGGTCTCGAAAACAAGCTTGTATCAGCCGCGCGAGGCGCACACAGCTTTTTTGAGCTGTGCGAAAACATCAAATCCAAACGCTACGCCCACAGCAGGATCAGTCGGATCGTGCTGTCAGCCTTTTTGGGTATAACAAAAAAAGACGCCGCGACGCCTCCGCAATATATAAAGATACTTGACTTTACCGACACGGGACGCGAGCTGCTTCACCGCGCAAAAAAAGTTTCCTCGCTGCCTCTTGCGAAAAACAGAAACAGCATAAAAAATCTGCCCTCCGCCCTTAAAATCTGGGACAGAGAGCTGATTTTTGACGATATTTATAATTTAGCATAATCTAATATATTGTTATAACACCGTTATTTTTTTCAATTGTGTAGATGAGCCGCTCGGTTGTTTTTTCGCCGACAGCCTCCATATCAAGGATATGCGTTCCGTCGGTGAGCTGCGACGTAGAAATTGCCGCTTTGTATGGAATCTCGGTTTTTGTGTTAATAAGCGAACCATCTATATAATAATTCACGCGTTCGGTATACTGTTCGGGCTGATAAACGTATCCGTATATCGGTATGCTTGCGCCGCTGAACGTTCTGCCGCGAACAGACTTAAACACAAATCTCGGAGACGCATCCTTGCTCATCAGGTACTGACCGTTTGAAAACGCCTCGTCCATTATTTTGACGTAATTCGGTTTAAAGCTCAGATCAAAACCGATAACTTCGGAGGGCATGTCATGATTGAAATAAACAATGCTCTTCAGCTGCGGATATCTCATCGCAGCGTACCAATACATATTACGCATTCTCGTTTCTCCCCAGTGGTCGATATTCTCATCGGTATAGGAAAGTCGGGCCGCAACTCCGCCCTCGCTTATCGCGAGCGGCTTTTTTATATTGTATTTCGCCATAAAATCTGTGATGTACTTGAGCGAGTTTGTGGTGAATCCGAAATCACCGAGGGTAAAATAAATCTGTGATTCGCGTGATGTGACGAGCTTAGAACCATCCTCTATATCAAGGCTGCTGAAAAAATCTTTTTTTGAGAAAGAGGAGACGCCGACCCAGTCTACATATTCATCGCCCGGATAGTAATACCAAAACGGCCTGTCAAGGGAGCCGCTGTCGTTCGGCGACCACATAACAGCGAAATTCGGGTAGGCGTGTACCATATCGGCAATTTTCCTGAACGCCTTGACATAGGCTGACGGGGAGTCCCCTAAATAACCGATATTCATCTCACCGCCGAATCTGATGATAGTCGGCTTGCCGAGCCTGCTCAGATTTTCAAGTGTCTCTTTGGTATAGCCGTCGTTTTCGGGATCAAGCGCGAGATTTATATCCTTTATGTTCCACGGAACTTGGCTGACCGCGTCTTTTTCGGGTATGATATAGCTGCTCGGCTTATTGAGAGTTTTTTGGAAATCGTCAAACTCGATATACGACGAGTATATGCCGAAGTCGTGTTTAAATACCGGGGGCTTTCCGATTTCCGGATCCCCGTTTCCGTCGCTGACGATCCCTGCGTATATTCCTGCTCTCGGTTCAAGCCTCGCTCCGAAATACTCCGCCTCATCGGGAGGAGCCTCGGTATATATTTCAAGTTCGGTTTTATCCACCCTTGATTCCATATCGTGAAGCAGCGCCGCCCAATCCCAAACTTTTGGGCGGAAAACATTTATACTAAAGCAATTGTTTTCGGCGTCATATCCGCCGTTCATGTTGTAATCCGACCAGCCCCACCAAACATTGTAATTATCTGTAAGAGCAACCAGATCGTCGACGCTGACGCAGGCGTAATTATCCAAAGCGTAAGCGCTGATCTTTACGCCGTTTACGCGGGTATCAAGCGTACTGGGGCGAGCCGTACAGCTTGACATTGTGATCATGCTCAGCTCTGGCCCGACGACTATATCCGATGTTGTTCTAAGATTAATTATATTATTCCCCGGGTCATAATTCATCTCAAAGCCGTATCTGGTTAGATCGTCAAGCGAGATTAAGATCGCGCCATTGCAATAATAAGCCTGAATTCTGTATCCGTCAAGATAAACCGGAAAATCTGTCGGGCTGTATGTACCCGAGAATGAATCGCCCGGCTTTTCGCCTCGGCATATATTCCCGCTTATAAGGACTGCCGCTATCGAAAGCACGAGCATCAGCGCCAAAAACAGCAAAAATTTAAAACGGGAACCTTTAGTTTTCATATAATCACCGCCTGTAATCCGTATATTATGTTAGACGATGAAATTCAAAAAAAGTTCCCGTTTTATGAAAATTATTAAATCATTTGCGCTTAAACAGCGTACCTATGCTCTCGCCTTTAATTATCTTATAGATATTCTCGGGCGAGCTTCCGTTTGTGAGCACCATGTCAATGCCGTGTTTTGTGGCATAATCCGCGGCCTTGAGCTTGGTTTTCATACCGCCTGTTCCGCGCGAGCTGCCCTCGGCTCCGGCAAACGACTTGATCTCATCGCTTATCTTTTTGACGATCGGAATAATTCGGGCGTCTTTGTTTTGCCTCGGATCGGCGTCGTAAAATCCGTCGATATCCGAAAGGACTATTAAAAGATCCGCGCGAACCAGCTCCGCCACATATGCCGACAAGGTGTCGTTGTCGCCGAATTCGATCTCATAAGTGGAAATTACGTCGTTCTCGTTTACTATCGGAACAACACCGTATTTAATCATCGAGTCAAACGCTCGGCGCGCGCTGTTGTATCTGGTTTCCTCGTCCAAAATAAATTTTGTCAGCAGCACCTGGCCGGTGTTGTAACCGTATTCTTTAAAAAACTTGTCATATATAGCGAGCAGTCCAACCTGTCCGATCGCCGCGAGCGCCTGTTTTTCTTTGGTAGACGCGGGTCTCTCCTCAAGACCGACGACGCCCATTCCGGCGCCGATAGCTCCGCTCGATACCAAGACCACCTCATGCCCGGCGTTCTTAACGTTGGCAATAACGCGAACAAGCTTCTCAATACGCTCAAGATCAAGCTTGCCGTTTTTGTGCGTCAAGCTCGATGTTCCGACTTTTATAACAAAGCGTTTCTTCTTCATACCCGGTAAGATCCTCCGTTTAATACATTCTTAAACCCGAATATTATACCAGGATTTAATAATTTTGTCAACCTGTAATATATTAATTTTGAGCGGGCTTACATAGCCCGCTCAAAACATATTATTTATAAAGCATTTAACATACACTTCGGTGTATTTCTGATTGCAAGCTTTATTTTACGCGGTCGAATACGCGCACATAGTCCGCCATGAAGAAGTCGGGCAGAGTGATGCCTTTCAACTCATCCGCGGGCTGATCCATATTTCCCCAGCGATAACCCCTGCACTCTGTAGTCAGAAGGATAAACTGCTCGATCTTTGACACATATTGAGTGGCGCGGGCGGTCTCTTTGCCGTCGCAATAAAACACATATCCGTCCTCACTCCAATCGACTCCGAACCGGTGCCAATCCTCATAGGGTGTGTCCATAATGTACTTCACTCTAGCCTCTTTTTTGCATTGGTTGCCATATCCGCCGCAGTAGTTGCCGCTGGTCACCTCGCCGTTTCTTATAAAGCTTTCCATAATATCGACCTCAACACCGCTGTAGGTTGGGTCATACGAAGTCCCTATGGACGGAGACTGGAGCCAGAAAGCCGACCACCAGCCGGGCTGCGTCTGGAACTTGCATCTTACTTCATAGTAGCCGTAACGATGCATAAACTTTGGCTCGTCTATTTCGGCCAAAGGCCAGAAATTTGTGTGTCCCCACGGATTCAGCTGCGGGTCTACGGGCTTGTCAAACGAATTTGCGCCCGTCTGAAGCTGCGGAGAATAGTAATGTCCGTCCCTCTCTATAATATGAAGCTTGACATTGCTGTTGCCGTCCAGCTCCACGCCCTCGTCTGTATAAGTCTTAAATCTTCTGCCCCAGAAGTTCAGTCTGAAATCCCATTTGCTTCTGTCTAATTCCGTGCCGTCAAACTCGTCGTTCCAAACCAGCTTCCAATCACCTTCCGGAAGCAAGCTCGGTTCGTGGCCTTCGACCTTAAATTCTTGCATAATCATCATATCCTTTCGTTTTAAATAATTTGTTCAAATTTGATCAGCCTTTTATTCCGCTCATATTTATGCCGCCCATGATCTGCTTTGAGAAGACAGCGTAAAATATTCCCGGCGGTATAATCGACAGCATAGTGACAAGCATGGTCTCGGGCACTGTAAGGTTCATACCGCTGGTTCCCGATGAGATCGTGTATAGCAAAATAGAAATTGTCTCTTTGCCCGTGGACCCTAGGATCAGATACGGCCACATAAAGTTTTTCCACGAATTGATCACGCAGAAAATAGTTTCTACCACCAAAATAGGCTTTGACAGCGGCAGAATGATCTTCACAAAGATCCCTATACTGCTGCATCCGTCAATTCGCGCCGCTTCAAGGTAATCCATCGGTATTCCGTTAAAGAAATTTCGGAAAAGCATGATGTTGAACGCATTGCATCCGGCCTGCAGCCACAAAGGCAAGAAAGATCCGGTGAGGTTGGCATGAACGATCGGCATATCAACAAATGTCATATACAGCGGCACCATGCTTACGGACGGGAGCAGCATTGTTCCGAATACCAGAGTTTCCAAAAGCGCCGAACCGAGCGGCCGCAGTCTTGACAGTACATATCCGGCAAAACCGTTCAGGACGATATCAAAAATCAGCGCGCCGATAATTTCAAGCATTGTGTTTTTGAAATACTTGAAAAAATTGATTTTGTTCCAGATCTCCCGAACCTTTTCAAAGCTGTATTCTGACGGGAGCAGTGTCGGTGGAATACTGTTCATTTCAGCGGGGGTCTTGAAACCCGAGAGGAACACCCAAAGTATCGGTATTAAGCACGCCAAACTCAATAAGATCAGCAATGCCATCATAACGCCGTATATCACTCTGTATTTTGCGGACTGCAGCTCAATGCCGTTCAGCAGTCCGTTTGTCTTAGCATAAGCCTTTTTCATTTCACTGTTCCTCCCTATTCATTAAATTTCCTGTCCAGCCTGAAATACACAAACGTCAAAATAAGCAGGAACAAAAATGATATGACGCCAAGCGCCATGGACTTATCAAATTGCCCGTACTGGAACGCGTAAAAGTAGTTGGTCAGACCAAGCGACATAGACGCGCCGTTAGGACCGCCTCCGGTCATTACAAGGGGCTGCTCCGTTACCTGGAACACACCGATGACCTGCCTGATCGCCAGCAGCAGAATGATCCCCCTCATATGGGGCAGCAGTATATGCCAAAAACGCTGCCAAAAGCCCGCGCCGTCAATTCTGGATGCCTCATAGAGGCTCTGATCTGTGCTCTGAAGCGCCGCCAAATACAGAAGCATATTAGTTCCAAAGCCCTGCCATGTCATAGATACAATTATCAAAGGTATGGTCAGGTTCTTGTTACTCAGCCATGTATACGGCCCGACGTCGAAAAAGTATAATATCGCGTTCAGCAATCCGCCCTGTCCGTCCATATACAGCATTTTCCAGATAAGACAGGTAGCAACCGTCGGTACGATCACCGGCAGGTACATAGTAAATTTAAAGTAACCTTTAAAATGTATCATCTCGTTGATCATAACAGCAGCCAAAAACGGCAGCGGCAGGCCGATCAACAAGGACCATAACACATATTTGACGGTATTTCCCAGCGTTTGCAAAAACGCGGTGTCGGTCAACACATCCTTAAAGTTCTGTAAACCGACAAATCGTACCGCCTGCATTCCCTGCATACGGAAAAACGCATAGTAGAACGCAATACAGATCGGGCGCCATACAATAAGCACGAACAGGAGCATGGACGGCAAAATTAACATCCATCCGGAAATGTTGCGCTTGATCAGACCGGATATACGTCTTCTTCCTCCGCCGGACTTTAACCTTATTGTCTTCATACTAACTCCTTTCTGACTTAACGATCCGCAATTGATCGATCTTTATCAATCCATCTTGTCCAAATGATTTACCTGGAAATCATCTTGAGCTTTTTTGCTGATCGCAGGAATATCAACATCCTTGTTGGTAAGAACTTCCTGGATGACGCCGTCAAGCACGCTGTATAACTCTTGCGCGCATACTTCCGGTTCGGCGCGCAGCGTGATACCCTCCGCGTCCGCGTAATTCTGATAATCCTTCATATCTATGTTCACAAAAGGCTCTCTTACCTTCTTGACGTTCTCGGTGCGCGCATCATCATCCCATATGCTGAACAGATCATAGGGCCATACTATTCTGCCCTGGTCAAAGTCCAGCTTGCGCAGCTCGGTTTCCTTTTGCTCATCAAGTTCGGGCGTCACGTTCATAAACTTCAGCCACTCAAAGGCCGCGTCAATCTGCTCATCTGTCAGAGTTGATTTAAGGGCATATAATTGTCCGCCGAGCTGAGAATAGTGCGCTTTCGGGCCTTCGGGCATTTCGCCCATAGCTATTACGTCTTTGTTCATTCCGTATCTTGTAACCATTGTGTTGCAGTCGGTGGTAGCGCGCAGTATCATAGCCGCTTGACCGGTGCCGAAGGTCTCGGTATACGCGGAGCCGTCTATAACCGTGTTATCGGCCAGCGCACCCTTGTTCCAGCGCAAGTCATAAAGCCACTGCAATGTGTCATGGAATTCGGGCGTGTCGAATGTAGCTGTCCATTTGCCGTCATCATTCATTTTTTCAAATTCCACACCATAGTTCCACGCCACATTTAGCAAGATCCAGCCGCCAACATTATTGGTAGTCGGCATTGCAAAACCTGCGACACCTGTCTTTTCTTTGATCTGAGCCGCATATTCAGCCAGCTCCTCAAAGGTTTTAGGAACCTTGACGGTGCCGTCATCGTTAACAAGCCCCGCTTGCTTGAACAGGTCCTTGTTGATCATAACACCTTGTGCGTAAGCGGTCTGCGGCAGCGAGTAGATCCTTCCGTTTTCGTCGGATGTCATGTCGATCAAATCCTTATTTAAGGAGTCCAGCAGTCCCGCTTCTTTCATTTTGTCTGTGATGTCAGCCGCGCAGCCTCTTCTTATTATCGACTGCGCCTCGCTGAATGGTACGCGATAGATGTCGGGCAGCTGTCCCGCAGCCGACTTGGTCGCAAAGGTTTTCACGTCGTAGACATATGTGTTTGGCACTATATCAATATCGGGATGAGCGCTCTCAAAGTCCTGCTCATATTGGGTCCACAAATTTAAGGTAGCCTCGTCTGTCTCATGCGGCCAGTTTCCGACCTCTACAACAATTTTACCGTCTGAATTTCTGCCGTTGTTTTTGCCCGATGAACCGCAGCCGGACAGCATGCCGATCATGATTGCCGCAGCCGCGGCGATCGCCACAATTTTCATCATAAATCCTGTTTTTTTCATTTTCTTCATACTCCTGATTTAGTTGTATTTAGGTTTTAAGGAAGCCTATCTTCCATATGTTTTTTAATTGTAAAGTATATACAGTACCGGTGTGCCGTTGCGGCTCGCCATAAGTACCTTTGAACAATCGCTTCCCGCGTTTCGGTAAGTCCGGGTCTCATTAATGGAGCTAACTGTTATATTATTGCTTTTCGCGGCGGTGTCGTAAACGAGCACAGGTATATTTGCAGTATACATAACCTGATCCACGACCGCGGGATCGGTGTAGCCAATGCGTATAACCGTGTCGACCAAATCGTTCACATAGCCGCCTGCGGTTCGGTATGGGGCGTCAGCATTCGCCAAAGGCGGATAAGCCTCCATATTTTTGTAGTCAAACAAGATCTCATATCCCTCAAGCAAAGAGGTATTCGGATTCACATTTGCACGAACCACCATTCCGGGTTCAATACCGTCAAATGACACTTCGGAACTTGCGGGAATAGAAACCTCGTTAGCTCCCTGATAGCCGTCAAGAGCGTGAATCGGGCAATTATTTTCATCCAAAACCGTCGTGATCGCCCGAACCAGTACCGGCAGCGCTGAGGTATATCCCATCTCATAACCCCACATCACCGCGAATTGTTCGTATCCGATTCGGTCGGTTATCTTATAGGTTTCCACATTGACAAGATCGTTATTTGTAAGCGTGCTCCTGTTAACGACATAAAACGATGTGTCGTTGGCATCGGCAATCTGTTCCCGGGACGGCACCATAAATATGATCGTGTTATTATCAAGAACCGACTTCATTCCCAAAGCACCGTTGCTCTTATAGCGGGCGTTTTCCTGGAAGGGCACGCTGACCGACAGAGTGTTGTTCAAATCCTCTCCTTCGCCTAACTTTACGGTATCGATCATTATGATCTCTCCGTTCGCATTGGTTTTGAGCATAACGAGCTGAGGCTGAAACTGTCCGTCGCTGAGAAACACGCTGTAGGCGTCCGCTGTCTTGCTGCCGCTGTAGCTTACACCGTCAACGGTAAGCTTGTCAGCCGCTCTCATAACGCCGACAGTACCGTCGCTCTTGAGCACATTAAACTGAAGGCCTCTGTCAAACAGAGTTCGAATAATTACGCCCTTGGTCAGGAAAGCCGGCGCATAAGATGCGTTACCCGACTCCCGCTCATAGGCGGCGACATCGCCCGCGGTGTCCAGGTACAACGTTACGCTGTCGCCTGCCTTCGGATTTTCATACACATTTTTAGGCATAAAGTATGATACCGCGTTTACGATCAAGAAATAGCCGTTATCATCATCAATTATCGAATCAACAATGCCGCTTATTTTCTCAGAGGTTACACGAACCGTTAAATATTTTCCGTCTTGTGACAAATAGCTGCTGAGCACATATCCGGGCTGCAGGCTGTTGAAGGAAACCTGATTCCCGCCGCTCATATACAAAGCCATATACTCATAATTGTTTTCGTCCAATGACATCTTGCGAGTGGATTCATTTTTATCATAAACGGTTTTGGAAGTGCTGTCAATACTGTCGATCACAAGATTATCATACGCCCATACGATAGCCGTTTTATACGATCCGCCGATCGAGATAAGCTGAGCCGTATATTTGGGCAGGCTGAATATTTCGGATATATCCGTTGAGGCCACAGCGCCGTTATATACGACGGTGATGCCTCGGTTTAATGTTACGGTCCGCTGCTTGCTGCCGCCATCGGCGTAATATGACAGGGCGTAGGATGTTCTGTCAAAGGATGCGTCATAGTTGACATTAATATCAAGCACAAGGTTTCGCGACGTGTCCGAAGCCCACATGAGCTTTTTAGTGTTAGTGCCGCTTTGCTGATAGAAAAACTCAACCTCGTGGCCAAGAAATTCCGTCATTGAAACGTCGCTTGCATAAACATTATCATCGATCTTGACCTCTCCGGGCTTCAAAACACCGCCGTCAAGAGTCACACAGTTTAAGCCGTTGACAATTCCTCTGTCTTTGTAAATATCCCAATAAACGGACAGCAGCGTCCTGTCCTCCGATGTGCGATATGTTTTTTGATTGCCGCTGTAGAGAACAGCCTCGGACATCTCCGCGGTCAAAGCGTTGTATAAAAGCATGAACATATCACCGCGAGTCACTACAGTGCTGTCCGATACGCCCTGTGTAAGCTTGAGTTTTCTCGCAATATCAAGATAACCGATGGGATAGCCTCCGCTGTATTCGGCCATTTCATGATATCCCAGTATTGTGATCAGCATTTTATATGCTTCGTTCTTTTCTATCAACGTGTCCGGCCTGAACAGATTGTCCTCCTGCCCGTTTAACACACCCATATCCGTAAGCGTGCTGATAGCGTCATGGGCCCAATGGCTTACGGGAACGTCATAATAGTATACCGCGCCGTTATTCTCATTGCCCATGTTTATCAGCTTAGCCGCTGCGGAGGCAAAATCCGCTCGCGTCACGCCCACATCCAGACTTACATTGTAGTCGTAATAATCATCGGGAACAATGTTAAGCAGACGAAGTACCTCCATAGCGCGAAGCTCGGCCTCGCTTGCTGCGGCTGCTGCTTCATCTTCGGCAAAAGCGGACTGTATCGGCATAAGCCCGGCGCACATAACAAAGACCAAAAGCAAACTAAGTGCCATTCTAAATTTTTTGAACATTGACAATTCCTCCATCCTTACTGAAGATGATCCAACACGCCATATACGACTTTTGCCGCCTGCGCGCGGGTGGCTGTTTCCTTCGGGCTGAACTCGGTTTCGGTAACGCCGTTTACGGCACCCAGTTCATAAAGGGCGGCTACTGCCGGCTTTGCATAATCGGAAATTTCCGCAGTGTCATTAAATGTCGGCACCGAAGCGGACATTTCCACACCTCTGAGGTTCAGAGCGTTGTAGAGCATTGTTGCCATATCCTCGCGGGTAATGGTTTGTCCCGCGCCGAATTCACCGTTTCCGACGCCTTGGACGATTCCGTTTTCCCGCGCTATATTCACGAAACTGCAATACCATGAATCATCGGGAACATCCGTAAAGACGTTGTCGGCGTAAGATGAACCCGCCAAGCCCATAGCGGATACCAGGATCTTTGTAAATTCCTCACGGGTAACCGAGTTATCCGGCTCGAACAATCCGTCGCCTGTACCGTTTATAATCCCAAGGTCCGCAAGAGCCAGTATAGCCTCTGCTGCCCAATCAACGCCTTCAATATCATTGAAGCCAACCGTCAGCTGCTGCGGCTTGTTCTCGTTCGGCAAAGTTTCAGCAACATATCCGTCTATGCCCGTATTTCCGTACCCGACTGTACTTCCGACACTGCTGAAGCTCCCGCCGCCTCCGCCGCTGAAGCCGCCTCCGCTGCTATTGCTCGGCTTATTACCGCTGCCGAGCAGTGAATTATACTCGGAATGGAGCGCTTCTGCGCCGGTAAAGTCTTTTCCCAAAAGGCTGCTGTATACGGTATTTGGCGCGGTTCCCGTAATACCGAGAGTATCTCCGTAATCAGTCAACACTTTTTTAACATCACCGTAACCGTCGCCGTAGCGTATGGTTGTAAACACAAGGGCCTGCTCGAATGCCGTTTCAAATCCGTCCAATCCGACCACATGGCCGTCTGACAGCCGTTTGCTGAAGTATTTTTGAATCGTGTCGCTGACCGCAAGCTCGTTATACATCGGAAGGACATTTTGATCCGTGAAATAAAGCTGATCCGCATATTCGTTGATATTTGCAATACCTCCGTTGTTCAGAGCGTAAGCTGTCATATATGTTTTGAATATCCTGTTGTTATCGTCCTCTAAATTCACGTCCAAGGGATGAGCCTTGACATAATTCATATAATCCGTCAACTCGGCAGACAGCACTTTTCCGTCCGTAAGGCCGAATTCAAAGCCTATTGCCGCTCTGTTTTCGTTTATGATCTTAGCGAACGCATCGGCGTCGCCAGCTGCAGCCGCTGTGTTTATGTCGCTGTACAGCTGCGCGAAATGTTCCGGCGTCACCAGCGTAAGAGTCATATACTCGCGTTCCGGGCTTCCGCCGCTTGCAGCCAACACGGCTTGATGTACTCCCTCATCGCTGTCCGCAAATTCAACATCAAAGCTGTATGCCCCTTCCGCGGTCACACATTGATTGTGATACATTATATCATCCTTTTGCGGAACTGTTTCAAAAGTTTTTCCTTCTTTGAGTATCTGCAATACAACATAGCCGGTGTCTGTCTTAACGCCTTCCACAGAAAGCTTAGAATCTGTTCTGTCATAATCCAGCGTATAGGGAATATCAGCCGCCTGCGCCGCCTCATTTTCTTTAACGTCGTCTATGTCAAGATATCCGCAATACGCAATCAGACTGTCCATCTTATCCCACAGGAAGCACCGCATAGATGTCATTCCCTCAGCCTCGTTCGGCACGGTAAACTCTGTGCTGCGCAAAGATTCGCCGTCCGCCAGCGTCAAAGGATAATAATCCGTGGCCAGCATCCGATCGCCGTTATAGTAGGCGGCAACAACCGTAAAGTTCATCGCGCTGCCCGACATATTGACAACAGATGACTCAACCGTGAATTTGTCACCCGGCCGAAGCGCTGATATATCGTTGACTTGCACGCCGTTTTTGTTAACAGCACGAAGCTCGGTCAAGGTCTTTTCGGCTTCGGTTTTAAAATTAAGGTTAAACACACTGCCGCCCGAACCGTTATCTAATCCGGGTATCGTAAGCTTGTAATCGGTATCTCCGGCCAAAAACTCATTAAACGTCAGGACGCAGGCGCTTCCCTGTTTGGAGACCTTGAAATCAGCCTCGGGAGATATTGAAATATTATTTAATATTTCATCGTTCACAGCATATCCGAAGTCAAGCTTGATGCTGTCAAGGGCGGGTGAAACCTCATGATCGGACGCGGGATTAAATTGATTTCCAAGCGCATCGGTAAAAGTAATAAAATCCGTGCCGATCGACGGTGCTGCGCTCCAACGTTCCATCTTTATATCGTCAATGTAAAATCCGTTTTGCGAAGCGTTTCTCGTTCTTATCGCTATTCTCTTAAAAGCATATGCGCCGCTCCATTCGCCGCCCAGATGCTCCCTAAGCGGAACGGTCTTGCTTCCCTTAAACTGTCCGTTCTGAGAAATTTGGTAGCTGACTCTTGATGTGTCCAGATCAACTATTGTTTCAAAGTCCACCCATTCGCTGTTTGACAGGCCGGAGCAGATCACCGTTGAACTTGTTGTATCGGTGATGCTCGCATGGCGCGCGATTCCTCCGCTTACGCTGGCCAGCGGCACATAGGTTTGAGCAGAGCCTCCGTCCAATGCAACGACCGGCGTGTCGCCATTGGGATAGATGGAAAATGAAAATTTATATACTCCCGATGAGAGTGTTATTCCGGGTGTATTTGGTGCCGAGGAATTATTAAACGCAAACGCATAGCCTGAACCTCCGTTCACACCCTTGGCAAAAAACATCGAATCGCCGTGCGGGTCATCTGCCGCCCGCGCCGCAAAGAGCGCGTCGCCGCGGCCAGCGTCGTCGTATGCGTAGCCGCTGACAAGACTTTCTCTTGTAGCACCCTCAAAATCCACATAGAACAGCGCGTCACTTGACGGCGGAGGCGCAGTCGGCGTGGACACGGACGGTGTCGGAGTCGGCTCATCGGGATCTCCTACGTATTCTTCTACCACTAAGTTATCAAAATAAAACACTTTAGCGTCTTTATTTTTATCTCTTACGGATATACCGGAAAAACTTAGTTCTCCCGTAAAGTCTGTATTATCTCTGTTTTTTAAATCTTTCACAATATCAGTCAAAACGTTCGCTCCGTCTTGTTTAACGGTATATGAAACAGTCTTTTTCGATCCTGTCATATCAACAACGGTTTCAAAATCTATCCAAGAACCCTTACTAACCGTCTTTCCCAAATTGCCGCCACTGTTGCCGATATTTGCGCTTCTTATCGCGCCGTTTACGACACATCCCAAAACCGCGTATTGACCGAGCTCCGTATTTGAGGATTCCAAACCTATAACAGGCATACTGCCCGGATTATCGGTGCTTACCAGATAAAGTGAAAATTTAAATCTGTATTTCTTGCCGTCCGTTATGTTTTGTCCTTCGGGCAGGGCAATAATGCCTCCGGCTCCGTCTGTGCCGTTCGCAGCGCATGACAAGGAATTTTGGTAAGTATCGTCGCCGTCCGGAGAGGCAATTTTAAACTCGACCGAATCTTCCGTATGAGTCGGCGTCATAAGACCACCGTCGCCCAACAGGTTTTCCCCATCACAATTTTCAAAGTCCTGGGTGTAGATAGCCGACCAATCCTCCGCCGCAAAGACCGCGGCGGGTGCCGCGGCGGGCAGCACCGTACCAATAAGCGCAGCAGCCAGAAACAGGCTAAGGGCACGCTTTTTTATTCTCATAGATTTTTCCTCCTGTCTTTCTATGCTTTTCCGTGTGTATATTACATCATATTGTTTCCTAATCATTACTCGGCTTTGAAATCACCGAAGGTTCCAACAACATAGAGCGGGTCCTGATCTATCGTGAAGCTGTACACGCCGTTTGCGGATGTCAGCGTGTCGGTTAAATTTCCGTATCTGTCATAAACATCAACAGATGAGCAGTCAAGACTAAACTGCTTTTCCTTCACCGTTCTGCCGGCTCCGGCGGCGAGCAAAAGCACATCCTTGCCAAGCTTATCGTTGCAGTACCTGAAGGCATATGCGCCGCCGTCAACGATCTTGTCTCTATATTCGGCGTGTCTGCCGCAAAAACTGTTGTAAGCCGCCATGGCAAGAAAGCTCTGCTTTGCTCCTCTTGGCGTGTTTCCCATATTGTCGTTCCACGCGTAAACCAAGCCCCAGTTATTTTCCTTTTCTCCCAAGTAAGAGCGGTCGTACAGATCATATTGGAAAACCTTTTCGGCAAAGCCGTATCCCTGCGTGATCGCGTTCATCAGCACCAGCGCATCGGCCTGATCGGATTGACTGAAGCCGCCGCTCATTGTTGAAAAGCCGAACTCGGTAAACCAAATTGGCTTTAGTTCTCCGTCATTATCATATTTTTTTAATTCGTTTATAACCTGCTGCATATAGTATATAAACTCGGAATCATCAAAGTAATTTTCGTGTGTGTCATAGGGGTGCAGGCCTACAATGTCCAGATAGTCATATGCTCCAGCCGCCAAGACCTGTTTGGTCCACGTCAGCGGACCTCTCTTTATGTTGGACGGCGTCATGCCTATTATCTTCGCTTCGCTGTCAACAGCCTTGATGGCGTCACGCGCCGCTTTGAGCAGTTTTACATATATTTCCGGTGATTCGCGCGTCGGGTTAAATGCGGGCAGATCGTACTCGTTCCAAATCTCATAGTACTTGACTCCGCAATTCTTTAACCCCTTGGCAAGCTCGCCGCAATATTTTCCGAAAGCCGCGATCCCTTCATCAGAGGTCGGGACAGCGCTTCCGGCGGCATAAAACGACGTTCCACCGTTGCCTATGGTGCACACGGGCAAAAATTCAATTTCATCATCATGCATCCGCATTGCCCTTTGGGTCACAAAGGCCGGAACGGAAAGCACTCCTTTAGATGTCTCGATGCGCTGCCAAATTATCTGTGAGCGGGTAGCGGACGCACCGACTTTTTGCATAAGCGCGTCGGCGTTTTCCGTGGTATCCCAGTAATTGTAATAAGTCGACGTTACCACTCCGAAGCGGGGATTTCCATCGCCTTTGCCGTGGATGATCGACACGGCAAAATCGCGTGTTATTGTTTCGCTGTATATCTTTTCGGGTCGCGAGACAATATAAGTCTCGCACTCCAGTTCTATCTTATATATTCCGTATTTTCCGGGATTCTCGATATCAAGAGGCAGCTCTTTTTTATCTTTTGCGCCGAAGCGCGTTTCGTTCTTTTCAATCTCGCCGAGAAGCTGATCTTCCTCATCATAAATCTTGTAGGACCATGACATGACCGCGTCTTCGTCAAGCATATTTTCTGCCGACAGAGACAAGTCGATTTTGTCGGCAATGCCGAAAATGTTTCCAAGCTCCCGCGAGGTGATCTCGGTCTTTATCGGATTTTTGTAATCGGCTCTGCGCAGAGTGATCGAGCCGAATATCACGTCTTCGGGCGAGTTTTTGCTTAAAATATGTCCGCTCACGCCGAGCCGCAGATCTGTGCCTCCGTCACAGCGGTTGCCCAGTTTCATATCATCAAGATAGAAGGTGTGGGTCTTCCATGTTTTTGTGTCGGACAGAGTTATCACCGGCGCGGCTTTCCATATCATTGGGTCTGCCGATAAAGCGCCGTATATCTGCGGGTCGTTTGAATCATAATCCAGTTCAAAGCTTCCTGTTCCCTCGTCAAAATACTCAACCTCTACCTCGATCGGCGTATTCGGCGGAAGGTCAAACATAAAGCCGTCATCCACATTTATGTTATAACACAGCTTTCCGTCGTTCAGCGATGTGACTCTGCCGTATTTGCCGTCGCGGCATACGACCCTCATGTTCGAGTCGTTATAAATCGAGGTATTTGTCAATCCTATGCTGCGCCCCGTCTCAACCTTTGCATATCCGTCAACTGATTTTTCGGGAATTGATACGGCGCTGCCGTAAGGCACCATTCCGCTCAGATCATTCCACAGGAAGCAGCAGAATGCATTCGCTTCGGCAGCCGACTGCGGAACGACAAACCTGTGCGGCTCTGTCAGCATATCTCCGGGATGCACGGCCAAAGGCTGTGTATCCATATCCAGCAAAACGCCGTCGTTATACCATGCCGCTATCAGATCCATCTCAATAGTCTCGCTCGAATCGCTCGGATTTATTCCGGTCACATATGCCGACAGCGTTTCTCCGACTGCGGCATGATAATCTCCTTCCATCAATGATCCGTTTTCGTATGTTACACCGTCGAGCGACACGAGCGCGTCGATCTCGTCCGTGGCAAAAACCGCATTAAACTCGCTTCCCAGCTTTTGCCCCGTGTCACGCGCAGTTATTCCCGCGGGAACATGAATATAATAGTTGTTTTGGGGCGTCAGCGGAGCCGAAGGTCTCAATACACATTTGTTCCCTTCAACCGCGGCCGTGTGCTCCACCCGCTGCATATTACTGTCAAGCAGCCGTATTCCCTCCGCGGACTCATCGGTCACGGGACAGCCGAAATCCAGCGCGATACTGTTAAGCGCCGGAAATACCGTAAGTTCGGGTTCCGAATTCTGAATATCCTCGGCAAATTCGGCCAGAGCGAGGCTGTTGCCAAGCATATCGTTAAAACGCACATTCGCCGCCTCCAAAGAAGGGCTCGGCTGATACGCGGATATCATCAAATTATCAAATGAGCTGTAGACATCGCTGTCGGCAGTGGTGTACTGCGTCACCGTGACACGCTCTATATTAAAATTGCCGCCTATGCTTCCGCCGTTGCCGTAGGTTATAGGCACGGTAAATTGAGATACTATGACCCTTCCGCTCTGCCTGACAGTGTAGCTGACAGTGCCGTTGTCAAGATCCACAACAGTCTCAAAATCCACCCACTCCGTAGGGGTTATGGAACATACACGGTTAGCGGTATTGCCTCGGTCAGTGTGCAGCACCAAACCGCTTGTATTGATAAAACCAAGCAAAACACTGTTTCCCGGGGTCCCGGGCGCCGAGGCCGTACCCGCGCCGATAAACATCGGCTTTTTGCTTGCCAGGACGGAGAAGTTAAACACGTACTTTCCGCTTGAAAATTTCCCGGGAAGGCTGATATCCGCGCCGCGGTAATTGCTTCCGCCGGACGCACGCATTTGCAGAGATTTACCGTGACCCGCGTCGGAATCCGCGATCCTTGCGCTTTTAAGCGTGCTGTTGTCAACAACTCCGTAGGCGCCTATATTATCCGTGGACACGTTTTCGAAGCCGGCAGCGTATACAAGCTCACGCGCTATAAACTCGTCAAAGTATATATAGTCCTCACCGCTGTTATGGTATTGGGTTATATTGACCTTGCCGATACCGAAATCGCTCGATATCGGCGTAGTTCCGTCCGCGTATACGGTCAAAGGATATGACGCCTTGTCGACGATGATTTTCCCGTTCTGCTTGATCGTGTATGAGATCTCCATTTTGTCGAGATTCACAACCGTTTCAAAGTCGACCCATTGATCGGGGTTGACCGCGCATATGCGATAATTTGAAATCTCCGTTTCTTTGGCGCCGCGCTTTGTGTGGCACACCCGACCGGCTGAATCGATAGCGGCAAGGATGATCCCGTTGCTCGGCGTGCCTTTGGACGAGGCGGGACCCGCGCCGATATATGTCTGTTTCCCGTTGGGGATCACCGAAAACGCAAATGAGTATGTTCCGCCTTTGAGATCTTTTTCCAGATCTATCTCAACGCCTCGGTAGGTGCTGTCGGTGTGCCCTATCCTGAGAGACGCGCCGTGCGTATCCTCGTCGCCGAGCCGCCTTTCAAGCGACGCGGCATTTGTAACATCCGTAATACCGTGCCGCCTCATTGCATCGGAAAGCCTCGCTGGATCTGCCGAGCCGCTTTGGTCAAAACATTCCGAAAAATCGTCCTCGTCAAAGCTGAGATATCGGAAAAATCCTTCGTTCTCGACAGCAAAGCAGCAGTCAGCGGTCGATAATATGACGCTCAGAAGCGCCGCTGCGGTAAATATAATAATATTTTTTATAATATTATTTTTCTTTGTTTTTGTCATATTATAAACCTCTTCCTTTCAACTTCGTGTCCGAATCGATTCGTATGCGGCAATTATTCAGCGGGCGTCCAGGGTGTGCAGTAGGGCTCCATTCCGTCCAAATCATTCCAGAGATAAACGCGCACATTATCCGCGTCCGCTGCGGCGTCGGGCACGATAAAGTTCGCTGTTCCCGAATCGCCCCTGACCACACTGTTATTCGCCGCGGATGTCAGCTTGTCGTTTATATCCTCGGCTACAAGCGCATCGTCTTTATAGTACGCGGCGATTACCTTAAGACCCATGTCGGCTCCTGTTGCGTTCACCGCCTCAATGTTCACGTTCAGCTGCGCGCCTGCATTCAGGTCGGCTTTTTTGAAGCTCTCGCCGCTTTCGTTTGTTGCCTTTGTGATTTTGGCGTAACTTTCGGAAGTACCAAAGTTCAGGACATACGCTTCATTTACCGCTTTCCCGTCTGCTGACTTGACCGATTCGGGCACCGTTATCGTGTAGTTTGTGTTTTCTTTTAAATATCCTTCCGTAAACATGAGTTTGTAAGCTCCGTTTTCGGCAGGCTCAGCACTAAAAGCAGCCGCATTGCCGCTTGAGCCGTTCTCGACCACAGTGATATTGCTCAAGGTGCTCTCATCCATCTCACAGCCGAAGTTTAAAGTGATTTTAGTCAGCGCGGGACTGACGGTCAAACCCTCCTCGGCCTTGACCGTTGTGCCCAACGCGTCCGAGATCGAAACGCGCGCGTTTGACAGTTTAGGAACGGCATCATTGTATGTCTCGACCTTCAAATCGTCCAAATATATCGTGCTTCCCGGCTCGGGAGTAGTATTCAGCACAAATCTAAAGCGCTCAAATATCGGGTTTTCAATGGGAGTTCCGTCACCTTTTTTTATTTCCGTACCGCTCAGAAAGGCCAGTTCTTTGCCGTCCTGACTTACGCTGTAGCTTAATGTTTTGCTGTCTAAGTCGACTATCGTTTCAAAGTCGACCCACTTATTTGTATCAACATGGGTAAAATAGCTATCCGGCTTATCTATTGGCGCGTGTCTTACCGAACCGTCCGACGCGATGAAACCCAACAGAAAATATGTACCGTCGCTGCTGCCGCCATATACCAGCGTCGGCTGATTGTTTGGCAGTACCGAGAATGTCACTTTGTATCTACCTGTGGTATAGCTGCAATTGCTCGGCAAAGGAAGCGCAACAGCAGGGGCTGATTCTCCCGAGCCGCTGTAAGACAATCCCAGGGAATTACCATGCGAACTTTCAACGGGCGCCGGTTCATATGTTGTGACACCGGCGGGCGGATTTGTGTAATACTTACCGTCTGTTTCAAAATTATCGCTAAATATTTCGATTTCGTCGGCGTATTCCTCAACCACTAAGTTATCAAAGTAAAAGGGCTTGTCCGAAACGCCATTGCCGTCCTTACCGTTCTTTGTCCTAACCGAGATCCCGGAAAAGCTGAGCGCATCCGTCCATGCGGACGTTACGCTGCGATCGGACAAAGCATAAGCTTTGCTGCCGTCTGCGATAGTGTTATCTCCCTGCGTCACTTTATATGTGATCGTTTTTTTTGCCATATCAACGACCGTTTCGTATTCAACCCACGAGCCCGCTTCAGCTTTACCGAGAACCCCGCTGTTATTGCCTATATTTGCACGTCTTACGTTTCCGTTCACGATACATCCCAAAGCAACATAGTTTGACACTTCAGGGTCCGAAGCCTCCAATCCGATTACAGGCATACTTCCCGGATTTTCGGTAACGTTGTCTAAATACAGCGAAAACTTGAATCTGTATTTGCGGCCCGCCGTTAAATCTTGACCCAAATCGAGAATACCGCCCGAAGCGGCGCTCGGCGCATTTCCAATAAATTTTATGGCCTTTGAATCGGAACCTTCGGTCGGACTGCCGATCTCGAGTGACTTATCTCCAAGCAAAGTCATACGGCCGCCCTCTTCCGCGAATATTTCTTCGGTGCTCCAATCATCAAAGTTTTCAGAGTAAATTTCTACCCATTTATCGCTTTCGTCGTTCGGCTCGGCTGCGGCCGCGGGCACCGTTACGGCGGCGAACATAAAGCATATCATTGCCGCTGTTATCAGGCTTTGAACGCGCATATGAAGCCGTTTAAATAATTTCATAATTAACGCTCTCCTTTCTGTAAAAAAGGGTTTTTATTATATTCGTAATGTATTTTTATTGTCTATCATCATTGTCGATTATCGGATAGAGCTGGATCATGTTGCCGCCGTCTACAGTGAGCTCGGCTCCGGTGGTGTTGCGCGC
>CANQQJ010000009.1 GCA_947625905.1 uncultured Clostridia bacterium | reverse complement strand
GGCAGTGTTACAACAACATCTTCGGGAGCGTCGCCGTCAAAGTCCTTCGGAGGCAGAGGCTGAGGCGTAGCCGTCGGTGTAGCTGCGGGTGTTTCTGTCGGAGCCGTTGTGGGCGTCTCTGTCGGTGCCGCTGTCGGTGTCTCCGTCGGAGCCGTTGTCGGTGTTGCTGTGGGAGTATCCGTCTCTGCCGGAGGCGTGTCTGTCTCAACGGGAGGAGTGTCTGTCTCTACCGGAGGATTGTCCGTAGGAACGGGTTTTTCTGTCGGTGTCGGCGTGGGTTCATCCGTGGGAGCCGCTGTGGGAAGAACCTCCTCGGGAACGTCGGTGAAGGGCGTCTTGGGAGCGTCCGGATTGGGCGCCGCGATGTCCGCTACCGTCTTGTCGGCTTGGTTCTCCTTGTAGATGAGATGGTTCTCGTCAGTGGGCAGCTGGCCTAAGATGTAGCAGAATACCAGCGCTTTCGCGGCCTTGGCTCTTGTTACGTCGGTCGTGGGCTCAAGCTTTGTGCCGTTCTTCATGTCGCCTCTCACTATGCCTTCCTCGGTCCTTATCAAACCGAGGTTGTACGCGTTTTTAACCTTCATGTAAAGTCCGGTGTTGACCTGATCCGTATCCGTGAGCGCGCCCCATCCGGTCAGCGGCAGATATGTTCCGCCGTTATACGTGATGTTCGGGTCGTAGTTCGGATCGTCGGGTGAGAGAGCTCCGCCCTTCTGGTTCATGTAAACCTTCGCGTTCGTGATCCATGTGCCGTTTGCTTCTTCGGCCGCCTTGTACGCGTCATAGAGTATGGCGCCCATGGCCTCGCGTGTCAGAGCCGCGTCGGATGCGATCAATGTCTGGTCGATCAGTTCGGGCTCCTTGTCGAATGTGGCCGAAACCGTGGCGTTTGCGGTGATCTCAAAAGTATACTCTCTCTTGTTTGACTTGGATTCTCCGTTTACCGTGATAGAATTCAGCGTGTAGCCGTCGTCCACGCTTGCGGAAACTCTGATAGTGTCGCCCGAATTTGCATTGAGCGATGTGTCGCTGTGCGGATATTCGCCCTGGAATACAACGCCGTAAAGCTTCTGGTCGGAACTGCTCTGATAAAGCTTATATGTCTTTCCGGCCTCAACGTTAAACGTTACACTTCCGGCTCCGCTGGCACCGCCGCTGTCTTGCGACTGAGAATCATTTGAATCAGCTTCGTTTACAAGGAATATCTTTCTTCCGGTGTCAGCGTTGAGCGACGCGTAAACAACCAGCTGTCCGCTTGCTTTGGCTGTGTATTTAACTTCGGCGTCCTCTTTATTTCTGTAATATACATAGTCGCCGGTTATTTTTCCGTTCTCAAAGCTTACTTTGCTGTCATTGCCGGGTACCTTGCTGTTTTGCGCAAGGTTATGCGGAGCGGTAAGAGTGAAGTATTCATTGTCGACCATTGTCTGATCGGCAACAATTTTCGCTGCTTCGGGAACATTGCCGTAAGCCATAACTCTTTGCGTCTCGTTATATACGGTGACCTTGCCGCCTTCCGCGGGCTGTGTGACTGTTACCGTCAGATCGCCCGTGGCGTCGGCCGCGTCGGCTGTCTCGTCGATCGAGGCCGCCTCGATGGGCTTGGCGTTTGCCGCCTGAAGCTCCTCATAGGTGAGGCTGTAGCTGTTCAGCGTGTTCTCGGTCAGGCCGAATACCTTCTCGGCGCCTCTCGCAAACTCGCCTACCGTGATCGTCTGAGTGGGCTTGAAATTGTTGCTGCTGTCCTTATGGAGAGCGCCTATTTGCAGAGCCTTCTCGATGTTGTTTCTGTAGTAATAGTTCGCCTGGTTAGTCTGCTTTGTTGCTCCGGGAACAACGCCTACCGCGCTTACGTCGCTTGCCATCTCGGGGAATACCGCGGACCAGTCATGGTTCGGATCCGCCGCTGCCGCCTTGACGGGAGCTTTCATGCAGTCAACCAGATCTGCCATCATTTCTTTATCGGTGTATGTGTCTGTTGTTGCCACGCTCTGGTCATAGATGCTCTGGAGCATTATGCGGCACCACTGTTTGGCGGCCGCTTCTCTGTAGTGCGTTCCGTCATGCTTCTTGCCTTCCGAGCCGTTGGCGTTGTTGTTCGCCGGAGATTCGCCGGCCTCGTATGTGTGATAGATGTACAGTACCTCGTTGTCTTCAAGGCTGTCGATATATGTCTTGGCTCCGGCATAGAGCTCAACCAGACCAACGCCGCTGTCGCTCGTCGCCTTTTTCCTCATAAGGTCGGGCGAGTCGGGGTTAAAGCCGTTGGGCTTGCTTGTGCCTTCGGAATAAGCGCCGTTGCCTGTTCTGGGCATAGCCGTAACCAGTACCGGGATCATGCCGCGCGCCTTTATCATCTTGACATACATATCGAGCCATCTCTGATAGCTTGCGTTGTTTGTGTCAAGCGTGCCGCTCTTTATTCCCGAGCCTCTCGAGAATCTGTTGCTGCTCAGAGTCTCGTCGTTGTGCGCCGAGTGGATAAATACATAGTCGCCCTCTCTGCCGCGGATCAGAGGCTCCATGGCTCTGCCTTCACAGTAGTTGCTCTTCATGGCTCTGCCGCCCATCGAGTAGTTGATAACGTTTACCTTAGAGGGATCGAAGTACTCGCCGAGCATCTGTCCCCATGAGCTGATCGTCTCGTTAAAGCTGTAGGCCTTCTGCGTCGAGTCGCCCAGAATATGGATCGTGGGTTTGCCGCTTGAGGGATTCACGCCGAGAGGCGTGATCTTTATCGACTTAACGCCTACCGTCTGAGGTGCGTCCTTTGTGGGCAGCTTGTTGGGCTCGATCTCGATCTCTATAAAGTTCTCGCCGGTGGCGAAGTCATAGGACCAAACATTGCCGTTCCACTTGGCCGAAACCGTCCTGGGAACGTGCAGACAGTTATCCCAGTTGCTTGTGCCGGTCAGTCTGCCTGCCTGCATTCCTGTGGGAGCGACAGTTGTATTAGAGTGGTCCGCTACTTCAACTTCCAGGTGATAAGCTCCGGGGGCGTCCGTGTCAAGTCTGTAGATAAGTCCGCCGTAGTTATAGTCGTCTCCGTCGTCGCTGTTGCTCTTGTTATAAAGGTATGTGCCTTCGCTCTCGGTCACAGTCGCGCCTTTTTCGGCGTCTATCTTGATCGCGCTTGTAGCCGCTACCTTTCTCTCGGAGCCTGTCGCTCTGATCGCGCTCGACTGAGCAACAAAACCGCTGCTGTTCGCCGCGCTGTATACCGGAACGGCCTGCATGGTCGTGAAGTCGATATCCGCGATGGGATCCATAGGCTCAGCCGTCGGAGCGGGCGTGGGAGTGGGAGCCTGTGTAGCCGGAGTATCGGTCGTAACCGGAGTTTCGGTCGTAACCGGAGTATCGGTCGTAACAGGAGTTTCTGTCGTAACCGGAGTTTCGGTAGCAACCGGATCGTCGGTGGCAACCGGCGCGCCCGGAAGCTCGCTGCTGCCGACGATCACTATTCCGTATGCGTCGGGCAGCCACTGATCTGTCGAATCAAATGTTATAGTGCTGTTTTTGCTTGTCATTTCGATGTCGATCTCATAATATTTAAGAGTTTTGCTGCCGCCTGTGGCGAGGTCTTTTCCCGGAGCCGCGGTATAAGTCTTGCCGTTTACTTTGGCCTGAACATTTTTGCCGCTGTTATATCCGAGATAATATATCCTGTACTTTCCGGCAGGAGCCTCAAGAGTTACGGTCGGATGGGGCTGACCGTGGCTTTCATCACCCGTTCCCGCGATATAATTTCTATAATTCGCGGTCATAGCGGGATCAACGATCGTGCTATCAGACTCAGCCTTAAACAAACCTTTTACAAATTCGTCTGCATCGCTTATAAACTTATACTGCTCTGAATCTTGATGCTCGCTTCCGCCTACAACGTCATTGAACTTATAAACGTCAACTCCCTCGGGGGTCTCGGGAAGCTCGCCCTGAACAAGCTTTTTATATGTGACCTTGACATTACTGATTGTCCAGACGTCGGGACCTGCGGGATACATAGCAAGGAATAAATTTCCTCTTTCATAGTTTGAGGGGAATGACTTAAACGTAAATTCCTTGACTTTCTGGCTGCTGCCCGATCCCGTTGCCGCGGCAGAAACAACCTGGTTCTTATAATCAATTGTAGTTGTAATATGGCTTACCGTTTTATAGTCAAACTTACCGGCAATATTCAGCCACTGGTCATCGGTATTGTCTGTGCCGCCGAAGGCTGTATTGCAGTCAGCCATGTCTATCTGGTTCCATCCCTTATAAAGTCTCCAGAACGCAAATCTTGAATTAACCGCCTGTGTGTTGATGTTTTGCGCAGGAGTAGTGGCGATCAAATCAATATAACTTGAATCCTGTTTAAGTTCTGCGGGAACCGTCAGATCATACTCAACAGTGATCTGATCCGATGTCGCGACGCTTTCATCCGCGCCCGCTGCTTTGGCAAGGTCAATCAAATTATATACTGTCTTGGCGCCGTCGCTCGAACTGTAGTTTACGGAACTACCGAGTCCAACCTCATCGTCGATCAACATCTGAGCGGAAATATTGAGCTGTACCGGCTGACCGGTTTTGCCTTTGATCTTCATTTCGCCGCTTTCGGGAGATACAATCGTAAGGTCGTTGCTCGTTGATACGATCTTAACGTCGTAATCAATACCCTCCGTGCTTGCGGGAATATTCTCGATAGTGGCTGTTGCCTCTGTCTGACCCGCCGCCATGGTAACGACCTGAGTCTTTATGGGAGCGCCGTTTTTGGATATCGTGATAGTAAAGTTGTTAGGCTCGCTGAGCGTGAGAGAAGAAGTGATCTTCACGGGGATGTTAAATACGTCCGTTGTGTTTGTGGTAGGCGTAATTTCAATCGGAACCGTAACCTTATCGCCGATTGTATTATCATTCTTGTCTCTTACATAAAGAGTTATCTCACTTTTGATATTGGGTTCGCCCGCGGCGGGACGTGTTACAACAAGCTTATTGTCCTTTACGACCGCGTTCGGCGATGCAGATTTCCACATATATTCAACATTGTCGGGCGGAGTGGGGAGATCGATTTCTGTCGATTCGTTCGACGGTATGTTGAATTGAACACCATTTATTGCCGCGTCAACATTTGTATATTTTGAAGATACTCCCATAGGATCCCAATCATCTGCCCAACCGCCGTTCTTTTTAGCAAAATAGTTTCTGGGGTTAAACTCCAAAATCTGCCACTCGTCAAGAACTGTGCCCATGCCGGGACCGCCTTCCTCAACAGACTTGTTTACAACGCGCTTTGTGAGATCAACAGCCGCGCCGCTGTTGTTGGTCGTGCCATACTCATAGAGGCGGTGCAGACCAAGCTGAGCGTCAAATCTGCCCCAACCGTTAGCGTCGATCTGGAAATTCGATTTGCCTACTGTTCCGTTATCGTCCAATTTACAATTATAATATGTAACCTGTCCGTTGCTGTTCCAAGAACCGCCGAAGTTATTCGATTTGTTGTTATCGCGAACATTATAAAGCGTGCAGTTATAGAACAGGTAGCCGTAAGGTGTCGTTTTAGGCGTACTTGCCGTCGCTATAGGCGAGCCGTATGACTTATCCGAAAATCCCTCAAGACCCAGCTTGCAGCTGTCGAACACAGCCGTGGCGCTGCCGTAGATATAATCGGTTCCGCCTATAATCGTGCTGTTTTTGAAATACATTCTGTTTTCGCCGGCGATGTACAGAGAGTCCTGACCGCCGCGGAGATAAATGCCGTCAAACGTTACCTTGTCGCCGCAGCAAGCAACAGCGTGACCTCTCTCGTTGAAAGCACCCGAACGAGCCAGCCATGTACTTTCACCTGATGTAAAAGTTGTGCCTTTTGCCACTTCCTGATCAAACAGAGTCTTGTTCACTTCTTTGCCGTTAAACGCTGACGGTACCGCTTCAGCCGTTGTTTCACCGTCTGCCGAAACAGTCAGAGCGTCAACGTCTCTTGCGGGAAGGTTTGGGAAACTAGACAAAGGCGTCAGATGAGCGTCCTTCTGACCCTGAGTTACCATTACGGGCACACTATTAATGATGTGCAGATCCTTAATCGTGATGTTGGACGCGTCTTTTTGAACGAGCAATGTCGCCATTTTGTCCATACCGCCTGTGTTGCCGAGCTCGGTAGCTCTGCTTACCGTCTCGGTAACTGACTTTCCGTCAACCGTGGTATATGTAAGCTTTGTTCCGGCCGGAACAACCTCTCCCAACTTGTACTCCTTATTGTTTTCATCTTTTGGGGGATTTTTGTACCAGTCAATGTTTGGATTGTACTTGCCGCTCAAATCGCAGTTTGCCGCCGCGTAACCCGTGCAGTAGTACCAACTAAGCTCAACATTTCCCGAAGTGTCGGGAGTCTGCTGAAGGGTTACATAGCTCATACCGCTGATTTCAACCTGTTCCTCATATCTGCCCGGGTTAATATTAATTGTAACCGGGCTTGTATCGGACGGATTGAGTTCCTTTGCCTTCGCGACCGCTGCTCTGATGGTTTTGAAGTTGTTGCCCGTTTCAGCCCGAGACGGGTCAACCGTCAGAGTCGTCGGTCCTGCCGCTGCCTGAGCTTCACCGTCCGACGGAGCGGCGAACACGGTCACGCCCGTGAACATGGTGCCGATCATCGCGATAGCCAGAACCAGGCTTAGCAATCGTGTTTTTAACATATAATTTCCTCCTTTTCTCGTGCCGTGCGTGAATTTTGTTAAAGCGGCACAAATATTATAATATAATTATAACATTGGTTTTCGCAAAATCAATAGCCAGTTTAAAAAATTTTTAGATACCAGATAACAAGTTTTCGGTAAAACTCATAAATTATTTGACCGTTGCCATTCGTCGCGGTATGTGTTATGATAAAAACACAACAATATTTAGGAAAGGAAAGGTATTTTATGAAATTTTTGGAGCTTGCGAAAAAAAGATATTCGGTGAGAAAATATAAGGACAAACCCGTTGAGCAGGAGAAGATCGACCGCATTTTGGAGGCGGGCCGTGTCGCGCCCACCGGCGTGAACGCTCAGCCCCAGCGCATATTTGTGCTGCGCGAAAAGGAGAGCATTGAAAAGCTGAACCAAGGCACACGAACCTTCGGCGCGCCGCTTGTGTTTGTGATATGCGTCGAGAAAAAGCTGTCCTGGGTGCGCAAATACGACCAAAACTGCATATCGGACATCGACGCGGCGATAGTCACCGATCATATGATGCTTGCGGCAACAGACGAGGGTCTCGGCTCATGCTGGATTTGCTATTTCAGGCCGAACGTGGTAAAAGAGGTGCTTAACCTGCCCGACGGCGTCGAGCCCGTGAACATTCTGGCAGTCGGATACGCCGACGAGGAACCGCTGCCCGCTGACAGACACGACAGCATGAACCTGAGAAAGCCCCTCAATGATCTGGTGTTTTACGAGAAATTTGAATGATTCGGGAACTTTTTCGCGAAACGATCGTCTAATAAGTATAAGCTTTTTTAAGGAGGAATCGTTATGAAAAAACTTAAGCTTGTCTCAGCGGCTCTTATTGTGACACTGCTGCTCGGCACGGCGTCGTGCGCCTTTGCCGAAGTCGGCGATATCGTCGGAAATATTTACTCGACCGATATTCTGGCATACGTCAACAACCGCCCGATACCGTCCTATTGCTTGGACGGCAAAACAGCCGTTTTGATCGAGGACCTTGACGTTGGCGGGACAGACGCCGACGCGCACTACGGCTTTTATTGGCAGTACAACGACGACACCCGCACCCTCACCGTCGATTCCGACGGAAGCTCGGGCTACGGCGAGCCGCTCAATATCGAACGCGGCGAGGTCGGCAAGATCCTTGACAATATTTATGAGACCGATATAAAAGTCATATTCAACGGGCTTGAGGTGCCGAGCTTCGCGATAAACGGAAAGACCGCGGTCTGCATCGAGGATCTGGGAACCGTGGGCCTCGACAGCCCCAACGCCGATTACGGTTATTCGAAATACATGTGCAATTTCACATGGGACGGCGACAAGCGCGAGGTGCGCCTCTACACCTATCAGACCAACGATCTGCGCGATATCCCGCTTCACAAAATGGTGTATCAATTTACCGACAACAATTTATCGGTGTCGTTCGACCAGCTTAATTATTATATGAATCAGGTCTCCTGCGATTGCTCCGATGAGTTCGCCGTCGACTTCAATCATATAAAGCCCGTGCTGCTGGACGGCGAGACGGTCGGCACAATGTATGTCGATCATGACGGCTTTCTGAGCTATAACGTCGACACCTTGAAGATATTTGACATGAAAAAGGATCTGGAAGTCATTCTGAGCTACGACGAGGCGGTGAAATTCATCACCGATAATTACGAGGTATATGACAGCCGCGAGATCGACGGCGCGGCCGTGTACCTCGCGAAGGACAAGGATGGAAACAGAGACTTGTTCTACGCCTTAAAGCAGGGCGGACTGGTGCTCGAGTCGGAGTTTGGAAACTCATACACGACCGTGGAATTCTCGGACGGCGAGGACGGCCTGTATGTCAAGGTCTACCCCTTCGCCGGCCCCCACGGCGCCGCGACCCTGCGCCAAAAAGTCTCCCCGGAGATGTACCAACGTAGTAATTAGCGAATAGTAAATAGCGAATAGGCCACCCCCTCAGTCAGCTGCGCTGACAGCTCCCCCTCCTAAAGGAAGGGGAGCCTATTTTTGCCTCCCTTACGGCAAAAGTGCGCAAAATGTTGTAGGGGACGGCGCCCTCGACGTCCCAAATGGGCGGATATTATCCGCCCGTTTGCCTCCTCCCGGGAGGAGGTGTCAGGCGCAGCCTGACGGAGGTGGGAACACCTCCTTTTTTGTTTTGTAAAATTTTCCTAAATAATATTGACAAGGCTATGACATAATAGTACGATTATAGATTATAAAAAATCGAAACGGGGGGGATAATTATGTATACAAGCGACGGAAAATATTGGATAGCGAGCGCGGACGCGAGATCAAAGACTGGGTGCGTCTTAAAAACGACGGAAAGGGCATAATAAATATTATGGACTGCGTGAAGCTGGCGAACGAGCCGCTTCTGTACTCGACCTTCCTGCTCTGGCTGATGACCGATCTTTACGAGAACTTCCCCGAGGCGGGCGACCTCGACAAGCCGAGAATGGTATTTTTCTTCGACGAGGCGCATCTGCTGTTCAAAGACGTGCCGAAAGCGCTGCTCGACAAGATCGAGCAGGTGGCGCGGCTGATACGTTCAAAGGGCATCGGCATTTACTTTATCACCCAGAGCCCGTCCGACATACCCGAGACGGTGCTGGCACAGCTGGGCAACAGGGTGCAGCACGCGCTGCGCGCCTTCACTCCAACCGAGCAGAAGGCGGTCAAGACCGCGGCTCAGACCTTCAGATCCAACCCGGCGTTTGACACCGAGGAGGCTATCTCGATTCTGGGCACAGGCGAGGCGCTTGTCTCGTTCCTCGATGAGGATGGCGCGCCCAATGTGGTTCAGCGCGCATTCATACTGCCGCCCGAGAGCCTTATGGAGCCCTGCGGCGAGGATGTGCGTGCAAAGACCATGAACGGCTCCGACCTGTTTATGAAGTACGGCGACGCGGTCGATAACGAGTCGGCATTTGAGGACATCCAAAAGCTCGAGCAGGAGCAGGCCGAGGCCGAACAGAAGGCCAAAGAGGAAGCCGAGCGGGCAAAGGAAGAAGCCAAGCTCGAGGCCGAGAAGGCTAAAGAGGAAGCCGGAAAAGAGCGCGAAAAGGAAAAGGAAGAGGAACGCAAGGAGCGCCAAAAGGAGCGCGAGCATGAGGCAGCTGCGCGCCGCAGAAAGAACGCCGCGAGCCGCGTTTTGACCAACACGATCTCTCAGATAGGCAGAGAGTTCGGCCGCAACATCATGCGCGGATTTTTCGGCAATATGAAGCATTGGTAAAAAATAGATAAAATATAATATAAATTTTTTCAAGGGGGTTAAATCAATGGATTTCAACAAATTAAAAGACGCGGTCGAGAAATTGACCAAAGACCAAGCGACGCAGGACGCGTTCAAAAAGGACCCGATCAAGACGATCGAGAAGACGATCGGCGTTGACCTGCCCGACGAGCAGGTGAAGGCTATCATCAAGGTAGTTGAGGAAAAGATAGCCGGCAACGGCGACATTCTTGACAAGCTCAAGGACGAGGCGGGCGAGCTGCTTGAAAAAGCGGAAGGCTCCGAGATCCTTGACAAGATCAAAGACGGCCTCGGCGGCCTCTTCGGCCACAAAAACTAAAAAATTAGGCTCCCCTTCCTTTAGGAGGGGGAGCTGTCTGCGCAGCAGACTGAGGGGGAGGTTTTACTCCCCTTTCCCTATTTTCCGCATAACGCGGCAGGGATTCCCGACCGCGACAACATTCGGCGGTATGTCGCGCGTTACCACGCTGCCCGCGCCGATTATCGAGCCGTCGCCTATAGTCACGCCGCCCAGCACGATAACGCCCGCGCCGAACCACACGTCGTTTCCTACCTTGATAGGCTTGGCGGTTTCAAGGCCCTCGCGGCGCTGCTTCGGGTCAATGGCGTGGTCCGCGGTCGTGAAAACGCAGTTCGGGCCTATGAACACATAGTCCCCGAATGTCACGCCGCCGCCGTCCAAAATATAGCAGTTTTGGTTCGCGAAAAAACAATCGCCCACCGTGGTTTTGTAGCCGTAGTCTACTCTGAGCGGCGCGTTGACCGTCGGTTCCTTGCCCGTCTTCGCGAAGATCTTTTTAAGCATTTCGCGCTGAGCCGCCCTGTCCGACGGCTTTATTTTATTGAACTCAAAGCACAGATCATTGCACGCGTCTATCTCCGCAAGCAGCTCCGGGTCATAATTCGGGTTGTAAAGCATTCCCGCGCCGCATTTTTCTTTTTCTGTCATAATTATACCATGCCTTTCGTTATGTTTTGGGTTTTGTGGTATTCTACCACTATTTTACGTTCATGTCAAGCATAACACAGCATGAAACGCTCCCCTTCCTTAAAGGAGGGGGAGCTGTCGCCGAAGGCGACTGAGGGGGAGGCATAGCCTCAATATGATTTGGCGACCATGAGCATAGTTCTCATATAAAAACGCGGCGCACGAAACGCCGCGAAAAAATGCCGCGCTCCGTTGTCGCCAAACAATTTTATCTTTATATGATTTTGATGTCAACTTACAAAATAGCAGTATAAATTGATGTCAACCTACAAATAACGGTATAAAGATGAGCGGGTATTTTTGTCAAAACAAAAATACTACTATTTTGTAATTAAAATATTATAAAATTGTTTGGCAAATTTATATTACCATAAATTTTGGCTCATGTCAAGGAAATCGCTTGCAAAATTAAATATTTTGCGGTAAAATAAAACCATGATATGGAGATGATATTATGGATAGATCCGAGATTAGAGAAATTTTGAGCAAGGTCGCGGCCGGCGAACTCACGCCCGAGGAGGCGGAGCTTAAGCTGCGGGTGCTGCCCTTTGAGGATCTGGGCTTTGCCAAGATCGACCATCACAGAGCGATAAGGCAGGGCGCTGCCGAGGTTATCTACGGCGCGGGTAAGACCGACGAGCAGATAATAAAGATCGCCGGGACCATGCTCGAACGCGGCGAAAAAACCGTGCTGATAACCCGAATAGGCAAAGACACGGCGGACAAGCTGACCGCCGCGCTCGGCGGCAGATTCGTATACAGCGAGGCGGGACGCGCCGGCATAGCGGGAGAGATGCCCGAGCCCAAGCGGGACACGCATATAGTTGTCGCCACCGGCGGCACCAGTGACATACCCGTAGCCGAGGAAGCCGCCTTTACCGCCGAGGCAATGGGCAGCAGGGTCATTCGGCTGTTTGACGTCGGCGTTTCGGGTATACACCGGCTTTTGAGCCACGCCGAGGAGATCATGAGCGCCAAAGCGGTGGTCGCAGTCGCGGGAATGGAAGGCGCGCTCCCAAGCGTTATCGGGGGTCTCGCCGACTGTCCGGTTATCGCTGTTCCCACAAGCGTGGGTTACGGCGCAGCGTTCGGCGGAGTCGCCGCGCTGCTTTCGATGCTCAATTCCTGCGCCTCGGGCGTCAGCGTTGTGAATATAGACAACGGTTTCGGCGCCGGCTATTTGGCAAATATGATAGAAAGATAAGTTGTGTCCCACCTCCGTCTTTTCGCCTTTGGCGAAAATCCACCTCCTCCCGGGAGGAGGCAAACGGGCGACTGAGGGGGAGGCAAATTTATCATCATAAACCCGCGCGCTTCATAATAAAATGTACTATACTTTATTTTGAGGTGGTCAATATGCGGGTTGAGACACGCGGAAACTTACGGCCGAGGCGCGCGCCGAGCGCCGCGAAGAACGGCGAGAGCCGCGCTCACAGGCTTTTAAAGCAGTGCGCCGCGGCGGCGGTGCTCATTATGGGAATACTCCTGATAAACCGCTCGAGCTTCGCCTTCGGCAAAAACTGTGTGGCGGCGCTCGGCAGGGCTGTTAATCATAATTTTGACTGGATGGAGATCTTGTATCGCATCCGTGATTATTTCATGACTGTCTGGAGGTTCTGGAGTGAGGTTTTTTAAAAGCTTGTGGCTGATACCGATGGGAAAACGCTTGTCGGTCAGCCCTTTTTTTCTTATACTTGCCGCGGCGGCTATATTCTGCGGATACGCCGAGATGTTTTTTATCGCGTATTTGTCGGCGCTGCTGCACGAATGCGCGCATATAATCACCGCCCGTGCCCTGGACGTGGGCATATCGCGGATAGAGATACTGCCGTTCGGCGTGTGCGGAAAGCTCAGCGCGGGTTTTATAAAAAATCCGTACAAAGAGATACTCATCGCCGCCGCGGGTCCGCTTTTGAGCGGCATTTTGGCTGTGTCGCTCTGCATTGCGGCCTCGCGCGCGCCGATGCTCAAGGAGCGCATAGAGTACGCGATAAACATAAACCTGGCGCTGCTTATCATAAATCTTGTGCCCGCCCTGCCGCTCGACGGCGGAAGGATATTAAAGGGTCTGATCGCGATAAACCTGGGCGGCGTCAGGGCGTATAACATAATGCTCAAGATCAGCTGCTTCCCGATAGCCGCGATCATAGCGGTCGCCGCCATGCTGCTGTTGGTCAAGGACTTCAATATGCCGCTGATACTCATCGGAGCGTTCCTGCTCGGAAATTTGTCATATGAGCAAAAGAACCTGAACGTCATCTCGCTGCGCGAGCTGCTGTACTGCAAGGACTCGCTGAGACGCGACAGGTTCTGCCAGGTAAAAAGAATGGCGGCGCACAGCGATGTCCGCGCAAGGCTGTTTCTGCGCCGCCTGGGGTATTACAAATATCATATTATCGACGTGATAGACGACAGCGGGGCCATAGTCAAAACAGTCACCGAGAGCCAGATAATCTCCGCGTTGATAAATCGCAGCATACGGCTCACGATGGGCGAGATCTGAGCGTCTATTTGCGCACCGCCAGTATCACGCGGATCTTTCCTCCGTTTTCGGGAAGTTTGTCGTAGTAGACATAGAGCGTGTGCGAGCCGCCGCCCGCGATGTCGCTTATCGGGACCATTGTGTATTCGTCCGACATCAGGTAGGTTTTTTCGTATACCTGAACGTCGGGCGGTACCTCGTAAGTCCTGCCGCCGCAGCTGAGCGCCGATGTGCCCAATATCTCAATATTTCCTTTAAGCTCGGTCAGGTTTGATATCGAGGTCGGGTTCTGCGCCGAATCCAGCCGTATTCCCATGTCTCGGCTGATCGAGAATATTGTGCTGCTTGTGACGGCGGTGAAGCTCGCTCCGTTTACCAGATATGAGTAAGAACCGCTCATCGCCATGCCGGCGCTGATGTTCTGCACCGATGTGGCGAGACCGTAGGTGTACGAGTCTCCGGTCACGTCATTCAGTATCAGGCTGTCGATCTCGCCGGCGCCGTTCTTGCCGAAGCTGAGCACTCTGCCCGAGCTTATGTTGACGTTGTTCAGCCTGCTCGGATAGACCGCGCAGTAGAGCGGAGCGTCGTTTCTGTCGGTTGTGCCGACGTCAAGGATCTTCACGTCGGATGCCACTTTTGTGCCGCCGAGACTTATCTTGCTGTCGCTGTATCTGAATATGCCGCCGACGCCTCCCGAATTTTCCGCGCGGCGCACAGAGGCCTTGCCTTCGCTGAGCGTCACGGTCACGACGGAGTTCTTATAGTCCGAGCAGTCGCGCTCGCAGGTGTACTCGTACGTGTCGCCGCCGGGAGCCGCGATGCCGATATAATAACCCGAATAGTTTTTAAGGTCGCCCGTTGTATAGGTCTTTGTGCCCGCAGCGTAGGCGTAGCCCGTTATTGTCGAGGGCGCGCTTAGGCCGCCGCTTGTCAGCACATCCGCAACGTCGTTGCTCTTGCCGAGCAGCAGCGTCACGGTGTCGCCGTATTTCGCGCCGCCCGCAGATGAGAGCTTCTCAAACGCTCCCGCCCCCTCGATCTTATACGTCACGCCCGAAACTGTGACCTCCGCGGGCGCGTCCGCGTTGGGTGTTGCTTTTTCGTATACGCCCGTGACTTTGTTGGTGTATACAAAGGCCATGTCAAGCTCGGGCACGTAATAGAGTATGTCGTTATTCTGAAGCTCCGCGAGCGACGCCGCTTTGCCGCCGCGGGTGATTTTTGTAGCCCCCGTTATGCCTGCGCCGCTTATGTGCGAGCTGTCCGCCGTAACGGTGTACGGGCCGCGCATTTTTCCTTTGTCAAACAGGATATAGTCTATATTTCCGTTTGTCTTATGCACGTTTATGATGTCGCCCATTTCAAGCGACGACTTCACCGCGCCGTAGGTCGAGCGCTGCGTTCCGTCGTATGCCGCCGCGGCGTCGGGGATGTCGACTATTTCAAACGCGCCGCCTCGGTACGCCACAACGTCGCTTCCGAGCATGCTGTAGACCACGTATCTCTCGTCGGGCTCCGAGCCGCTGTCGGGAAAGAACCCTATCACGGTGCGGCCGTTTTTAAGGGCTATGTCGCCCTTCATGCCGACCCGCGAATAGTCAAAGTCGCCGCGTATCTTAAAGCTGCCCATATCGGTGAAAACTTCGTCGCCCGGTATAGCGCTGTCCTCTCTTGAGGTGGATATCAGCGCTGCGTTCTCCGCAAAGCTCACGTCAAATATCGAGATCAACTCGGTCTGCGAGTTTTTCTGCTTGCAGCGCAGCGTGTTGTATATAAGAGTCGCCACATCGCCGCGCTTCATTTGAGAGCCGACGGCGGTGTTTTCAATGTTGTCTGTCATGTCGAGACTGTCAGCCATGCCGAGCTGTCCGTCGGGCCAGGAGGCGCCGAAATCCGCGTCTGTGTAGCCCAAAACGCGAAGCATTATCGTCACGCCTTCCTCGTACGTGACGGGGTTGTCGGGTCTGAACGAAGCGTCGGGATAGCCCGAGACCAGGTCGTTTGTGACGCCCGTGCGAATATAAGGCGCGGCCCAGTGGGTGTAGGGCGCGTCGTAAAAAGGCGACACCGAAAGGCTCGAGGCCGCGCTGTGGCGGAACTGCGAGCTTGCCACGGCCGCCTTTGTGAACTCGGCGCGGGTGACTGTGTCGTCAAGGCGCAGATCGCCGCTTGGGTCGCCGCTCATTATCTCAAGCTCATTCAGGAGCTTTAAAACCTCGTCTTTGTTCGAGCTTGTCTCGTGGGCCGCGCAGGTCAGAGCGGTCACGCAGACTGCCAATATCAAAACAAAGCCTACAATTCTTTTTATCCGCATAGTTTTTTCATTGCCTCCGTTCTATTCATGCCTCAGCGCGTCTATCGGGTTGAGGTTCGCCGCGTTTTTTGCGGGCAGATAGCCGAACAGTATGCCGATCGCGACCGACACACCGAACGCTATGGCTATCGCCGAAAACGACGGCACCGTTTTAAGATCGAGCAGCGACCCGAAAAAGACGGCCAGGATCGACCCGACTATTATGCCGATAATTCCGCCCACGCCGCTGACTGTGCCCGCCTCGATAACGAACTGCGATTTTATGTCGCGGTTCTTGGCGCCCAGTGATTTGCGTATGCCTATCTCCCTTGTGCGCTCGGTCACGGACACAAGCATGATATTCATTATTCCTATCCCGCCGACCAGCAGCGAAATTCCCGCTATGCACACCAGCAGCGTTTCCATAGTGCCCGTCATGGTGTTTACCATGTCCATGACCTGTTTCACGCTCAGCACCGAGTAATAATCGCTGTCGCCGATTTTGTTGTCAAAATACTGTTTGATTTTTGTAACCGCGCCGTCAACGATCTCGACGTTTGCCGCCTGAACGATGTATGACGAGATAAATCCGTTCTGCGACATGGTGAGCGCGACGGTGTAGGGGATATATATCGCATCGTCGGCGGAGCCGCTCTCGGAGTCTTCTTCCTCGTTAAGCACCCCGACGACTTTGAAGCTTTTGCCGTTTATTTTGAACGTCTGCCCGAGGCCCATGCCCCGTCCGAACAGTTCTTTTTCGATATATGTTCCGATCACGCAGACCTTTTGCTTGCGCTCAACGTCGCTGTAATGTAAGAATCTGCCCTGCTCGAGCCCGTTCAGTCTTATATCGGCGTAGCGCTCGTCAACTCCGTTGACGCTTGTGGTCAGATCGTCGTCGGCGGTTTTTACCGTGGCGGCGGGAATGGTCACATTCGGGCTCACCGCCTTTATATAGTCGGGATTTTCCTCGGCGAACTTGTACATATCTTTCTCATCGACCGTGCGTTTGCCGCCGCGGTCGGTCACGGTTACGTTGATCGAGTCGGTGCCGAGCTTTGAGAACTCGTCGTTCATCAGACCCATCATGCCGTTCATCAGGCTGATCAGAATGATAACGGCGGCGACGCCGATAATTATTCCGAGCATGGTCAGCAGCGAGCGCATCTTGTCAAACAAAAGATTTTTGAGCGCCAGCGCGAAGGATTTTTTCAGCGTCATGCGCTCACCTCCCCGTCGCCCGCGTGGATAACCGAGGCGAATTTGCTGATGTCGGGCTCGCCGTCATAGGTTATCCTGCCGTCCTGAATTCTTATTACCCGCTCGGCCTGCGCCGCGATCGTGTTGTCGTGGGTGATAAGAACGATGGTGTTGCCCTCGGTGTGCAGCTTTTTCAGAAACTCCAGCACGTCGCGGCCTGTTTTTGAATCAAGTGCGCCTGTGGGCTCGTCAGCGAGAATTATAGAGGGGTTGCCGGCAAGCGCTCTCGCTATCGAGACGCGCTGCTGCTGTCCGCCCGAGAGCTGCTGCGGCATGTTTTTTGCCTTGGATCTGAGCCCCACACGGTCGAGCGACTCAAGAGCGCGCTTTTCCTGCTCTTTTTCCGAGAGGCCCGCGTACATCAGCGGCAGCTCAACGTTTTGCTGCACGTTTATCTTGGGGATAAGATTGTACTGTTGGAATATAAAGCCGAGCTCCTTATTGCGTATTTCGGCCTGCTCGTCGTCCTTCATGGTGCTGACGTCGGTGCCTCTTAAATAATATTTGCCGCTTGTCGGCACGTCGAGGCAGCCGATTATGTTCATGCAGGTCGATTTTCCGCTGCCCGACTGCCCAACTATGGCGACGAACTCACCCTTATATATCTTCATGGTTATGCCGTCAAGGGCGTGGACCTCGCTGTCACCCATGACGTATATCTTATAAATATCGTTAAACTCTATCAGCGGAACGCCGTCGTTTTGAGCGACCGCCGCTCTTGTGCGCGCCGCCGCCATTACAAGCCGCCTCCGGTCACGCTTTCAGCCGCAGCGTCGTGGCCTTCCTGCATCGCGTCCATCATGTCGTCCATGACGTTGTAATCCTCGGAATAGAGCTCGTCGCCCTCCGAAAGTCCGCTCAGTATCTGGATATATTCGTCGTCCGCGGCTCCGGTGGTTACGGCGACTGTATGATAACCTTTGGGCGCGGCGTCATTTTCCTCGGTTTTTTCGCCTTTGACGTAAACCGTGTTTCCGCGGTTCAGACAGCTGACGGGAATAGCAAGCGCGTTATGCACGCTTGAGAGTACGATCGACGCGTCGATGTTCATTCCGGGCAGCAGGCTGTCGTCAAAGTCGATTATTTCTATTTTCACAGGAAAAGTTGTGACTCCGTTCTGGCCCGCCGTGCCGCCTATGCCGACGGTGTCAACAACGCCCGTGTATTCCTTGTCGCTGACATCGGTCGTAATAGTTACCTTTTGGCCGGCGCGGATGTTTTTGATGTCCAGCTCGTCAACGTTAAGGGTGCACTTGAGGCGGCTCATGTCATATATGACAGCCATGGCCGAAGAATCGCCGCCCACAGACATGCCCGCAGCTGAACCCGCGGCTCCCATGCCCGCAGCCGCCGAACCTGACGAGGCAGCCGAGTAGGAGGAAGCGGAGGCGGACATTCCCGCCGCGTTGTCGCCCTTCTTTTTGTTCTTGGTAACGACCGTGCCCGAGATCGGAGCGCGGACGGTGTAGTCCTCCAGCTGCCGCAGCAGATTGTCTTTCGAGAGCAGCGCGTCGTTGTACTGGAGCCGCGCGTTCTCGACCGCCGAGCCGAGCTTGTTGTCGCTGAGAATGGTGTTCGCGGCGCTGCTTGAATTTTGTATCTCGGCTCTGCTCAGCGCCTCGCGGGCGTCGCTTAGATTGAGCAGCGCTGTGTTTACCTGCGAGTTGACGGTGTCGCCGTCAAATTTCAGCACCACGTCGCCCCGCCTTATATATGAGTTTTCGGAAATATACAATTGTTCGATTTTGCCGCTCGTCTGTGCGGAGACAGTCTCATCGGTCATGTTCTCGAATGTGCCCGCGTCGCCGCACGCTATGTCTCCGACAACCGCCGTGGCTGTGTCGCCCGAGGCAACGGCTCCGGGATTTTGAACCTCGATAGTCACATAGTTATACATGGTGTACCCGCTGCCGGTGACGGAGCGGCCGCTTACCTCGGTGACCGTGCCGTTCAGGCGCGAGCCGTTTTTGGTGAGCGTCAGCTCCGCGGGAGCGCCGACAAATATGGCCGCGATGTCCGCGGAGTTAAAGGGCACGTCGATCTTAAGAACCGCGCTGTCGACAATGTCGCATATCGGCGAGCCCGCGGCCACGGTGTCGCCCGCCGAAACATACACATTTGTCACATATCCCGAATATTCCGAAACCGCGCTCAGGTCGTTTACGGCGCGGAGCGCGTCGTCATAAGCCTGCTGTGCCTTTTGCACCGCTATTTTCGCGCTCTCGAGCGTGCTCGCTCCGCTCTGTTTGTCGCGCACGGTCAGAGTGTCCTCTTTTATCGCGTCGTCATAAGCTCTTTTCGCGCGGGCTATGGCTATATCGGCGCTGGCGATATTGTTCTCGATCGCCTCTGAGTCTATGACGTACATCACGTCGTCCTTGCTGACATAGTCGCCTTCCTCGAAAAAGTCGTCCAATATCTCGCCCGAAACGTTCGCGGTTACCGAATATTCGCTGTTGGGCTCCACCACCGTGGAATCGCTTATTTTTTCCTCGATATCGCGGAGCTCGGCTGTTATGGCCGTGCCGTTTTGCGAGTCTTTTTTATCCGACAGCGCGCCGAAGCCGGCAGCGCCGCCTGTGAGCAGCGCTATGATCAGTGCGGCGGCGAGTATTTTGTGACTTAAAAAGAATTTGAGAGTTTTGGCGGCGCCTTGTTTAACTGCGGCGCCGAGTGATTTAAATTTATCTTTCATTTTATGTTCGCCGCCCCGCTTGCCGGAATATATCGTTTGTCTCCGGATATTTCGGCCAGAATTTTTGTTGTTTTTTTCAGAAGCTCGGTCATGGTCTTGTAATCTTTCTCGCCAAGATTCTCTTTAACGATATTAATGCTGCCCGCTATATATTCATCGGTCATGCGCACAAGCTCCCTGCCCGTGTCGGTTATGTCAAAATATATCCTGCGTCTGTCTTTGTCGCTCAGTCTGCGCTTCAAATAGCCGCGGTTTTCCAGCGACGACACGAACTGAGACACCGCGGCTTTTGAGACCGAGAACATCTCGCTGATCTCCGCCGAGGTTATGTCCTCGCTGTCCATAATGGATTTGAGGATCAAAAGCTCCTTGTTGTTGATAGGCAGCTCTCTCACCATGTTTTCCATGGCCGTTTTCAGATTCTCAAAAATAATATTCACGCCGTCGTTGCTTTCGGCGCAAAGCGTTATATGCTTCATGCTTCCACATCCCTTTAAATTTAACAAACTTAATAATTAAGCAGCTTAATTTTAGCAAACCAAAAACGCGATGTCAATATATTTTGATAATTTTATTAAATAATTAAAAAAAACACTTGCATTATTTTGGCTGCGGAGTTATAATTAAACTGATATACTTTGTAAGGAGGTACAAAAATGATGACAGCATATGCCGCAAACGGAGCGGCGGGAGCCCCGGGCGGTTCTTATTCAATGATCATAATGCTGGTTCTTATACTGGTCGTTTTCTATTTTGTTTTGATAAGACCTCAGAAGAAAAAGGAAAAGGCTCTCCAGCAGATGATCTCAAACCTTAAGATGGGCGACGAGGTCGCTTCGATCGGCGGTATCCACGGAAAGATCACGAAGATAAAGGACAACCTTTTTGTTCTCGAAACAGGCACGGGCACAACGAAGTCATACGTGACTATCGAGAAGAGCGCCATCTCGCGGCTTATAAAGGAAGGTTCTTCAAAGCCCGAACCGAAAGCTGAAGAAAAACCCGAGGAAAAAGCGGAACAAAAAGCCGACGATAAACCCGGTATTAACCTCGAAAAAACAAATTCGTAGGGGCGGATATCATCCGCACGTCAGCCTCGCCCCTTAGGGAGAGGTGCCTGCGAAGCAGGCGGAGAGGGGTTTCGGAATGAGTATGTCATAACCCTCTCACCGTAGGGGCGGATATCATCCGCCCGTCGGAATATCCCGCCCAAACCCCGCATATAATTTACCAAAATAAATTATTGCGAGGTGTGCTTATATGGCGGGCGAGGTAATTCATGCAAAAGAAACGGCGGGAGGAAGCCCGATCGCGGCTGTCGCCGTTGGTCTGATATTCGGCTTGGGCGGAGCGATCGCCGCGCTGCTCATAATTTCGGCCGCGGCGGTGTTTTACGACATTCCCGAGCATGTGATGAATATTCTGATCATTCTCATATCGGCGGCGTCGATGTTCGCAGCGGGATTCAAGGCGGCCGCTAAGAATCAAAAAAACGGTTTGCTTATAGGCGCCGCGGCCGGTTTGCTGTATTCGGCAATTACCCTGGCCGCGGGACTGATGTTCGGATCTTCTGTCGGTTTCACGCCCGAGCTCATCGCCGATCTCGCGATCGCGGCGGCGCTCGGCGGACTCGGCGGCGTTGCGGGGATCAATATAGCGGGACGCAAAAGCAGAAAAAGAAAACGCAAGTAGAAATATAATTTAAGCATAAGGAGAGATCACTAATGAAAGTTCAAAGAATCAAGACGTTAAACAGCGCCACGCTCAAGGAGAGCGCGTGCAAAGGCGGCTGCGGCGAGTGCCAGACCTCGTGCCAGTCGGCCTGCAAGACCTCGTGCACCGTTGCAAATCAGAAGTGCGAGAACGAGGAAAGATAAATATTTAAATTTCCGAGCGGAAGTTTAAACGCCCGGGCGCTCACACACAGTGTGGCGCCCGTTTTACTATAATCTTGACAAATTAACTTAGGAGAATAAATATGCTTCATACTTTTGAAATGTTTGACAAATACATCGCCCTTGACGTGAACAGCGGCTGCGTCCACGAGCTGGACAAGCTGAGCTATGACGTGCTCAATTTTCTTGATGTCAAAGGTCTCGATCCAGAGAGCGACGAGGCTAAGTTCAAAGCGGCTGGAGAGTTCAGAAAAGAGTACGATTCCGAGGACGTTTGGGACGTCATCGAGGACATAGCCGAGCTGAAAAACAACGGAATGCTCTGGGCGGAGGACGATTTTGAATATAACAAGGAGCTTAAAAGAAACGCGCCTGTAAAGGCGATGTGTTTACATATAAGCCACGACTGCAACCTGCGCTGCAAATATTGCTTCGCCGAGGAAGGCGAGTACCATTCGGGACGCCGCGAGCTGATGAGCGCCGAGACCGGAAAGCGCGCGATGGACTATCTGGTTGCTAATTCGGGCAGCCGCCGCAACCTTGAGGTTGATTTTTTCGGCGGCGAACCGCTGATGAATTTCGACGCCGTAAAGGAGATCGTCGGTTACGCGAGAGAGCTTGAAAAGAAGTATGACAAGGTATTCCGCTTTACGATAACCACAAACGGCATTTTGCTTGATGAAGAAAAACTCGCGTATATAAATAAAGAAATGGGAAATATTGTGCTCAGCATAGACGGCAGAAAAGATGTAAACGACCGCGTGAGATACAGAGCCGACGGCACGGGAAGCTACGACAGCATAGTTCCGATATTCAAAAAGACCGCAGAGAGCCGCGGTCAGGACAATTATTACGTGCGCGGCACCTTCACGAGATACAATCTCGATTTTTCAAAGGACGTGCTGCATCTTGCCGACCTCGGTTTCAAGCAGATCTCGGTCGAGCCCGTGGTGTGCGCCGAGGAGACCGATTATTCTCTGCGCGAGGAGGATCTGCCGCGTATTTTTGACGAGTACGAGACGCTGACGCGGGAGTACGTAAGGCGCAAAAAAGAGGGAAACGGATTCAATTTTTTCCATTTTATGATCGACCTTGACGAGGGACCCTGCGTTATAAAGCGCCTTTCGGGCTGCGGCTGCGGCTGCGAGTATATCGCCGTCGCGCCGAACGGCGATGTGTATCCGTGCCACCAGTTCGTCGGTACCGATGAATACAAAATGGGCAGCATTTACGACGATAAGGAGCTTGACCGCGGTCTTAGAAACGAGTTCGCCGACTGCAATATCTATTCAAAGCCCGACTGCCGCGACTGCTTCGCTAAGTTTTTCTGCAGCGGCGGCTGCGTCGCCAACGCCTGCCTGATAAACGGCAGCTTGAATAAGCCCCACAGGCTGAGCTGCGAGATGATGCGCAAGCGCCTTGAGTGCAGCCTCTACGCCAAAGCAGCCCTGGCGGAAGAATAAGCAGGACGCGTTTGCCTCTCCCCAAGGGGCGAGCCTGATGAGGTGTTCTTCTAATCACTATTCACTATTCACTAATCTCTAATCACTACGTTCACTAATAACTAATCACTACATTCGGAGGTGTGTAATTATGCTAAAAAAATTGCTCCGTCTTATGTCAAAGGCGGACAGAAAATTCGCGTTGTTCACGCCGCTGCTGATTGTCGGCGAGGTGGCTATGGAAACCACCATACCGCTGATGATGGCGCGTATTGTTGACGTGGGCATCGCGAACGCCGACGTCGGCTACGTGGTAAGGTCGGGCATTATCATGATGCTTATGGCACTCGTATCCCTGTGCTTCGGCGCGGGCGCGGCCAGGACCGCCTCGATGGCTTCGACCGGATTCGCGGCGTCAATCAGGCAGGCGGTGTTCTACAAGATACAGGACTTTTCGTTCGGAAACATCGACAAGTTCAGCACATCGTCGCTCCTGACCCGTCTCACGACAGACATAACCAATATCCAGATGTCGACCATGATGGTCATAAGGACCTGCGTCCGCGCGCCCATGATGTTCGCTATGGCGCTGTTCATGGCGATCTCGCTTAACGCGCGTCTTGCGCTGATCTTCGCGGTGGCGGTGCCGATAATCTGCGTCACGGTGTTCACCGTGGCGGTAAAGGCGATGCCCAGGTTCCGCCTGATGCTCAGAAAGATCGACGATCTGAACCGCGTTGTGCAGGAGGACCTTGCGGGTATACGCGTTGTCAAGGCGTTCGTGCGCGAAACTTATGAGGACGAAAAGTTCAATTCGATCACAAACGAGGTCAGAGACGCCCAGGTATCGGCCGAAAAGCTTATCATAATCAATATGCCGGTCATGCAGATGGTCATTTACGCCTGCATCGTGGCGATCCTCTGGTTTGGCGGCAATATGGTTATCGTCGGCGGAATGCAGACCGGCGAGCTTATAAGCTTCATAACCTACGTAACTCAGATACTGATGTCGCTGATGATGATCTCGATGATATTCATTCAGCTGGTAAACTCCAAAGCCAGCGGCGACCGTATCTGCGAGATACTCGACGAGGAGCTTGAGATAAACGACGACAACAACAATGAGAAGCTGACCCTCGACGACGGTTCGATCAGATTCGAGGACGTGGCGTTCAGCTATCAGCACGACATAATGAACTGCGCGGTGCGCCATATTAATCTTGATATCAAGTCGGGCGAGACCGTGGGCATTATCGGAGGCACCGGCTCGTCGAAGAGTTCGCTCGTGCAGCTCATACCGAGGCTTTATGACGTGACCGCGGGCCGCGTTATAGTCGGCGGCCACGACGTGCGCGAGTACAAGCTGGATGTGCTTAGAAATGACGTCTCGATGGTGCTCCAAAAGAATGTGCTGTTCAGCGGCACCATAGCCGACAACCTGCGCTGGGGCGACGAGCACGCCACGCAGGAGCAGATAAGCGAGGCCTGCCGCGACGCCTGCGCCGATGAGTTTATATCGGGCTTCCCCGACGGCTACAGGACCGATCTCGGTCAGGGCGGCGTGAACGTTTCGGGCGGCCAGAAGCAGAGGCTGTGTATAGCCAGAGCGCTGCTTAAAAAGCCTAAGATCATAATACTGGACGACAGCACCAGCGCGGTCGATACCGAGACCGACGCGAGAATCAGAAGCGCGTTTAAGACCAAGCTCAAGGGCACGACGACCATAATCATCGCCCAGCGCATTAGCTCGATCGAGGACGCCGACAAGATAATCGTCATGGACAACGGACGCATCAGCGCCCAGGGCACCCATGAGCAGCTGCTCGAGAGCAGTGACATATACCGCGAGATCTACGAGTCTCAGCAGAAAGGAGCTGCGTGATATGCCTCCGGGACCTAAAGGATTCAAAAAACCGAAAAATACAAAAAAGACCGCGGCGCGCCTGTTTTCGTATCTTGCGAAGTACAAGCCGCAGCTGGTTCTGGTTATCATCGGCGTTATAGTTTCAAGCGCCGCCAACGTCTACGGCACGTATATGTTAAAGCCGATACTCGACGACTACATAGTGCCCCTTATCGGAGCCCAGGACCCGCCGCTTTCGGCGTTCCTCCTGAATATACTGCTGCTGCTCGGCGCGTACATAGTCGGCGCGTTCGCCTCATGGATGTATAATCGAATTATGGTAAACGTCTCGAGCGGTGTGCTGTACACCGTGAGAAACGACCTGTTCGGCAAAATGCAGAAGCTCCCGCTCAAATACTTCGACACCCACACCCACGGCGACGTTATGAGCCGCTACACCAACGACGCGGACGCCATCAGAATGATGATGTCCCAGAGCGTGCCTCAGCTTGTCTCATCTTTTTTGACCGTTATTTCGGTGTTTATAATGATGATCGTGATAAGCCCCGTGCTGACGCTGCTGGTTCTGGTCATGCTCGTTATAATATTTTTTGTGATCAGCTTCGTCGGAAAGCGTTCCGCCTATTTCTTCAGAAAGCAACAGAACGCCATCGGCGCGGTCAACGGCTATGTTGAGGAAATGATCGAGGGTCAGAAGGTCGTCAAAGTATTCTGCCATGAGGACAAATCCAAAGAAAAATTCTCGAACATAAACGAGGCGCTGCGCGGCGCGTCCGCCAACGCCAACACCTTCGCCAACGTGCTGTTCCCGATCATGGGCAATCTGTCGTATCTGCACTACGCGGTGACCGCCATGGTCGGCGCGGCGCTGACGATACACAGCGGAAACACAAGCGCGGGCTTCTTCGCGCTGACGATCGGCTCGCTGACCGCATTTTTGCAGTACACCCGCTCGTTCTCGCAGCCGATAACCCAGATGTCGCAGCAGGTCAACGCCATACTTAACGCTATGGCGGGCGCCGAGCGCATATTCCAGGTCATCGACGAGAAGGCCGAGGTCGACGACGGCAAGGCGACCATCGCCAGAGTGGTGATAGAGCCCGACGGAAACATCATCGAGGTCAACCACCGCACCGGCCGCTGGGCGTGGAAGCGCCCCGGCAAGGACGGCAGGGTCATCTACAACGAGGTCCGCGGCGAGGTCGAGTTCAAAAACGTCACATTCAGCTATGACGGCAAAAAGACGGTTTTAAAAGACATCTCGCTTGTGGCCGAACCGGGCCAGAAGATAGCGTTTGTCGGCTCCACGGGCGCGGGCAAGACCACGATAACCAATCTGATAAACAGATTTTACGACGTGCCCGACGGCAAGATAACTTACGACGGAATAACGATAAACAAAATCAAGAAGGACGATCTGCGCCGCTCCCTCGGCATGGTCCTGCAGGATACGCATTTGTTCACCGGCACGGTCATGGACAACATCAGATACGGACGTCTGGACGCCACCGATGAAGACTGCATATACGCGGCCAAGATCGCCAACGCCCACTGGTTCATTACCCATCTGCCCGACGGCTACAACACGATGCTGACGGCCGACGGCGAGAACCTGAGCCAAGGCCAGAGACAGCTGCTCGCGATAGCCAGAGCTGCCGTGGCCGATCCGCCCGCGCTCATACTGGACGAGGCGACCAGCTCGATCGACACCCGAACCGAAAAAATAATCGAAAAGGGCATGGACGGCTTGATGAAGGGCAGAACGGTGTTTGTTATAGCCCACAGGCTTTCGACTGTCAGAAACGCCGATATGATAATCGTGCTCGAGCACGGACAGATAATAGAGAAGGGCAATCACGAGCAGCTGATAGCGCAAAAAGGCAAGTATTATCAGCTTTACACAGGCGCCTTCGAGCTGGACTAAACCCGCATATTTTCGATATATCCGAATATATTTAATGAGAACCAACATACGGAGATGAAATAAATGAAACTGCGAAAAATCGTCCTTTGCGCTATTTTGGCGCTCATGATCGCGCTTGATTTGACCGCGCCCGCGTTCGCCGCGGACAACAGCGCTAAAGCCGCGGTCGTGATCGAGCAGAGCTCCGGCAGGGTGCTGTACGCCAAAAATCCCGACTGGGAGCTGCCTATGGCAAGCACGACCAAGATCATGACCGGCTACCTTACCTCGAAATACGGCACGCTGAGCGATGTTGTTGAGGTAAGCGAGAACGCCTCGGGCGTTGAGGGTTCGGGCATGTACCTTGAAAAGGGCGAGCACATAACAATGGAGGATCTGCTGTACGGCCTTATGCTCCAGTCGGGCAACGACGCGGCGGTCGCGATAGCCGAGGCGATCGGCGGAAGCGTCGACCGATTTGTGCAGATGATGAACGAGACCGCGGCGAACGACATGGGCCTCACACACACGCATTTCGATAACCCCAACGGTCTGCCGTCCGACACCCACTACACCACCGCGCACGAGCTGGCGATAATAACAGCCGAGGCGCTCAAGGACCCGACATTCGCGCAGGTTTGCGCCACAAAGGAAAAATCGGTGCCGTGGGAAGGCAAGGACTACAACCGCGAAATGGTGAACCACAACAAGCTGCTGGGCGTGTTGGACGGCTGCGTGGGCGTTAAGACGGGTTACACCAACGCGGCGGGCCGATGTCTCGTCACCGCTGTGACAAGAGACGGCATGACGCTTATATGCGTTACGCTCAACGACCCCGATGATTGGAACGACCACACGAATCTCCAAAACGAGATGTTCGGAAAGTATCATATAAAGGACCTGACCACGACCGAATCGGTGGTCGACAAAATAACCGTGGGAAAGGGAATTTTCGGCTACAGCGGCCTCGTTCCCGACAAGACCTACACCTTTCCCGTATGCGATGAGGATATAATAGAAATAAAAACCGAGGTCAGCGATGATATAGCGCTGCCGATACATGAGGGCGACGCCGCGGGTACGGGCAGCGTTACGGTCAACGGCGAGAACTACGGCAATTTTAATTTGATTGCAACCGACGACATAGATCTGGTAAAGCCGTCAAAGGACACGTTTTTCAAAGATTTGCGGCACGACGTCGGCACCGTTTTCAAAAACTGGAGCGAAAAGATAAAGAAAGCAGTAAATGGGGAATAGGAATTAGGATCTGGGTATCGGTAACACCTCATCAGTCTGCTTCGCAGACAGCTTCCCCTCAAGGGGAAGCCTCACTTGCCTTCCCCTTGAGGGGAAGGTGGGTTTTTGCCCGAACGGGCAAAAAGTCGGATGAGGTGTCAACGCCGCACATTAAAATTTAGTAAAATGAACAAACGGTACAATCAAAATTTAAAGCAATATTCTCAAGAATTGAGAAAAGATATGACTAAGCAGGAAAAACATCTTTGGTATGATTTTCTAAAAAAGCTTCCGATCACTGTTAATCGTCAAAAAGTGATCGGTGATTATATTGTTGATTTTTATTGCGTGACCGAAAAGCTGGTTATTGAGTTAGACGGGGCTCAGCATTATGATAAAGAAGGTCTGAAAAAGGATTTGATCAGAGATGAGTATATGAAATCGCTGGGTCTGACTGTGTTGAGGTATACAAATGCTGACATAAATAATAATTTTGATAATGTATGCAGGGATATATTTGATCGTTTACAGCTTTCGGATTCATGTTGAGGATAAAGATGCTAGAAAAACACCTCATCAGTCTGCTTCGCAGACAGCTTCCCCTCAAGGGGAAGCCCTTCTTGCCTTCCCCTTGAGGGGAAGGTGGGTTTTTGCCCGAACGGGCAAAAAGTCGGATGAGGTGTACTAGTCCCTATGTTAGGAGGTAAAAACAAAATGGACAAACTTGTAAAGGCCGTCACAAAGGACGGATATTTCAGAATATACGCGGCGGACACCCGCGAGATCGTCAACACTGCGCAGAGGTACCACAAACTTTCGCCCGTGTGCTGCGCGGCTCTCGGCCGCCTTATGACCGCGGGCGTCATGATGGGCGCCATGCTCAAGGGAGACAAGCCCTCGCTGACGCTTCAGATGAAGGGCGACGGCCCGCTCGGCATGATGGTCTCGGTCTCGGATCCCGAGGGTAATGTCAAGGGCTACTGCGCGAATCCGAGGGTAGATATACCGCTCAACTCAAAGGGCAAGCTTGACGTGGGCGGCGCCGTTGGCAGCGGCGTGCTCGGCGTTATTAAGGACCTCAAAATGCGCGAGCCGTATATCGGTCAGGTGCCGATACAAACCGGAGAGGTGGGCGACGACATCGCATACTATTTCATGCAGTCGGAGCAGACCCCGAGCGTGGTGGCGCTCGGAGTGCTGGTCGATACCGACTATTCGGTCAAGGGCGCGGGCGGCTTTATTATCCAAGTCATGCCCGAATGCAGCGACGAGGCGCTGACCATGCTCGAGAACTCGATCGGCGGCATTATGACCCTGACCGAGATGTTCGAGCGCGGCATGACGCCCGAGGAAGTCATAAAGTATGTCATGCTTGGATTCGATGTTGATATCCTTGAGACTACCGATATCGGCTATAATTGCGACTGCTCAAAAGAGCGCATGGAGCGCGCGATAATATCGCTCGGCAAAGAGCAGATAACCGAGATACTGAATGACACGGGTGAGGCGGAGATCTGCTGTCACTTCTGCGACAGAAAATACACCTTTGGCGAGGCCGACCTTCGCCGCTTTATAGAACTCGCAAAATAAATTTGTAAAATCTGCATAATTTGTTTGACAATAAAAAATCGTTATGCTATAATTTTACTATAAAGCTGTGTAAAATAAAAAACACGCAAAAATATTAAACAGGAGGTTTTTAAAATGGGCATTGAAATGTTTTCACTCGAAGGCAAAGTCGCTCTGATCACCGGCGCATCGTACGGTATCGGCTACGGCATAGCCAAGGCCATGGCCTCGGTCGGCGCGAAAATTGTTTTCTGTGACATCAAGCAGGAGTTTGTGGACAAGGGTCTCGCGTCGTACGAGGCCGACGGCATCGACGCTCACGGTTATGTTTGCGATGTAACAAACGAGTCTGCCGTTCAGGAAATGGTAAAGAAGATAGAGGCGGAGGTAGGTGTTATTGATATCCTCGTTAACAACGCGGGAATCATCAAGCGCATTCCTATGTGCGACATGACCGCCGAGGAATTCAGACAGGTTATCGACGTTGACCTCAACGCTCCCTTTATCGTTTCAAAGGCCGTTATCCCCTCAATGATCGAGAAGGGCGGCGGCAAGATCATCAACATCTGCTCGATGATGTCCGAGCTGGGCCGCGAGACTGTTTCGGCTTACGCCGCGGCAAAGGGCGGTCTCAAGATGCTTACCAGAAATATCTGCTCCGAGTACGGCGACAAGAATATCCAGTGCAACGGAATAGGCCCCGGATATATCGCCACGCCTCAGACCGCGCCTCTGCGCGAGAAGCAGCCCGACGGTTCGCGTCATCCGTTTGATCAGTTTATCTGCGGCAGAACACCCGCGGGCAGATGGCTCAACCCCGACGAGCTGGGCGGCCCCGCCGTGTTCCTGGCCTCGAAGGCGTCCGACGCCGTCAACGGCCACATCCTGTATGTGGACGGCGGTATCCTCGCCTACATCGGCAAACAGCCGTAAATCGAAAAACATCTATAGCGGGCGGCTTCGGCCGCCCGTTTTAGCGCCTAGTCCCTACGTTCCCACCTCCGTCTTTTCGCCTTTGGCGAAAATCTACCTCCTCCCGGGAGGAGGCAAAACGGGCGGATAATATCCGCCCCTACAGGTGCCGATGATATACCGGATCATCGCGATTCGCAGAAATTGCGCCAAAACCTGTAGGGGCGGCAATCTCGCATGTCCTCGATGGGTTTATGATTTGTGGCCTCGTTTATATCTGCAATCGGAATACGGTAGTGCCACGAACCCGCTCTGCGGCTCCGGCCGCAGCCTGCCCGCTCTATTCGCTATTTACTAATCGCTAATCACTACGTTACAATAAACTTTCAATTGTTAATCTTTCATAATATGTCAAATGCTTGACGCATTGGCTGAACATCACAAATTCGCCGATGAAATCCTCTTTCGCGGCGATCTTGGCGTATTCTATGCTTTGCCTGAGGGAGATGCCGATCTCCTCGAGCATGTCGGTGTCGAGCGTCATTCCTATCCACGACTGCGCGCCGTCCCATTCCTTCTCGAGACTTTCGAGCTCGGATGTGATCTTTTCGTAATCCTCGCGCTCGAACGCGTCCATCACCGTGGCGTATGTCTTATCCACGCGCTCGTCGAGTCTGCTCACGACCGTGTTGTGGTACACTATGAACCCGACTGCCAGCGCGAGCATTACAACGGTTATGATAACTCTTTTCATGCTATTTCTCCTTTTTGATTATGACCGCGTCGCCGCTCTTGTCGGCGCCCATATAAAACACCTGCGACACCTTGCTTATCCCCTCGTCACGCAGTTTTTTCATCATCCAGCCCTTTGTCTTGCCGAGGCGTTTAAGGTTGCTTGAGATCAGGTTCCCGTTGTCGATTATGATATAGCTGATCTCGGGCACCGAGACTTTTATCCCCAGGTCCCCCGGGGTCACGGGGCGGTTCTGCGAATTCTGTATCACGCTCACGTTTCCGTTTGTTTCCATGATAACGTATTCAACCTCACTCAGCGACGTGGCGCCGCTGTTTCGTATCTCCTCGAGCAGGTCGCCTATGCTGTAGCGCTGGTTCTGCATTTCCTTTTGATTTATTTTCCCGTCGCCGTAAAACGTGCTGGGCTTGCCGTAAAGCAGCGAGCGGATGTTTATGTTTTTATAAGCCGCGAATGAGAGCAGCACCTCGAAAAACAGCAGAATTATGATAGAAACTATGGCTGTCGCGAACGGCTTGCCCGGGTCTACGATCGGGTCGGCGGCCAGCTCTGATATGATGATAGTCACGACCAGCTCCGAAGGCTCAAGCTCCGCGATCTGCCTCTTGCCCATGATCCTGAGCGTCAGCACCACAAGCGCGTACATGATCGCTGTCCTCAGCACCGTGATAAGCATAACATCACTCCTTTGAATATTTGAACTTAGTATATCCAAAAATTCCGCGATTAACAAAAATTCCAATAATTCATATAATATTACAGGCTGCGACAAGAAAGCCTAAAATTCATGAAAGTAACTATGAAAGGAATGATTTTTATATGCCATACCCGAGCGAGACAAAACAGCCCGACAATATGATGGTCGGCTATGCCTACGTGCCGATCCAGCAGGAGGACATGAGGAACCTTTTTGACCCCGAGTACGGACTGGAGCAGGGAACTATCTTCCCGATACTCGACAAGCCCTTCGGCGTCTACGGCCGTCAGATAAACGGCGAGACCCTTTTTAAGAACGGAGGCGCGCCCGAATGACAAGACACGAGCTTTTGAATAAGATCTCGGCCTACGCTTTCGCCGAGAAAGAGTGGAATCTATACCTCGACACCCACCCGACCGACAAGGAAGCGATAAAAAAACATAAGGCTATGGCCGAAAAGACCAAGGAACTTGTTAAGGAATACGAGAAAAACTTCGGCCCGCTCACCTCGATGAGCGCCGACGATCCCGACAAATTCAACTGGATATGCGACCCCTGGCCCTGGGATAACCAAAAGTAAGGAGGAAGGAATAAATGTGGAACTATCAAAAAAAGCTTCAATATCCCGTTAACATCAAAAACCCAAACCCCAAACTCGCGTCTTATGTCTGCACGCAATATGGCGGTCCTAACGGGGAGCTCAGCGCGTCACTCAGGTATTTGTCCCAGAGATATTCGATGCCCGACGCGATGACAAAAGCGCTGCTGACCGACATAGGTACCGAGGAGCTGGCGCACCTTGAGATAGTGGGAACGATCGTTCGGCAGCTCGCCAAGTGCGCGAGCGACGAGGAGATCGAGAACAGCCCGTTCGGCGCGTACTTCATGAACCACGGCAGAGGCGTATACCCCGCGGACTCAAACGGCATGCCGTTTAACGCCCTGGCCCTCGCCGTGACCGCCGACCCGATCGCCGACCTGACCGAGAACCTGGCGGCCGAGCAAAAAGCGAGGGTGGTCTATGACAACATCCTCAAGGTCTCCGACGACCCCGACGTGAACGACGTTGTGAAATTTTTGCGTCAGCGCGAGATCGTGCACTTCCAGCGCTTCGGCGAGGCCCTCGATCAAATCCAGAACAAGCGCCTCCCCAAAATGTACTGCGGAAAATAAATCGGAGCGGGATTTTCCCGCTCTTTTTACATATTTCTTATAAATTGTGCAACAAAATCATAAAAACCCTTGCAATTGTCATTTAGGTATGATATTATTATTTAGTATGTATATATACAGGAGATCATTATGAAAGAGATAAAGTACGCTCCGGTCATTATACCGACGCTTTGCAGACACGAGCATTTTAAAAACGGAATAGAGTCGCTCAAAAAGAACGGCTGGGCTAAATATACCGATGTGTATATAGCTCTTGATTATCCCGCCAAAGAGGCGCATTGGGACGGTTACAAAAAAATATGCGAGTATCTCGAAAACGGTGATTTTTCGGTGTTCAAATCGTTTACCGTGTTTAAAAGAGAAAAGAATTGCGGAGCGGTGGATAATACAAAACGTTTGTATGACGACGTTATGGACAGTTATGACCGCTATATTTATGCCGAGGATGATCTGGTTTTTTCGCCGAACTTCCTTGAATATACGGACAAGTGTCTCGCGATGTACGAGGACGACGACGATGTCATAGCTGTTAACGGTTACTCATATCCGCTTGATTGGAAGACAGACAAAGACGCGAATGTTATTTTTCAGTCGTCCGTGTGCGCGACCTGGGGTGTCGCGTATTGGAAAAACAAGAATGCGCGTAATTTTCCTTTGATAAGCAGCGGTTACCTTGTCAAAGAATTTGAGGGCGCGTATAAAAACGAAAAGCTCGGAAAAATGATCAGGCACAGGCGCTATGATTATATCGGCGCGGTTTTGGGCGGAAGAGAAGAATCTTTGATTGATCAGATAACCGATTTTTCGGTCGGGATATATGCGGAGCTTGAGAATAAGTATATTGTGACGCCCCATATAAGCAAAGTCAGAAATATGGGCTTTGACGGCAGCGGGCTTTATTGCGATAAAATAGAAAATACGGATGATAAAAATTCGCTGGATTTTGATTACGCGAATCAGAGTATAGACGAGCTTCAAGGATTTGAACCGGTACCCGATTCTTTTATGTACAGAGACGAAAACAAGAAGCTGCTTGATGATTTTTTGCGTATAGAATTTAAATACGTGGCCGCCGCGAAAATTCTTGCGGCGCTGTATAGAATTTTGGGTATGAAACGTTATGTGGCAACCATGAAAACTGTATGTTCGTTTTTTGCCCGACTTAATATTAAATACTTTGATAATGTTACGTTTAAGTATTTGGCAAAGGAGAAGCGTTAATGAACGAAATAAAATACGCACCGATCATCATACCGACGCTTTGCAGGCATGAGCATTTCAAAAGAGGTATGGAATCCCTAAAGAAGAATCCTTGGGCGAAATATACCGATGTGTATATCGGGCTTGACTATCCCGCGAGCGAGGCGCATTGGGACGGCTACAAAAAAATATGTGATTACCTTGACACAGGTGATTTTTCCGTGTTTAAATCATTTAACGTTATAAGAAGAGAAAAAAATTACGGCGCGTTTGAAAATGCCGGAGACATGATTCGAGAGATGTATAAAAACTATGATCGTTTCCTTTTTGCGGAAGACGATGTCGTTTTTTCTCCGAATTATTTGGAATATATGGACAAGTGTCTTGCTGAATATGAGGACAATGATGATATATTTGCCGTTAATGGTTATTCGCATCCGATACCATGGTCGGCATGCGAAGGAGCCAATGTGATTTTTAACAGGACATTTTCGGCTTGGGGTACCGGATTTTGGTGCAAAAAGCGAAAAGCTTGTGCGGATTCCATATTAAACAATGATTTGATGAGAAATTTTGACAAAGCATATAAAACCGGAATGTTAAAAAGGATGTCACGGTATACGCGCGCCGATTATACAATCGCATGTTTGGGAGGCAGAAAAGGAATATTTTACAGCGGCCCTACCGATAACTCAATTGGCACATATTTGTTTTTTAATAATAAATATTTGGTGACGCCGGTGTTAAGCAAGGTCAGAAATTACGGAAACGACGGAACCGGACTTCACTATAAAAAAACAACAAGCAAAAGAAATAAAAAAGTAAGCTATAGAGCTTATGATTTTGATAAACAGCCTATAGATACAGATGATAGCTTTGAAATTCATCCCGACAGCGTAGTTTGCAGGGAAGAAAATATAAAGATGTCAAAAGACTTTTTTCCCGCCGGCTTTATTGAGAGAGCGGTTTCGGAAACGGCGTTGATACTGTATCGAATATTGGGCGTAAAAGGATATAAATTTTTAGCCGAAAAACTTTCGGCGATACTTGGAAGAAAAGGCGTGTCGTACGATCATCTGATTAAGTATGAAGGCGACTAAATGTATGAAAAAATATATAAACAGATTAGAGGTATAGGCGGATCATGAGCCGTGATATAAAAAAACAGACGATTTCCGGTCTTATATGGCGGTATGCCGAGAGGTGCGGAGCGCAGGGAATACAGTTTATAGTTTCGATCGTTCTGGCAAGGCTTTTGATGCCCGCAGACTACGGAATAATAGGCCTTATAACCGTGTTTATAGCGATCGCGCAAGTGTTTGCTCTAAGCGGTCTCGGAAGCGCTTTGGTGCAGAAAAAGGATGCCGATAATACAGATTTTTCAACGGTTTTCTTTTACAGCATAGCCTTTTCGATTGTACTGTATTTTGTGCTTTTCCTTTGTGCTCCGTTTATCGCGGGGTTTTACGATATGCCGCAGCTTACGCCGGTTGTGCGCGTTTTGGGATTCAGTGTAATAATCGCGGCGGTAAACAGCGTGCAGCAGGCGTATGTGCAGAGAACAATGCAGTTCAAGCGCTTTTTCTGGGCGACGCTGGGCGGTACAATTGTCTCGGCTTTTGTGGGCATAGGAATAGCGTATGCGGGCGGAGGTGTTTGGGCGCTTGTTGGTCAGCAGCTTTCAAATCAGATAATCGACACGATCATATTGTGGCTGACGGTCAAGTGGCGCCCTAACATCGTGTTTTCGATAAAGCGCATGAAGAGGCTTTTTTCCTACGGCTGGAAAATCCTGTGCTCGGCTCTGCTTGACACGGTGTATAACAATATATACTCGCTTGTGATAGGCAAGTTCTATTCTGAATCCGATCTCGGGTACTATAACCGCGGAAAGCAGTTCCCGCAGTTGATTATTACGAATATAAACAGCGCTATCGACAGCGTTCTCTTTCCGGTACTGTCGGGAGCGCAGGACAATAGAAAACAACTCAAAGGTATGATGCGCCGCTCGATTATGACCAGCACGTTTTTTATATTTCCGTGCATGGCGGGACTTGCAGCGGTAGCGAGACCGCTGACGGTGTTTCTTTTGACCGAGAAGTGGCTGCCCGCGGTGCCGTTTATCCAGTTCTGCTGTTTTACATACGCCTTCTGGCCTATTCACACATCGAATCTCCAGGCTATCAAGGCGGTGGGACGAAGTGATATTTTTTTAAAGCTTGAGATAGTTAAAAAGACCATAGGCGTGATAACGCTGATAGTTACGATTAAACACGGACTTTACGTTATGATGATAGGAAACTGCGTCTCAACGATTTTGTGCGCGTTCTGCAACGCCTCGCCAAACAAAAAATTGCTTGACTACAGCTATTTTGAGCAAATGAGGGATGTTTTGCCGGCTATGCTTTTGTCTCTTGCGATGGGTGGCATTGTTCTGAGCGTAAATATGATTGGGCTCGGAAGCATCCTCACAATGATAATACAGGTCATCGCCGGAATAATAATATACACCGCGGGGGCAAAGCTGTTTAAATTTGAGAGTATGAGCTTTATAATAAACACTGTAAAAGACTTTAAGAGGGGTTGAAAAATATGAAAGATTTGGTTATAATAGGAGCGGGAGGTCTCGGACGCGAGGCTCTTCGGCTTGCGCTTGATATTATTCGACGTAAACCCGAAACTCCGTGGCGCGTCAAAGGCTTTATCACGGACATACCGGGAGATTTTTATGAAAAAAACACGCATGGTTATGATATTATCGGTACCATAAAGGACCATGAGATTTCCGATAATAATGTCTATGTTTTCGCGATAGCGGATATACCGTTTAAAAAAAGGATCACTTCGGAATTCTTGGACAAAGGCGCCGAGTTTATAAATCTTGTGTCGCCTAACGCGGGTATTGCTGATTCCGCGGAGCTTGGTGTGGGAAACATTATTCAGAACGGCACCAGAATTTCCACGGATGTCAAAATTGGCAGTTTTAACTTGTTTAATGCTTATACTACAATAGGTCATGATGCAGTTATCGGAAGCTACACGACCGTTTGCCCTGCGTGCGCCATATCGGGATATGTGACGGTCGGCGACGGAGTTTTTCTCGGCAGTCATGTGGTTCTCTGCCCTCACGTTAAAGTCGGAGCATATTCGCGCGTAGGAGCGGGCAGCGTTGTGATCAAAAAAGTTAAGGAAAATACTCTTGTTATGGGTAATCCCGCAAAGCGCGTAGATTTTTAAGGAGATAAATTATGATAAAAAGTTCATTTAATAATATAAAAGTCAAGGCTCTCGTGACAGCCGTGCCGTCAAAATGGACGCCGGTTGAGGAATTTATTAATGAGCCCGACGAGAAAAATATTGCTAAGTTTAAAAAAAGCACCGGCGTCGAGGGCAGATATGATGCGTCGAACAAGCAAACCACCGCCGATTTATGTTATGCTGCCGCAATGAGTGCCGTAAAGCATGACGGAGTTGATCCCGCGGATATAGGGCTTTTGGTTTTTGTTACTCAAACGCCCGACTATATTGAGCCCGCGACCGCCTGCGTTTTGCAAAACAGATTAGGGATGTCTGATGACTGTATGGCGTTTGATGTGAATCTCGGCTGTTCGGGCCTTATGTACGGGATCAACATCGTTTCGGGAATCATGGAGTCGTCAAACGTGAAATACGCGCTTTTGATGGCGGGTGACACCACCGGAAAGAATCAAAGACGCTATATTGAAAAAGGCTGGGTAGACCGAGAGGACAACGAGGCCAAACTTTTCGGTGACGCGGGCTGCGCTATGCTGTTTGAAAAGACCGGCGTCGCGCCGCCGCTTGATATGGCTATGCGCACCGACGGCAGCGGTTTTAAAGCCGTAATAAAACCGTGGGGCGGCGAAAGGCATTTTGAAGGTCCGCAGATGTCATATATGAACGGCATAGATGTTTTTAATTTCGCTATAGAAAAGCCGCCCGCGCTTATCAAAGAATTGATGCGCGACATCGGAACCAAGCCCGAAGATTATGACTGTATTATCCTTCATCAGGCCAACAAGCTGATAATGAAGAATGTGGCTCGCCGCGCGGGTTTTTCATCAAAACAGAATCTTTTGTCGATTGATAAATTCGGCAATACCAGCTCCACTTCGATCGCCACAGCGCTGACAAAGCATTACGGAGACGATAATGACGGATCGGTAAAAGCGATGCTCTGCGGATTCGGCATCGGCCTGTCGTGGGGCGCCGTTTCGATTGAGCTCGAAAAGAGTGATATTTTGCCGCTTCTTATGACCGATGAATACTTTGACGATGGATACGAGGATCATATCGAGCATGCGTAAAACGCATTATACGCGTTTACTATATTATTATTTTGCTGAAAGGAGGAGCGATTATGTCCGAGAAAGAGAAATTGGCTTTGCTTGAGGATATGTTTGAGCTTGACGAGGGAGATCTGTCGGCTGACACCGTTCTCGATGAACTTGACGAGTGGGATTCAATGTCTAAGCTTTCGCTTATTGTGCTTATGAGCGATGAGTTTGAGAAAAAGCTTACCGGAGACACGATAATGACATTTAAGACCGTTGGCGATATCCTTAATTACATGGGCTGATAGTAATTATAATTTGCCGCGGGGAACAATAGTAAATTCTCCGCGGCATATTAAAAATGGAGTAACTATGAATAATATATTAAATCTTAAAAACAAAACAGTACTTGTAACTGGCGCCTCTGACGGTGTCGGAGAAAGTGTTTGCAAATTGATAAGCAATCTCGGCGCAAGAGTTATTATGGTTGCCAGACGAGAAGAAAAGCTGCGTGATATATATAAAATGCTTGACGGTGACGGCCATGCTTGTTACAGTTTTGATTTATCAAATATTGACGAAATAGAGTTGTTGGTAAAAAAAATTGTAAGCGAAAACGGCAAACTTGACGGTATTGTGCATTGCGCGGGTGTCGCAGTTGCAAGACCTTTAAGACAAATGAAATACCAAGTCATTCATGAGTTAATGCTTGTTAATTTTTATTCATATTTTGAATTGGTCAGAGTTTTTTCGAAAAAGTGCAATAATAACGGTTCCGGAAGTATCGTTGTTATGTCATCCGTTTCTGCCAGGAGCGGTGACAAAGCCCAGTCTGCTTATGCAGCTTCAAAGGCAGCGATCGAAGGCTCCGTTAATGTTCTCGCGAAAGAACTGGCGGATAAAAATATAAGGATTAACGCAATAACTGCGGGTATGATTAAAACGCGAATGTTTGAAAATTTTCTTAATAGGTATGATGAAAATTCGATTGAACAATTGTATAATAAGCAATATTTGGGTGTAATTGATAAAGAAAATATTGCTTATGCTGTTGCTTACTTGCTTTCCGATGCTTCGAAATTTATTACCGGAACAGGTTTGGTTATAGATGGTGGTTATTTGACCTAAGTATAATAAGATATTATTGATTTTGGGGGATTTGCTTATGCCGTATTTTAATTTTAATAATATAAAAATAAGCGCTTTATGCAGCGCACTGCCGACCGAAAAGGTCAGCGTCGAGAGCTTTAAGCCGAGATTCGGAGACGAGGCGGTAGATAAGTTTTCAAAAATGACAGGAGTGCGCGAGACGCGGAAAGCTGCGGAGCATCAGACCGCGTCCGACCTGGGATTTGCCGCCGCCGAGAAGATATTGACCGAAAGAAATATTGACCGCGGCGAGATCGGAGCTTTGGTTTTCGGCGCTCACTCTACCGATTATAGGAGGCCCGCCACAGCCTGTGTGCTGCACAAAAGGCTCGGGCTTTCAAAGGAATGTGCGGCTTTTGACATAAGTCTCGGCTGCTCGGCGTTTGTTTACTGCGTCCAGACCGCCGCCGCGATGATGCAGTGCTCTGATATCGACAAGGCTCTGGTTATTGTGGGCGAGACAATGACAAAAATGGTCAACCCGGGCGACAGGTCGACCGCCATGCTGTTCGGCGACGGCGGAGCCGCCGCGCTGCTTGAGAAAACCGAGGAGGATTCGGATATCAAAGCCTTGCTCCGCACAGACGGTTCGGGCTACAAGGCGATCGTCGCTCCCGCGGGCGGATTCAGAAACATGGACGCGCCTCGAGATATTATTATGTGGCCCGACGGCAATCCAAGAACGCTTTATAACATAAACATGAACGGAACCGACGTGTTCAGTTTTACAATAACCGATGTTCCGAGGACGGTAAAGGATTTCCTTAAAAAGTCGGACACAACTGTTGATGACTACGACTGCTTTGCTTTTCATCAGGCAAACAAGTTCATACACAAGCAGCTGATCAAAAAACTTAAGGTCGAGCCGGGCAAAATGCCGCTCTGTATTGACAAGTTCGGAAACACATCGGCTCCCGCGATACCGCTGGTTCTGTGTGACGCTTACGGAGATGCGGATGATAATAAAGATATAAACGCCCTGATGTGCGGTTTCGGCGTAGGACTTTCGTGGGGAGTGTTGTCCGCAAAGTTAAACACGGGCGACATTTTTCCGATCATCGAGACCGACGAATATTTTGAAGAAGGATTAATTAATTCACCGGAGGATATGTAAATGTATAATGTAATTGATTTAACGGGAAAACAAATACTAATCACGGGAGCCTCGTCGGGAATGGGGGCGGAGACCGCGAGACTCTGCTCAAGACTGGGCGCTAAGGTGATTATGGTCGCCCGCCGCGAGGACAAGCTCAAAGAGGTTTTGGCAAGCCTTGATGGCGATGGGCATTGTTACTATATCTTTGACCTGAGCGAAACGGATGAGATCGAGGGTTTTATCAAGCGTTTGATATCAGAGACCGGTCCGCTTGACGGCTTTGTCCACAGCGCGGGAATTACCAGTTACAGACCGCTTAAAATGCTGAAGCCTTCCGTTCTGCGCGATGTTATGACGATAAATTACTACGCTTTTGTCGAAGTGATACGTTGCATCACCAAAAGAAAATGCTTTAATCCCGGCATGAGCATTGTTGGTATATCGTCGATCTCATCAAAGCGCGGCAATCAGACAAAAACGGCTTACTGCGCATCAAAAGCCGCGATGGATGTTTCGGTAAAATGCCTTGCCAAAGAGCTTGCTCCGAAACAGATCAGAGTAAACTCCGTTGTTCCCGCATTTATTGATACTGATATATATCAGCAGTTTTTGGACAACGGCCAGGGCAGTGCAGACGCCGAAATCGTTATGAACAGACAATATCTCGGTCTGGGCGAACCGATAGACGTGGCTAACTTGATCGCGTTTCTTTTGAGCGGCGCGTCAAAGTTTATAACCGGCTCTAATGTCGATATCGACGGCGGCAGCCTTTCGTCATAAAATTGGTTTGAAATTTGATAAATTGATATAACAAATCAAGTAAATATATTTAAGCGTTACAAAGAGGAGCAATACAGATGGACATGAAAAATTTTGTGAAGATCACCGATGATTTAAACGAGAAAATTTCGATCGGAAAAAAGATCTATGAGACCAGAACGGATATATATAACGATTATATGACCGATTATATTCGAGACAGAATTGACAGCGACTTCAAGATCATTTCGCAGAGAAACGCCGAAAACGGATCGGGGGGGGGTACCGATTTATTATTTGGCGGCATGAACAAAGAGGAACTGTTTTATCATTCGATATATGATTATTGGGTATACGGCAGCACTATAGAAGAGGAAATATATTACAGCTTTTATGAAAAAAGTCATGCGGAAAAAAACAAGTTTTTAACTTTAAGGAATCGTATGATGTATCTTGATTATTTAAACGATACCGAAGCCGCTGATCGACTTGAAAACAAATATGAGGCGTATTGCGCTTTAAAAGAATATTATTTGCGAGATATAATACGTATCGAAAAAGATGATGATTACGATAAATTTCGCGATTTTGTCGCAAAGCATCGAGAGTTTGTGGTAAAGCCCGAAGAATTCGGCCTTGCAATGGGTGTTCACAAAGTTGCTTTATCAAATGACTGTAATTTAGAAGAGGAATTCAAAAAAATTCTTAATGAGAAAAATATAGATGCGTCAGAGTATCATCCTATGATCAGAAAGCGCGAATCCGGTAAATTGGTGCTTGAGGAATTGATAGAGCAGGAAGATACTATGGCAAGCCTTCACCCCGCGTCAATAAACTGTTTGCGCTGCAATACTTTCAGAGTCGGCGATAAGGTCCATTTATTTTATCCCTGGATCAAAATAGGTAAAAACAACAATTTTATTGCCAGTGCGCAGGCGGGAAGCGTTATGGCGGGCATCGACGCTAAAACAGGCATTATAAATACTGACGGATATGACGAGCATCTTGGTAAATACGTATGTCACCCGTCAACCGGCGTAAAATTAAAAGGATTTCAGATCCCGAAGTGGGATGAGCTTCTTTCAATGATTGATAAGATAGGACACGCCGTTCCGGAGGTGCGATTTGTAGGCTGGGATATTGCGTTGTCCAAAAAAGGATGGTGCGTAATTGAAGCCAATACTTACGGCGAATTTGTATGGCAGATTGTTTTGCAAAGAGGCACAAAACATGAACTTGAAGATCTGATAGGTTGGAAGCCGGAAAAATTTTTCTGGTGGGAATAAAAAAAGGAATGATGATATTTTGCAAATCAATGTTACGCGCTCGTCTGTGGCGCCGATTGAGGAGTATATAAAAGAAATAGAGCCCCTTTGGGAGAGCCGATGGCTCACCAATATGGGGGTGAAGCATAACGAGCTTGAGGAAAAACTTCGCGAGTATTTGTCGGTAAAAAATATCTCGCTGTTTACCAACGGACATTTGGCGCTTGAGAGCGTTATAGCCGCCCTCGGGCTTTCGGGCGAGGCGATAACCACGCCCTTCACTTTCGCTTCGACAACGCAGGCGATAGTGCGCTGCGGCCTGACGCCCGTGTTCTGCGATATAAAGCCCGGCGACTTTACTATCGACCCCGACAAGATCGAGGCGCTGATAACCGAAAAGACCTCGGCGATAATCCCCGTGCATGTCTACGGCAATATCTGTGATGTAGAAAAAATAGAAAAGATCGCCAAAAAGCATAACCTGAAGGTCATATACGACGCGGCCCACGCTTTCGGCGTGCGCGTCGGAGAAAAGGGCGCGGCCGACTTCGGCGACGCGTCTATGCTCAGCTTTCATGCCACCAAGGTGTTTAACACGATAGAGGGCGGAGCGGTCGCATATCATGATGATTCGCTGACCGACAAGCTGCGCATGCAAAAGAACTTCGGGATGGAGACGCAGGACAGCTATCCCGAGGTCGCGGGCAACGCCAAGCTCGACGAGTTCCGCGCGGCCATGGGTCTGTGCAACCTGCGCCATGTGGACGCCGAGATAGAGAAGCGAGGCAGAGCGGTAAAACGCTATATCGAACGCCTTGACGGGATCGACGGAGTAAAGGTTTGGAAACCTCAAATTGGTGTAAAACCCAACTATGCCTACTTTCCCGTTTTGTTTGACAAAGATAAGTTCGGCAAGAGCCGCGACAAGATAGCGGCGGAGCTCGCCGAAAACAATATTTTCGCCAGAAAGTATTTCTATCCCATAACAAGCGAGCTTGAGTGCTACGCCGGCAGATTTGAGGTGCAGCCCACGCCGAACGCCAAACACGCGGCCGAGAATATATTGACGCTTCCGCTCTACGCCGATCTGACACCGGATGAAGTTGACATGATCTGCGATATAATATTATTATAATACAAGGAGAATAATATTATGAAAAGGAACAAGCTATACATTATATCTTTCGCCATCATATTGATAACATTTGTATTACTCGGCATATTAAAATCGAGTTTATTTATAGACGAGACATATATGTATTGCATGGCAAACGGTGAGATGATGCCGTTTTGCGGAAACAGCAACTCGATAAAAGGTGACAGCGTGGTTGACAAGGTTATAACGCAGGAAGAGTTTTTTGATTTGGTTTCGGCTGAGGATAATAAATTTGACTATGCGGGTGTTTACAGAAATCATGTGAATGATGTTCATCCCCCGCTTTATGCATATATTCTGCACACGCTTTCATCCTTGATCGGGGGGGGGTACTCGTTCGGCAAGTACAAAGCTCTTGCGCTTGATTTTGTCATATATATCCTGACATTGTGTGTTTTGTGTAAACTTTGCAAAAGATTATTCGCAAGTGACAGAATTGCTGTTATAACGCTGATTTTGTACGGCTTAAGCACTATAGGGTTATCTACGGCTATTATGATAAGAATGTATGTTTTACTTACTCTGCTTACGGTCTTGCTGGCGTATCTTACGGTTTTGCTGCTGCAAACCGGAAAGAGATACATATATCCGCTGATTACAATAGTGATATTTTTGGGTTTGTTCACTCAATACTACTTTGCGATATACGCGGCTATTTTATGTGCGGCAGTATGTTTATATTTGTTGATAAGTAAAAAATACAAAAGTTTGTTGTGCTTTATGTTGTTTGCTTTAGCCGGTGTTGTATGTGTGTATTTTGCATTTCCGGCGTGTATTGACCACTTGTTTGCGGACAAGCTTGTGTCGGGACAGAACGCGCTCGATAATTTGTTTAATTTAACAGATAACGCGGCGAAGCTCATATACTATTTAATAATGGTCGCAAAGCACATGCTGATTGCAGTAATCGTCGGAATTTTGGCGCTTGTGTTAATAATCAAAAACGGAAAGCTGAAGGATATTAAAAATATATTTCGCGAAAACGACAGCGTTTGGCGGGCGTTGATCATTATTGTTCCTGCATATATATCAATACTAATTATCGGAATCATAAGTCCCGTTTTTGCTGAAAGATATGTGTATAACATAAGTCCGATCATAGTGCTGACGGTCAGCTTAGCGATATATGTGTTAAACAAAATTAATATAATGAAAACATTTTTATCGGATAAATTTGCGATAATGTTATTGGTGTTGTCGCTTGCGGCGCTCTTTGTGTTAAGACCAAGCTATGTGTATTTGGATTACAGAGAGTACAACGATATAATCGACGAATATGCGGATGAACCTTGTGTTTATTTTGATAATAATTCAAATGTTCCGCTTACGCACAGCTTGCCGCAGTTGATGAGGTTTAACGATGTATTTGTGACAAATAACACTAATTCTGAGGCGATGAAGGATTATTTTAATTCTTACGGTGACCCCGATGAAATCATTGTTTTTATTGACACGGATAAAGAATGGTCGAGCGGATATGACGCTGATAAAATATTAGAAGAACTGAGCGAAAATACAAAGTACAAAAATAATGAAAAATTATATTCACATGTATACATAGTCTCAAAATAATAAAATGTGAAACCGGAGGAATAATTATGAAAGGTATAATCTTGGCGGGTGGGCGCGGGACGCGGCTTTATCCCATGACGCTCACAGTATCGAAGCAGCTGCTACCGATATATGATAAGCCGCTGATATACTATCCGCTGTCGGTACTGCTGCTGGCGGGGATCAGGGATATACTTATTATCTCAACGCCGCAGGATACCGACAACTATAGAAATCTTTTGGGCGGCGGCTCGCGCATCGGCGTGCGCTTTGAGTACGCGGTGCAGGACGAGCCCAGGGGCCTTGCCGACGCGTTTATCTTAGGCGCCGACTTTATCGGAGACGACAGCGTGTGCCTGGTGCTCGGCGACAACGTGTTCTACGGTCAGGATTTTTCGGGCATACTCAGCCGCGCGAAAAAACAGGCCGAGACCGTCGGCGCGGCAATATTCGGCTATCCCGTCAAAAATCCCAAGCAGTTCGGAGTTGTCGAGTTTGACGACGACCATAACGTTATCTCGATCGAGGAAAAACCGAGCAAGCCCAAGTCGGGCTACGCGGTGCCGGGGCTTTATTTTTACAATAACGATGTCGCGGAGATCGCGAAAAACGTCAAGCCGTCGGAGCGGGGCGAGATCGAGATCACTTCGGTCAACAACGAGTACCTAAGGCGCGGCAAGCTCAAGGTGACGCTCATGGGCCGCGGCATGGCGTGGCTCGATACGGGCACGCCCAAGGGCATGCACAAGGCGGCCGGCTTTGTCAAAACCGTCCAGGAGATGCAGGGCTTCTATATTTCATGCATCGAGGAGATAGCATGGCGCAGAGGTTTTATCGACGATAAGCGTCTCAAAGAGATAGGCCGGGAGCTGAGTATGACGGATTACGGACAGTATCTGCTGTCGCTTTTGGAGGAATAGTTATGACTGTAATAGTGACCGGCGGAGCCGGATTTATAGGCAGCAATTTTATATTTTACACGCTCAAGAACCACCCCGGATACCGAGTGATCTGCCTCGACAAATTGACTTACGCGGGTAATCTTTCGACGCTGAAAGACGTTATGGACAAGCCGAATTTCAAATTTGTCAAGGCAGACATCTGCGACCGCGAGGCTGTGTATGCTCTTTTTGAGAGCGAAAAGCCCGACGTTGTCGTGAATTTCGCGGCTGAGTCGCACGTTGACCGCTCGATAGAGAGCCCGGATGTGTTTTTAAGGACGAACATTATCGGCGCGTCTGTCCTGATGGACGCCTGCCGAAAGTTTGACACAGAGCGCTTTCACCAGGTCTCGACCGACGAGGTCTACGGCGATCTTCCCATCGACCGCCCCGACCTGTTTTTCACCGAGGAAACGCTGCTGCATACCTCGAGCCCCTACAGCAGCTCGAAGGCGTCGGCCGATCTGCTGGCGCTGGCGTATCACAGGACGTACGGCCTGCCCGTCACGATAAGCCGCTGCTCGAATAACTACGGCCCGTATCACTTTCCCGAAAAACTGATACCGCTGATGATCGCCAACGCGCTGAACGACAAGCCGCTGCCCGTATACGGCAGGGGCGAGAACATCCGCGACTGGCTCTACGTTGAGGACCACTGCAAGGCGATAGACCTGATACTCCAAAAAGGCCGCGTGGGCGAGGTCTACAACATAGGCGGCCATAACGAGATGCGCAACATAGACATCGTGAAGATAATATTAAAGGAGCTCGGCAAGCCCGAGAGCCTTATAACCTTCGTCGCCGACAGGAAGGGGCACGATCTGCGCTACGCCATAGACCCGGCCAAGATCCACGGCGAGCTCGGGTGGCTCCCCGAGACAAAATTCGCCGACGGCATAAAAAAGACGATCAAATGGTACCTTGAGAACCGCTCCTGGTGGGAGGAAATAATCAGCGGCGAATATACGGACTACTACGATAAAATGTACTCGAACAGATAAATGACGGCGCAAATAAAAATAGGAGACGGCGAAAACCGTCTCCCGTTTTATCCAAATCAAAATTTATCTGAATGGATACTCGTCAAGTGATATAAACTTCCAGTAAAGCGGGTTTACCACTTTCTTCGGCTTGTTAGCCCTGCTGGTTCGCCGCGTCCTTCTCATACTTCTCGATCATTTTCTTGACCATCTGACCGCCGATGCTTCCGGCCTGTCTCGATGTCAGGTCGCCGTTGTAGCCCTTGTTCAGAGTTACGCCAACCTCGGAAGCCGCCTCCATCTTAAACTGATCCATAGCGGCCTTTGCCTGAGGTACAACCAGATTATTAGAACTCTTTGAATTAGCCATTTTATTTTTCACTCCTTTTTCATAAATCACATTTTTTTAAATATTAAATATTTAAATTTCATGTGCGCAATAGTATTTTGTGAAACTTGCGCCCGATATATACAAGCAATTTTTTCAAATTTTACGTCTCGAAAAACCGAATAAAAATTTCAAAAATTTTTATAATAGCTATTGCACAAATTTTTTAATTATGGTAAAATATTTTTAGTAAAATTATTATATTTAATTTTAAGGAGATACAGCTATGAAAAAGAATGTAACTTTCAACTATCGCAGAGCTCTCGGCTTCTTCTCTCAGGACGAGATCGACAACATGCAGGCGCAGATCAGCGCGGTCAACAAGGTCCTGATGGACAAGAGCGGAGCGGGCAACGACTTCCTCGGCTGGATCGACCTTCCGGTTGATTACGACAAGGATGAGTTTGCAAGGATCAAAAAAGCCGCGGAGAAGATCAGAAAAGACAGCGACGTGCTTCTGGTTGTCGGCATAGGCGGCTCATATCTCGGTGCGAAGGCTGCCTGCGACTTTTTGGGCGGTCCGTTTTATAATATGACCGAGAAGCCTCAGATAATATTCTGCGGCAACAACATCAGCCCCAATTATTTGAACTCGATCTTAAAGGCAATCGAGGGCAAGGATGTTTCGGTAAACATTATTTCAAAATCGGGCACGACCACCGAGCCCGCGATCGCTTTCCGTATCCTCAAAAACTATGTTGAAGAGAAATACGGAAAAGAAGAAGCTAAGTCCAGAATATACGCCACGACCGACAAGGCCCGCGGAGCGCTCAAGAACCTGGCCGACGAGGAAGGTTACGAGACCTTTGTTGTTCCCGACGACGTCGGCGGAAGATATTCGGTCCTGACAGCCGTTGGCCTGCTGCCTATCGCGGTTTCGGGCGCAGATATCGACGCTATGATGCAGGGCGCCGCCGCCGCCAGAGAGATGTACATGAGTGCTGACCTCAAAGAAAACGAGTGCTACCAGTACGCTGCGATCAGAAACATCCTGCTCCAGAAGGGCAAGACGATCGAGATGCTCGTCAACTACGAGCCCGAGCTCCAGTATTTCATCGAGTGGTGGAAGCAGCTCTACGGCGAGAGCGAGGGCAAGGACAAGAAGGGCATATTCCCCGCGGGCGCGTCGTTCTCGACCGACCTGCACTCAATGGGCCAGTATATCCAGGACGGCAGGCGCCAGCTGTTTGAGACCGTTCTGTACGTTAAAAACTCAAAGACCGACATAGAAATGACGACCGATAAGGACAATGTTGACGGTCTGAACTTCCTGGCGGGCAAGACGATGGACTTCGTTAACAAAAAGGCGTTTGAGGGCACGCTGCTGGCCCACACCGACGGCGGAGTTCCCAATCTCATAGTTGAGCTTGAGTCGCTTGACGAGTACACCTTCGGCCAGCTGGTATACTTCTTTGAGAAGGCCTGCGGCATAAGCGGCTATCTGCTGGGCGTGAACCCGTTCAATCAGCCCGGAGTTGAGAGCTACAAGAAGAATATGTTCGCGCTTCTCGGCAAGCCCGGCTACGAGGCCGACAAAGAGGCTCTTGAAGCGAGACTTAAATAGTTTTTCGGATTCTGCAAATCGCGCTTGCATTCTATGAATATATGTGTTAGAATGTGACTATAATCTAATTAAATAACCGGAAAGGGGTAAATCAACATGATAAAAATACATATCGGTCTTAAGGGAAGCGGAAAGACCAAGAGGATAATTCAGGATGTAAACGAGGCCGTTAACACCGAGCACGGCAACGTTGTGTGCATAACCGACGGCAACCGCCTTATGCACGATCTCTCGAGAAAAGCAAGAATGATAGACACCGAGGACTTTAATATCCGCAACTTTGACATGTTCGAGGGCCTTATCTGCGGAATCTTAGCTCAGGACTATGATGTTACGCATATTTTTATCGACAGCATATTCAAAAACGTTAAAAGCGGCACAATGGAAACGCTTGACAAGTTTGTCGGCGACCTTGAGAAATTCGAGCAGAAGTTCAACGTGTCGTTCACGATGATGGTAAGCGCAAAAGCTTCCGAAGCGGGCGAGAACGTTAAGAAGTACGCGGTCGAGTAAATTTAAGCGATATATTTGTTGACTTAATTTGTTTTTTGTGGTATTGTATAGAGGCCGTAAAATATGCGGCCTCTGTTTTTATGAGAAAATTATTTGAAAGGTTTGATGAAATTTGAAGTATATAAGCACGAGAAACAAAGCGCTCAAGCTGACGTCGGCCGAGGCGATAAAAAAGGGTTTGTCCGACGACGGCGGACTGTTTGTGCCCGAGCAGTTCCCGAGGCTCAAGAAAGCGGACTTTGCCGATCTGGCCGAGAAAACATATGTCGAGAGAGCCATGTTTGTGTTAAAGAAATTCCTGACGGATTTTACCGACAAGGAGATCGCCGCCTGCGTTGAGGGCGCTTACGGCACAGGCAGCTTCGGGAGCGACAAAGTGGCTCCGCTTATAAAGATAAACGACAGCGAGTATATATTGGAGCTGTGGCACGGCCCCACATGCGCTTTTAAGGACATGGCGCTGCAGATCCTTCCCTATTTTATGACGACGTCGATGAAAAAGACGGGAGAAAACAAGACGGTCGTGGTGCTGGTCGCCACATCGGGAGACACGGGAAAAGCCGCTCTTGAGGGCTTTAAAAACGTTGACGGCACAAGCATAATCGTTTTCTATCCCAGCGACGGCGTCAGCGATATGCAGAAGCTCCAGATGATAACTCAGGAAGGAAACAATGTCGCCGCTTACGGAATACGCGGCAATTTCGACGACGCGCAAAACGGCGTCAAAAAGATATTCACCGACGACAAGATAATTAAGGAGCTTGACGACAAGGGATTTGTTTTTTCGTCGGCCAACTCGATCAACTGGGGACGCCTCGTTCCGCAGATCGTGTACTATATCTCGGCTTACTGCGACATGCTCGCGGGCGGCGAGATCGAAAACGGCGAAAAGATCAATATATGCGTGCCCACCGGAAACTTCGGCAACATTCTCGCGGCGTACTACGCCAAGAAGATGGGCCTGCCGGTAAACATGTTTATCTGCGCCTCGAACAAAAACGACGTTTTGACCGATTTTATCAGAAGCGGAGAATACGACAGGAACAGAGATTTCTATCAGAGCATTTCGCCGTCGATGGACATCCTGATCTCAAGCAATCTCGAGCGCCTGCTGTTTGACGTGTCCGGCAAGGACGACAAGAAGATATCCGAGCTTATGGAAAAGCTTGCCAAAGACGGAAAGTACGCCGTTACAAAAACGATGCACAACAAGATAGGCAAGCAGTTCTGGGCGGGCTGCTGCGACGATTATTTCACAAAGGTGCGGATCTGGAAGACCTTCGCCGAGGACGGCTACACCCCCGACACTCACACCGCCGTCGCGATCGACGTATACAAGCAGTATGTCGAGCAGACCGGAGACATGACAAAGACCGTCATAGCCTCGACCGCCAGTCCGTTCAAGTTCGGCGGTTCGGTGCTGTCGGCGCTGGGCGTTGAGCCGTACGGCAGGAACGATTTTGAGCAGCTCGACCTTTTAAGCGAAAAGAGCGATATGGATATCCCCGAGTCGCTCCGCGGTCTCAAGGGCAAGGAGATACGCTTCGGCGAGGTCATAGAGTCTGCCGATATGTACGGCGCGATAAAAAAGTCGCTGGGCATTGAAAAATAACAGGCGCCCGCGCTTTATTTGACGACAGCAAAAAGCTCTCCCCAAATCACGGGAGAGCTTTGAGGAAAGTTAAGCCGGATTACTCGCCGCGCTGCTTGAATGTAACGCACTCGGTATCGCAGGAGCTGCAGCAATTGTCCGCGCAGCTGACCTCGATGCAGCTTGCGCCGCACACGTCGTCAGCGCCGTGATACTCGCAGTCGCTCACTCTGCATACGATTTTGTTGTTGTGTCCGTCCATGGTTAAAAACCTCCTTGAAATTTTATTTCGGTACGGATATATTTTAACCAAAGCGCGCGTTTGTATGCGGAATATTAAATATTATTTTAGAATTTGAAACAAGAGGTATTAAGATGTCGGTATTTGCAATATCTGATCTGCATTTGCCGCTCGGGATCGACAAACCGATGAACGTGTTCGGCCCGCGGTGGGAGAATTATGTTGACAGACTGAGGGACAACTGGCAGAAAATTGTCGGCGAAAACGACGTTGTCATCATGCCCGGCGATATTTCGTGGGCGACGTATCTTGAGGATTCACTCAGGGATTTTGAGTATCTGAACGCGCTGAGCGGCATTAAGATAATATTAAAAGGCAATCACGACTATTGGTGGACGACGATGAACAAGCTCAAGGTCTTTGCCGAGAAAAACGGTTTCGACTCGATAAAGTTTGTCCATAACAATTGCTATATGCACGAATCGGGCGGAAAAAAGCTGGCGGTCTGCGGCACGAGAGGCTGGAACATAGCGAAGGAGAACTCGACCGACGAGGACAAGCGTCTGTTTCTCAGAGAAAAGGAGCGCATGATCCTGTCCCTTGAGAGCGCGGCGTCCGCCAAGCCCGATGAGATAATAGCCGCAATGCACTATCCGCCGATCGAGAAAAACGGACTGAACCGCGACTTTATTCAAATATTTAAGGAGTACGGCGTAAAGATATGCGTCTACGGGCACCTTCACGCGGCGGCTCAGGACTTCGCGGTGCAGGGCGATATCGACGGCGTTAAGCTTGTTTTGGTTGCCAGCGACTACCTCAAGTTTGTGCCGAAGCTGATTCGCGGATAATTAAATTTACAATAAAATCCCGATACATATAAGGCAAAATTTGTTAATATTTTTTATAAAAACTCTTGTCTAACGGGAATACCTGTGTTATAATTAAAAAACATGTAAAGAATACATTTAGATTTAGTGAGGTAATTATCAATGGCTAATGTAACAAGAGAGAACAACACCGTGACATTCGAGTTCTCGGTGACACCCGAGGAGTTTGAAAAAGCGCTTGAGCGGTCATACAGAAAAAACGTAAAAAAGATCAATCTGCCGGGTTTCAGAAAGGGCAAGGCTCCCAGATTTCTGATTGAAAAAACCTACGGCAAGGAAATATTTTATGAGGACGCCGTGAACTTTGTGCTGCCCGATGCGTATGATAAAGCGGTGGACGAAAACGGCGTGTATCCCGTGGCTCAGCCCGAGATAGATATCAAAGATGATTCGATCGACCCCGCAAAGGACATCGTTTTCACGGCCAAGGTCGTAGTTAAGCCCGAGTTCGAGCTCGGCAAGTATAAGGGCGTTAAGGCCGAAAAGCCCGAATATCCCGTGACCGACGCGGATGTCGAAGACGAGATCGAAAAGATAAGAGAGAGAAACTCAAGACTTGTTCCGGTTGAGGACAGACCCGTCATGGCCGACGATATCGCCAATATCGACTTTGACGGCTCGGTCGACGGCGTTCCGTTCGAGGGCGGTAAGGGCGAGAACTTCGACCTGACGATAGGCTCCGGACAGTTTATCCCCGGTTTTGAGGATCAGTTGCTCGGCAAAAACGTGGGTGATGAGGTCGATGTCAAAGTTACATTCCCCGAGGAGTACCACGCGGAGGAGCTCGCGGGCAAGGACGCGCTCTTCAAAGTAAAGATCAATTCGCTCAAGTTTAAAGAGCTGCCCGAGGCGGACGACGACTTCGCGATGGATGTCAGCGAGTTTGACACGCTTGACGAGTACAAGGCCGATATCCGCGAGAAGCTCGAAAAGACCAACGAGGACAAGGCGAAGCACGAGACCGAGCAGAACGTGGTGGACGCGGTCTGCGAGGGCACCGAGATCGACATTCCCGACGAGATGATAAACAGCCAGATCGACAACATGATCAGGGATATGGATATGCAGATGCGTTATCAGGGCATAGACCTTCAGACATACATGAAGTACACGGGCCAGACCATGGACGCGATCCGCGCTCAGTATAAGCCCGAGGCCGAGAAGCGCGTAAAGACCACTTTGGTGCTTGAGAAGGTCGCGGAGGTCGAAAAGGTCGAGGTAACGGACGATGACATCAAGGCGGAGTACGAGAACATAAGCAAGGACAACGGCATGAAGGTCGAGGATATCGAGAAGTATATCCCCAAGAACGAGATAACCGAGCGTCTCAAGGCGCAGAAAGCTATCGCGCTTCTTGTAGAAAACGCTGATTTTGAATAATCAACACAATTTTTGGCTATTTTACAATAAGGTTGGTTTGAATTGTCAAATCAACCTTAACATTTTATAATAAATTGGAGGTAGTATTATGGACAGCAAAATTATCACAAACAGTCTTGTGCCCTACGTTATCGAGCAGACAGGCAGAGGCGAGCGTTCATACGACATTTTTTCGAGACTTTTAAAAGACAGGATCATATTTTTATCCGACGAAGTGAACGACGCTACCGCCAGCCTCGTTGTGGCGCAGCTTTTGTTCCTGGACAGCGAGGACCCCGACAAGGACATCAATCTGTACATCAACAGTCCCGGCGGCTCGGTAACGGCAGGTATGGCGATCTACGACACGATGCAGTATACCAAGGCGGACGTTTCAACAATCTGCGTGGGCATGGCGGCTTCGATGGGCGCTTTTCTGCTCTCGTCGGGCGCCAAGGGCAAGCGTTTTGCCCTGCCCAACAGCGAAATCATGATACATCAGCCCCTGGGCGGCGTTCAGGGTCAGGCGACCGACATGAAGATCCATGTTGACAGAATGATAAAAATCAAGGAAAACCTGAACAGGATCTTAAGCGAGAACACCGGCCAGCCCCTCGATATAGTAAAGAGAGACACCGAGAGAGATAACTTCATGGACGCCGACGAGGCGCTCAAGTACGGCCTTATTGATAATATAGTAACCAAACGCTGATATTTTCGGAGGTAACAAATGGCAGGTAAAAAATCGGAAAACGAGGAAAGATGCGCCTTTTGCGGAAAAGCCGAATCTCAGGTGCGCAAAATGGTTCACGGCCCGGTCGCGAATATTTGCGACGCATGCGTTGAGCTGTGCATAGATATTTTGAATATTGATTTTGGCGGGCCCGATGCGGATGACGGCGCGATAGAGCTGGAAAAGCTCAGCGAGCTGCCCAAGCCCAAGGAACTGCACGCGTTTCTGGATGAGTATATTATCGGGCAGGACGAGGCGAAAAAGGCGCTTTCCGTCGCGATATACAATCACTATAAGAGAATAGAGCAGGAAGAGGGCCGCTCGGCGGGCGACGTGGAGCTGCAAAAGAGCAACATCCTGATGATAGGCCCGACCGGCTCGGGCAAGACGTTCCTGGCGCAGACCATGGCGAAGCGCCTCAACGCTCCGTTTGTCATAGCGGACGCCACCTCTTTGACCGAGGCGGGATATGTGGGAGAGGATGTTGAGAACATTCTGCTCAAGCTTATCCAGGCGGCGAATTACGACGTCGAGCTTGCCGAGAAGGGCATTATCTATATCGACGAGGTCGACAAGATATCCCGCAGGTCCGAGAATCCGTCGATCACGCGCGACGTGAGCGGCGAGGGCGTGCAGCAGACGCTGCTCAAAATTCTTGAGGGAACCGTCGCAAACGTTCCGCCCAACGGCGGGCGCAAGCACCCGCAGCAGGATTTCATCCAGATAGACACGACAAATATTTTGTTCATCTGCGGCGGCGCCTTCGATGGCCTCGACAAGATAATCGAGTCCCGCGTCGCGTCCAAGACGCTGGGCTTCGGAGCCAAAGTCGAGAGCAAGAAGGACAGGAACAGAGGCGAAATGCTCAAACAGGTAACGCCCGACGATCTGATAAAGTTCGGCCTGATACCCGAATTGATCGGCAGGCTGCCGATCGTCACCACCCTCGACACTCTGAATGTCGAGGCGCTCAAGCAGATATTCAGCGAGCCCAAAAACGCGCTTCTTAAGCAGTACAAGGCGCTGCTTAAGATGGACGGCGTGGAGCTCGAGTTTGAGGACGACGCGGTGCAGCTGATAGCCGAGAAAGCCGCCGCCCGCGAGACGGGCGCCCGCGGACTCAGAACGGTTGTTGAGGACATTATGCTCGATATCATGTACGAGATCCCGTCGGCGGCCGGAGCCGAAAAGGTTATAATAACCCGCGAGTGCGTCGAAAAAAAGACCGCTCCGCTGATCGTCTACAGAACCGAATCAAAAACGGCTTAAAGTTTTAATACGATTTGTCGGGGATTGCGGCCGGAGCCGCGAAGCGGGTTCGTGCCACTAAGGTATTCTGATTGCAAAAATAAACGAGGCCGCAAATCATTAGCGCAAGAGGACAACTGTATGGCGTTCCGTCCGCTCCCCGCAAAGTTGGGGAGCTTTTTATAAGGAGTTGATATTATGGCGCTTATTACCTGCGAAAACGTGTCTTTGGGCTATGAGGGCTTGACCGTCGCGAAGGACATCAACTTTTCGATATATCAAGGCGATTATCTGAGCGTGATCGGCAGAAACGGCAGCGGCAAAAGCACGCTGCTTAAAGCGCTGCTCCGAATCAAAGAACCCGAGCGCGGCAAGATCGTGTACGGCGGCGGCCTCAAGCAGTCAGAGATCGGCTGCCTGGCGCAGCAAACCCCGGTGCAGAAGGATTTCCCCGCCTCGGTTTTCGAAGTCGTTTTGTCGGGCCGCGCGCCCAAAAGAGGCCTGACGCCGTTTTACTCGAGAGCCGATAAAAAAGACGCGCTTGACAAAATGGAGCTTCTGGGCATAACAAATCTCAAGGAAAGATGCTTCCGCGAGCTCAGCGGGGGCCAGCGGCAGCGCGCGCTTTTGGCCAGGGCCATGTGCGCCGCCGAAAAGATACTGTTTCTCGATGAGCCCGTGACGGGTCTTGATCCTGTTGTAACGACCGAGTTTTTTAATATCATAAACGAGATGCACAAAAACGGCATGACGATAGTAATGGTCTCGCACGACATACACTGCGCGGTCAAATATTCGGGCAGAATAATCCATATGGACGGCGGAATATTGTTTGACGGCACGGTCGACGAGTATAAAAAATCAAAAATAGGCGCTGAATTTATCGGAGGGCACAAGCATGACTGATCTGTTTGAATACATAAGCGTGATGTTTTCATACACATTTATCCTCCGCGCGCTTATAGCGGGCGCGCTGGTCTCGCTGTGCGCCGCGCTTCTGGGCGTCAGTCTGGTGCTCAAAAAATATTCGATGATAGGCGACGGACTGAGCCATGTGGGATTCGGCGCCATCGCGCTCGCCACGGCTCTGAATTTTGCGCCTATGAAGTTCACGGTGCCCGTAGTTGTCGTCGCCGCTGTCCTGCTGCTCAGAGTCAGCGAGAGCAGCAAGATCAAAGGCGACAGCGCGATCGCCATGATCTCGACGGGCGCGCTGGCGGTCGGAATTTTGGCCGCTTCTATGACCACCGGCATGAACACCGATATCAACAGCTATCTGTTCGGCAGCATTTTGGCGATGACAAAGGAGGATGTTGTTTTAAGCGCGATACTCTCGTTTATTGTCATAGTTCTGTTTATCGTGTTTTATAACAAAATATTCGCCGTGACATTTGATGAAAATTTTGCCGCCGCAACCGGGACCAAAGTCAAGGCGTACAATATGCTTATCGCCGTGCTGACCTCTGTTACGGTGGTGCTCGGCATGAGAATGATGGGCGCGCTGCTCATATCCAGCCTAATAATTTTCCCGTCGCTCACCGCCATGAGGGTGTGCAAAAAATTCAAGTCGGTGATCTTTGTATCGGCGCTCGTCTCGGTCCTGTGCTTTGTCGCGGGACTTATCATTTCGTATATCGCGTCGACCCCCACGGGCGCCACCGTGGTAGTGCTTAACATAGCCGTATTTTTGATTTTTGCCGCGGCCGGCAAAATAATAAATAAATAAAGGTTCCCCCTCAGTCGCCGAAGGCGACTGAGGGGGAACTCTATTCTCCGGTCCCTATGCTCGCATTCCCGCGTGAAAACAATACTGTTATAAATTTTTGTTTTACTCTTATATATATATATTTGAAAATTATGTGGGATTGTGGGACTTTTCCCCGAAACCCACGTATCCACGGGCTTTACACGGTCCCACATTTTATAATTTCACGTGGGACTTTGTGGGACATGCTGGACTTTTCTATTAAATTTCGTTATCAGAACCTGAAATCTCTGGCGCCTTGCTCAATTTTTTTCAGATATTCCTTGGTGGTGCTGCAGACCTTCGGGTTGGGTACCTTTTTTATTTCCTGTTCTATCAGCTTTTCGCCGTTTATTTTGGTCTCGGGCGAGGCGTAGTCCTCGAGGTACTCCTTGAGCGTGATAAGCGCGTTGGGCTGGCAGCAGTTCTGTATCGTGCCCGACTTGGCGAGCGGCATAAAGCGGTCGCCCGTTCTGCCCGCGCGGTAGCAGGCGGTGCAGAAGCTTGGTATATATCCGAGGCCGACGAGCCAGTTTATCACCTCGTCGAGGGTCCTGCGGTCGCTTGTATCGAACTGGGCCGAGTTTTCCTCCTCGGGCTCGGGCTCGGCGTAGCCTCCGACGCTGGTGCGCGAGCCGCCGCTTATCTGTGAGATCCCCAGCTCAAGCGCCTTTTCGCGGCTCTTTTCGCTCTCGCGGGTCGATATTATCATTCCTGTGTAGGGCACGGCGATCCTTATGACCGCGATTATCTTGTGGAAGATCTCGTCGGACACGGCGTTTGAAAAGTCGTTGACGTCGATGTCGTCGGCGGGGCAGATGCGCGGAACGCTGATAGTGTGCGGGCCCACCCCGAACGCCGCCTCAAGATGCTCGGCGTGCATCAGAAGTCCGACCAGGTCATAGCGGTAAAGGTTCAGACCGAACAGCACGCCGCAGCCCACGTCGTCGATGCCCGCGGTCATGGCGCGGTCCATCGCCTCGGTGTGATAGGCGTAGTCGTGCTTGGGGCCCGCGGGGTGCAGGCTCAGGTAATTTTTTTTGTTATACGTCTCCTGGAACAGGATGTACGTGCCTATTCCCGCGTCTTTGAGGCGCTTGTAGTTCTCTACCGTGGTCGCGGCTATGTTGACGTTTACGCGGCGTATGGCGCCGTTTTTGTGCTTTATATTGTATATGGTGTCGATGCACTCAAGTATATACTCGATAGGGTTGTTGACGGGGTCCTCGCCCGCCTCGAGCGCAAGGCGTTTGTGGCCCATGTCCTGAAGCGCGATCGTCTCGGTCTTCACGTCCTCCTGCGTCAGTTTTTTGCGGCAGATGGTCTTGTTTTTGGCGTGGTACGGACAGTAGACGCAGCCGTTGACGCAGTAGTTCGAAAGGTACAGCGGCGCGAACAGCACAATGCGTCTGCCGTAGATCTTTTCTTTTATTTCCTTCGCCAGCGCGAACATTTTTGCGTTGAGGTCGTCGAGCTCGCAGTCGAGCAGCACCGCCGCCTCGCGGTGCGTCAGACCCTTGCACCGGCGCGCCTTTTCGATTATCGACTCTATGAGCTCGCGGTTTTTGCTGTTTTCCGCGGCGTATTTGAGCGTTTCGTTGATCTCATCGTCATTGATAAACTCCTCGGCTATCGGGGATTTCACGTCGTATTTATAAGCTTTTTCCATGGTAAAATTTCTCTCCTTTGGTATTTTATATTTTTGTGTACTGGGCCTTAACGCTGACATTTTTTATCATGCCGAGCCTGCCCGAAAGACCGGATATAACGTCGGCGGGCGCGTCGATCACGATGCTGATTATCGCGATGCCGCGGCTGCGGTAGGGTATTCCCATTCGGCCGACTATGTATGAGCTGTAATCGTGGATGACCTCGTTTATTCTGTCGGTTACCGACAGGTCCTCAACGATTATCCCGATCAGCGCGACACGGTTCTGCTGCATAAAAAAACCTCCCTTCATAAATGAGGGAAGAAAACAACATAGGTACTAGGGAAACGTGGGCGGATGATGTCCGCCCCTACGGCATTTTGCAAATCACGGTCGTAGGGGACGACGACCTCGGCGTCCCGCGGGCGGATGATATCCGCCCCTACAGGCTCACCCGAGGGGGAGCTGTCAGCGGAGGTGACTGAGAGGGGTTTGTCCGCTATGACACCCCTTCTACCGCTGTCGCGTCATGTCCGCTCACGTTAATGATCTGTGGCCTTGTTTGTGCTTGCAAACGGAATACTTTTGTTAAACGAACCCGCTGCGCGGCTCCGGCCACAGTCCCCCTCCCCCCACTATCGCAGGGGAGGCAGATACTAGGCTCCCCTTTCTTTAGGAGGGGGAGCTGTCTGCGGAGCAGACTGAGGGGGTGGTCTATTCGCTATTCACTATTCACTAATCACTACGTTGCCTTCACCCTCGGGGCGAACCCTCGGTGTCAGGTCGTATTTATTTTAGCACCGGAAGGCGCCGTTGTCAACAAAATATTTTAAATATTTTCAAAGTAATACTTGTCGATCAGGGCGTCCATCTCGAGCTTCATTTTGTAAATATCCTCGTACTTCACATCCTCGGAGCTGATAAGCTCCGACATTCTCTGCTTTAATATTTGAATATCCTGTTCCATTTTCGGCCTCCCGTTATTCTTTGGATTTTGATTTTTTTCGAATTATTATTATCGCCGCCGCGGCCGCGATCGCCGAGATCAGCGCCACAAGCTGCGATATCCTTATCGGGCCTAAGTATAGCGAGTCGGTCCTCATGCCCTCTATCCAGGACCTGCCTATGCCGTACCACAGTATGTAAAGGCAGAACACCTCGCCGTCAAACTTTTTGCGGCGTTTGTAGAGCAAAAGCAGCAGCACGCCCAGCGCGTCCCAAAGGCTCTCATAGAGAAACGTCGGATGAACGCTCTCGGCCGCGGCAGAGCCGTCGGTCGGCGCGACAGTCATGGCCCAGGGCATGGAGCAGTGCCCGCCAAACGCCTCGCCGTTCACAAAGTTCCCCCAGCGGCCTATCGCCTGACCGATCAAAAAGCCGACAGCCAGAATGTCCAGCACCTTGCCGAGGCTTATCTTCTTTTTCAGGCAGTATATGATGACCACCGCCGCGGCTCCGATAAAGCTGCCGTAGACCGCGATTCCGCCGCTGCGTATGTCGAACACGCTGAGCGGATCGCCTCTGTACATATCAAAGCTGAATATCACGTAGTACAGCCTGGCGCAGACGATAGAGACCGGGACCGCTATCAAAAACATATTGAGCGCGTCGTCCTGTTTGAGGCCCTGCTTCTTAAACTCACGGAAAGCGTAAAACAGGCCGACCATCATTCCCGCGGCGAGTATTATGCCGTACCAGTAGATGTTTATGCCGCCGATAGTGAACGCCGCTCGGTTTATCGTGAATTTGAGGCCGAGGCCCGGGAATGATATCGTGTTTGTCATCGCTCCGCCTCCCCGCCGCTCTCGGTCGGCAGGACCGTTGAAAGCACGCAGTTGTTTGTGTCAAAATGAGACTTGAGGCGGGCCATGATATCGTCGTATGTCACGCTGTCGATGATTCTGTTGTAATCAAGCGGGTTAATTCCCTTGAGCAGCATCCTGATATAGGCGTTGCCCATGCCCTCGATATAGTTAAACAGCTTTATCCCCGAGGCCTTCATCACCTTTTTGGTGCGCTCGATGTCGGACTTGTCTATGCCCTCGCGCTGAGCCTTCCGGATCCGCTGCTTGATTTTTTCGTACACCGCTTTGGGGTCTTTCGACTCGCCGCCCATCAGCGAGAACCCGTAGCGCTTTTCAAGCTCGGTCTCGACGCTGAATCCGCTGTCGATCAGGCCCTCGCCGTACAGCTCCATATAGAAATCGCTGCTCTTGCCGAACAGGGTGTCGAGTATTATCTCGGTGGCGGCCTCGCGCTTCGCCAGCTCCTCGCCGCCCGTGAACGGCGTTATGTCCTTAAATCCGATATTGAACATCGGCTGCGACACCACGAGGCGCTGCTCGGCAAACTCGGTGACGCGCTCGGCGGGCTCGCGGACCTCGGGCCTTTTTATCTCGCCCGGGCTTTTCTTGTCGCCCATGCGCTTGTCGAGGCGGACCATGACCTCGTTTATGTCCACGTCGCCAACAAGCACGAGCATCATGTTGCCGGGGTTATAGAATGTGTTGTAACACTTATAGAGTATGTCCTTGTCGATCTTCGCTATGCTCTCCACCGTGCCGGCTATGTCGATCTTCACGGGGTTGTCGCGGAACATTGCGCGCAGCGCGTTGAAGAACACGCGCCAGCCGGGGTCGTCGTCGTACATCTTTATTTCCTGCCCGATTATGCCCATCTCTTTGCCTACGTTTTCGTCGGTGAAATACGGGCTGTTGACAAAGTCTATCAGGATGTCAAGGTTTTCGTAAAACCTGTCGGTGCAGGTGAAAAGGTACGCGGTCATGTCAAAGCTTGTGAACGCGTTGCTCGACGCGCCCGTGACCGCGAAGCTGTCGAAAGCGTTGCTGCCGTCGGGCTGCTCGAACATCTTGTGCTCCAGAAAATGGGCTATGCCGTCGGGCACGACCGTCTTTTCGCTCTCGCCCGGAACGATGAACTCGCGGTCTGTCGAGCCGTAGTCGGTGCCGTATATCGCGTAGTATTTGCTGAACCCCTTTTTGGGGAAAACATAAACCCGGAGGCCGCTTTTGTGCGCGGCGAAAAGCATTTTTTCCTTAAGCTCACCGCTTACGAATTCTTTTATTTCACAGCTCATTATTCCGCGCCTCCTTCGCTTGTGTTTCCTTTTAAGAAGTATATAACGTCTATCTCGATCCTTTTGAACGCCTCGACGATCTCGGCCTTGGTGACGGCGTTTGTGCGCTCGATGAGCTCGTCTATCCCGTCGCCGCTGCCCATGATAGCCTGAGACAGGTAGTAGTCCTCCATGGTGCGCAGGCTGTCCTTCATCGAGGTGAACCTGCCGCTCATATAGCGCTTGGAGTTCTCGATCTCACTGTCCTCGATCTCGCCGTTTTTCATCTTGTCAAACTGGACCATAATCTCATCGAGAGCCGCGCCGTACTTGTCGGTCTCGATGCCGCAGCTTATGAACATGGTGCTCTTAAAGCGCTCTGTCCGCGACGCCGCGTAATAGGCCAGGCTCAGCTTTTCGCGCACGTTGTTGAAAAGCTTAGAGAACGGACTGCCGCCGAAAACGCAGCCGCCCAGCATCAGCGCGTAGTACATCTTCGAGGTCGGCTCAACGCCGCATTTTAACCCGATGCACAGCTTGCTCTGCACGACAGGTATCTCCTCGACTATCTCGCGGGGCTCGTTTCCGCATCCGACCGCGATGCGCGTCGCCGCGTATTTTGCGTCTCTCCCCGAAAACGCGCCGCACAGACCGCTTTTTACCGCCGAGAGCGCGGAGTCCGAAAAGCTGCCGCTTATGAATATATCCGTCTTGGCGGTCGAGATCACGTCCTTATAGAACTCATAAAGCCCGCCTCGGGTGATGCCCGGCAGGTCCTCGACGCGTCCGGCCTCAAACATGCCGTAGCCCTCGCCCTCAAACATCGCCTCGCGGCACTTGAACTCAACGTACTCGCGCTTGTCGTTTATCAGCCCCTCGATCGCGTTTTTGAGGTTCTGTTTCTCGCCGTCCAGATATTCTTGATCAAAGCCGACCTCGTCACAGAGGGGCTCGAATATAAACTCCCGCATGAGCTCAACGATCCTTTCGGTCAGGCTCTCGCCGATGAACTCGTCTCGGATATACTCGATCGTGAAGTAAAGCACCTCGCCGTCGCCCTTGACGCGTATGCCCGCGTGCAGCGTCGCGCTGTACAAATCGTCGAGATATTTGGATATCTCGGTCATGGTCCTGTGTTTCTTTGTTCCGCGCTTCATGACCGCAGGCAGAAGCGCCGCCTTGGTTATCGTCTCCTTCGCGAGAGGTATGTTAAAAAACACGCTTATGGTGTTGGTCTTAAATTTTTCGGCCGGGATATACTTAAGATCCACGCCGCTTTTGATATGCTCGGTCATATGTTTCATCCTTTACATATAAATATTTCAATATAATATTATATCACGATTTTTCACTTTGTGTCAATTTTGACCGTTTTGTAATATTAGGTTAACCAAATATTAGTATTGCCTTATTATTTTGTAAAAATACGGCACAAAAAGACCCGCCGATAAGCGGGCCTTAGATACATTATTATCATTCGTATTTGTAATATTTTTTAAAGTCGTTATCGTATGAAAGTTTATAAAACGACCATCTTTGGTGATTGGCGTTTTCGAGCTCGGGGTCAAAAATCAGCCACTCGCCGTCAAACATGATCTCCGTCCATCCGTGGTCCTCAACTTTGGCGCCAACGGCACCACTTCTGCAATAGGCCTCAAATCCGACATTTCGGGCAAGGTACATAAACACCGCCGCCCAGCTGTAGCAATTGCCGTAATGAGTGCGCATCATCGGAACCGCGTATTCAAGCTCCCAGCCCGAGGCGCCCCGAGCGACGTGCGCTCTCGCCTGGTAGACAAAATTATCTCTCACGTAATCATAAACTTTTCTGAGATTTTCCTCGCTTCCCGCCTCGTTGGTGCAAAGCTCCGACGTTACCGCGCGAAGAGAGTCGTCAAGCTCCGCGTTTCCCGTAGTGTATCTGCCGTTTTTATCAAGCGTGTATCCGTTTATATCGCAATTCCTTAAAAAGCAGCCGGTCTCCCCGTCTATATAATACAGATAATGATTGAATATATGCGGACCCGCGGAAAGCCCGGTCGATTCTTTTTCAAAAGCGGTCCATATCTCGCGGTCTGTTTTTTCATAAGAATGTGAGACCGCCGCTTCCATTATATTGTCATACGCCCACATATCACAATCCACGTCGATAAACAAAGGCATGTTTTCCGCCGAAGCTATATAATCGGCGTCGGGCGCGCGCATGAGTACTCGGTTGAACACGCACACCGCCTCGGCACGTGTAAGAGGGTTATTGGGTCTGAAGGTGTTGTCCTCATATCCGGAGATCCATCCCGCGGAGGCAGCCGCGGTAATATAGTCATACAACGGATTATCGGGTGCCACGTCGTCAAACGATTTTGCTTCCGAGGAATGATTGTCGGGCATTTCGCTGAAATAACTCAGCATTTCCACCAATTCGCCTCTGCTGATCAGATCGTTTGGGAAATAGGTGCTGTCACTGTATTTTCCGTGAATTATCCCCGCGGAATACAAACCGTTGACCGCTTCGGAATACCACTCGCCGTCGCTCACGTCATCAAAACGTTTCGAAATCGACGGTTTCAGGGTGAGAAGATTATAAATTATCTGCGCGGTCTCGGCGCGCGTCAAATATGATTCCGGCTCAAATTCCGCGGCGTTCGTTCCCGACATGTATTTTGTGTGCTCCGTTTTTTGCAAAGTGTATTCAGCGGCGTCGTCTTCCGCGGCAAACACGCACGCGCCGCCCGCCGAAGCAAGCATCGCGCCGATAACCATACCGCTTATAAATCTTTTTATATACTTTTTTAACATGTTGAAGCCCCCGTATCAATTATAACAGTGTGGTTTTCGTCGTTCCAATCGACCTTTACTCCGAATCCCTCGGCAACCGCGCGGATAGGCAGGCATGTTCTGTCGTTTATTACCCGCGGCGGCGCGTCAAGCTCGGAGTCGAACTTGAACACCTCGCCCGATACCGGGTCGGTGACCGCGTTGGACATTGTCGGGCTGCCTATAACAAGCTCCAATGTGATAAGATCATCGGAAATTGTCACAGCCTGTCTCGCCTCGTCCCATTCCACTTTTTTGCCCATTGTCTCAAGCACGCCGCGGACCGGAACAAAGGTCCGTCCGTCAATTATAACCGGCTGCTGGTCGGGGAACTCAACCAAATTTCCGTCAACAATTATTCTCGGCTCGGCCTCGGCCGTCGCCGCGGGCTTCTCAATGCCCAGCATGTCAAAAGCGTAATCAAACATACTGATCGAATCGGTAAAGCGCGCGTCATTGTTCTCGCACCTTAGGGCGACGGTTATAATACGCTTCCCGCCCCGCTCAGCCGTGCCGCACATACAATATCCCGAGGCGTCGGTCATGCCGTTTTTAAATCCGTCGGCGCCCTCGTAATAATATGTTGTAAACAGCTTGTTAAGATTCTCGTATGTCGCGCCGTGAAAATCAACCGTCGCGCGCTTTGTTCTATCAAGCAGCTCGGGATAATCCTGTATCATGTGCCTTGTCATTATCGCAACTTCGCGGGCAGACATCAAATTTTCCTCGTTATCGGTGTCGGGATTCAGGCAAACGCCGGTTCCGTTATGAAAAACGCTGTTTATGCCGATCTCGGCGGCCTTCGCGTTCATGAGCTTAACAAACTCTGCCTCGTTACCCGACACAAGCTCCGCGACCGCGGTAACGCAAGCCGCCGCTGAATCTATTATTATCATGTCGAGCATTTCATCAAGCGTGTATGTCTCGTCATATTCAAGATTCGCCATCATTTTATAGTTCTCGTTTCTTGAAAGCTCATAAACATTTTGGCTTATTGGCACAACGGTATCAAGCGTCAGTTCGCCCGATTTGATCTTGTCCATAACCACATAGACCGACATCATTTTGGCAATCGATGCGACAGGCAGCTGTTCGTCCTCGGCGTTCTTGTACAAAAGCTCGCCCGTGTCATAGTCCATTATGCAAGAGTTAAGGGCTGTGATCTCAAGCGGCGCGGTATGCTCGGCGGCTCCGTCGGCCCACGATAACACAGGGACCAATATCAACACAACAGACAAAAAAACCGCAGTTATCCTTTTTTTCATTTCTTATGCTCCTCTCGTTTTTGTCGCGGCACGAACGCCGCATATTTTATGTTATGTAAACATGACAAGTATAACATATTACGGAAATACCGTCAATATATTTTTGATTTGTTCTGCTAATCGCTGTTCGCTATGTTGACAAAACAACGAAAAAGCACAAAAAATCGGTTTAAAAACTTGATTTTTTTGAATCTTATGCTAAAATAATTACAGAAAGCAAGGCGATTGGTATGCCGGAATTAAATTCGCAAATGGACGAAATAATTTACGGAGCGCCTTTTGGCCCGAGAGCAATTTCGGTTACTCCTGCGGATGATTTTGAGCTGATTGTTACATTCAATAACGGAGAGCGCAGAAAATTTGACGTTAAGGATTTGTTTAAATATCCGATGTACAAGCCGCTTGAAAATATAGGATTTTTTAAACAGGTTAAATTAGACCGTATGTGCGTGTATTGGAACGACGAAATTGATATTTGCCCGGACACGCTTTACAATAGGAGCGTTCCCGTAGCATAAAAACAAATCAAAATGATTACAGAAAACGAGCGACTTTAAGTATGTTTTTGGAATTATTAACCACAGAGGCAGAACAAGCAGCTCTGCCTCTATATTTATTGATATTAACCTACTTATAAATACAATGTAACCGTTACCTCACTCCGGCGATTGTCATCCAAAAATACATTTCTCCAACAACCATATATCCAACAATGATACATAATAAATTTCAGACTTATCGGTTTGAAATTCACCATTACTGTTAAACATTCCAATCAAAACACAATTGCCTGCAATATTAATCTCTTTTTTCTTACCATCCTTGTAATTTATTGTCAATATAGAGGTGGGTGATTCCTGTAGTGCGGATTCTTTCGAATAATAGAAATTTATATGTCTTATTTTATTTTCAATTTGTTTTACATCATCAGCCGACACAAATTTTTTATCCATAGAGATTTTGACAAATTTCGAATACTGTATGTTCTGTATTTCCGAATAATTGTTTTCCTCATGATATGAAATGCTATGTAAAACCAGATGAATAAGAACAGCCGCCACAAAAATAACCGCAATAATTTTAACGATCTTTCTTGCCACTTTTCGTCACCCCTTTAGTAATCACTGATTAAATACCGCCTTACGGCTTGGCGCGCCGCTATAGAGGCCCCGGCTTTTTCACCGCGCCGGGTCAGAGACCCTCTCCCCCGAAAATTTTTCTTAATATAACAAATTTATTTTACCATATACGAAATAAATTTTCAACTACTTTTTCATTTGAATAAAATTAGTATTTTTTGATTCACGAATCGCTAATCACTACGTTGACAAAACGACAAAAGATGGTATATAATATGAGTAAGCTAAAGAGGGCTTTGAGGTGGTAAATTTCGTTGCGACCACGCGCCGACGGTATGACAGGGACGAAATCCCGAGAGATGCGGGAGAGGCGACGCCCGCCAAAGCCCGGCTTATGTCAATAAAGCACCTATGAAATATTAGGTGCTTTTTTTGATTTTCGTTTGTCTGTTTAGCGGCGCGGTAAATTTATTAAAATTTCTCAATAAAACTCTTGCATTGGGGAATATCTTGGGTTATAATAGTATCTGCTGGGGGGACCGCCGCGGGCGGTTGAGATAGGCCGAGCCTGACCCTTTGAACCTGACGGTTAACACCGGCGTAGGAAAGCATGGATATTTCAGATAATTTATTTGTGCTTGCCTCGAACACGGCAAGCGCTTTATTTTTCGGAAGGAGTTTTTAAAATGAGCAGTTACACAACGCAGATGGACGCGGCGAAAAAAGGGATCGTTACTCCCGAAATGGAGATTGTCGCGGCCAAGGAGAACACAGACATAAACGAACTTTTGGAAAAGGTCGCCGCGGGCACTGTGGTCATACCCGCCAACAAGCACCACGAAACGCTCTCGCCCGAGGGCATAGGCGAGGGGCTCAGGACCAAGATCAACGTGAATCTGGGCATCTCGAGGGACGCGGCGGATATCGAGCTTGAGCTCAACAAGGTGCGCACCGCCATCGACATGAAGGCCGAGGCGATCATGGACCTTTCGAACTACGGCAAGACCCGCGAGATGCGCCGCAGGATACTCGACATATCCACCGCCATGCTGGGCACCGTGCCGGTTTACGACGCGATAGGCTACTGTGAGAAAAAGCTGAAGGACATCACCAAGGACGACTTTATGCGCGTGGTTCGGCAGCACGCGGAGGACGGAGTCGATTTTATGACGATACACGCGGGCATCAACCGCGCCACCGCCGAGAAGGTCAAAAACAACCGCCGCAGAATGAACATCGTATCGCGGGGCGGAGCTCTGCTGTTCGCGTGGATGGAGATGACCGGAAACGAAAACCCGTTTTATGAATACTATGATGAGGTCATGGAGATATTCCGCGAGCACGACGTTACCATAAGCCTCGGCGACGCCTGCCGTCCCGGCTGTCTTGACGACGCCAGCGACCCGGCTCAGATCTCGGAGCTTATCGTGCTGGGCGAGCTTACCAAGCGCGCTTGGGAGCATGACGTTCAGGTGATGGTCGAGGGCCCCGGCCACATGGCGATGAACCAGATCGCCGCCAACATGATAATGGAAAAGCGGCTGTGCCACGGAGCGCCGTTTTATGTGCTCGGTCCTCTGGTGACCGACGTGGCGCCGGGCTACGACCATATCACGTCCGCGATAGGCGGCGCGATAGCCGCGGCGAACGGAGCCGACTTTTTGTGCTATGTGACGCCCGCCGAGCATCTCCGCCTGCCCGACCTTGACGACATGCGCGAGGGCATAATCGCCTCCCGCATAGCGGCTCACGCGGCCGACATTGCCAAAGGTGTCAAGGGCGCGATGGACTGGGACAACAAAATGGCCGACGCCAGACGCGAGATAGATTGGGACAAAATGTTCGATCTGGCCCTTGAGTCCGAAAAACCCAGGGCGTACAGAGCGAGCTCCAAGCCCCGCGAGGAAAACACCTGCACCATGTGCGGCGAGCAGTGCGCCGTCAAGAACATGAACAAGATCCTGGGCGGCGAGGATATAGGAATATAGGAGGCGCGTTATGAAGAACTTATTGACTGTCGCGGGCTCCGACTCCTGCGGCGGAGCGGGCATACAGGCCGACCTTAAAACCTTCGCGGCTCACGGCGGCTACGGAATGAGCGTTATCACCGCCGTCACCGCCCAGAATACGAAGGGCGTTTTCGGCATCGAGCAGTTAAGTCCCGATATCATAAAAGCGCAGGCCAAAGCTGTGTTTGACGACATACCGATCGACGGCGTGAAGATCGGAATGCTGGGCAGCCGGGAGGCGGCCGAGGCGGTCGCCGATATACTGGATGAATATAAGCCGAAGCTCGTGATCGTCGATCCCGTTATGGTTTCGACCTCGGGCTCCGAGCTTACGACGGGCGGCGCCGAGGAAGTTCTGATAGGGCGCATCCTTCCCGTGGCGCGCATGGTCACGCCCAATATCCCCGAGGCCGAGGCGATGAGCGGAATAAAGATCAGGACCATACAGGACATGGGCAAGGCGGCGCAGATAATAGGCGACATGGGCCCCGCGTACGTGCTGATAAAGGGCGGGCACCTGCGCTCAAGCTCGGACGATCTGCTCTATAACGGCAGGACCATGACGATATTCGAGGGCAAGCGGATAAACTCAAAAAGCACCCACGGAACGGGCTGCACGCTGTCGTCGGCGATATGCGCGAACATGGCGCGCGGAATGGACGCGGTCATGGCGGTTGGCGAGGCAAAGAAGTATATCGAGACCGGTATCGCGAACGCCCCGAAGCTCGGCGGCCACGGCCCGATACACCATTTTTACAGCCTGTGGAAAACCTCGGAGCCTAACGTTGAGACTACATTTATAGTGAAAGAAAAGGAGTAAATAACCATGACGAACGAGATCCTAAAATCAATAATCGACCTTGTGAACAACATGAAGCAAAAGAAACCGATCGTGGAGTGTCTGACTAACCGCGTGACGATAAACGACTGCGCCAACATGCTGCTGGCAATGGGCGCGTCGCCGATAATGGCCGAGATAGAATGCGAGATGGCGGAGATCATGGCGGTCTCGGGCGCGCTGGTGATGAACCTCGGCCTTTTGGACGAGCCGTATCTGGCGGCGATGAGATCCGCTGCGAAGGCGGCCAAAGAGCAGGGCAAGCCGATAATCCTCGACCCTGTGGGCGCGGGCGCCTCAAAGCTGCGCGACAGGGTTTGCGCCGAGATGATCGAGCTCGCGAGGCCCGACATCATTCGCGGAAATATGTCCGAGATACGCACCCTGTGCGGCGGCTCGATCGAGAGCCGCGGCGTTGACGCCTCAAGCGACGACGAGGTGACCGACGAGAACCGAGGCGAGTTCGGGGAGCTGGTTAAGTCCCTTGCCGAAAAGACCGGAAGCGTGGTGTGCGCCACGGGCGCAATCGACGTGATAGCCGCGCCCGACGGCAGAGTGTGCTATGTCAAAAACGGCCACGAAATGCTCTGCGGTGTGACCGGAACGGGCTGCATGTGCTCGGCTATGACCGGAGCCATGGCGGCAGCGGGCGATCCGTTCACGGCGGCGGCAGCGGCGGTCGTTATGCTGGGAATCGCGGGCGAGCAGGCGCATGAATACACGGCGGAAAACGAGGCGGGCATCGGCACCTTTAAGGTCAAGCTGTTTGACTATATTTACCTGATGAGCGACGAGGACTTTATAAAAAGAGCGAAAATAATCGAGGACTGATATTATGAAAAATAAAATTGACTACAGCGTATACTTGGTAACAGACACGGGCATGTGCCCGAGAGAAAACCTGCTCGACGTGTGCGAAAAGGCGATAGACGGCGGAGCGACGCTTATCCAGCTGCGCGAAAAGGACATATCATCAAGAGCGTTTTTTGAGGAGGCGGCGGCGCTGAAAAAGCTCTGCGCCGGCAGGAACGTTCCGCTTTTGATAAACGACAGGGCCGACATCGCGCTGGCCGCGGACGCCGACGGCGTGCACATAGGCCAGAGCGACATTCCGATAGACGCGGCGCGGCGGATATTGGGCGATAATAAAATAATCGGAGTTTCGGCGGGCACGGTAGAGGAAGCGCTTAAGGCCGAGAAAAGCGGCGCAGACTATCTTGGCGTGGGCGCGGTTTTCCCCACTGCGACCAAGGACGACGCCGAGAACGTGGGTATCGACACGCTGTGCAAGGTCCGCGGGGCGGTAAAAATACCGATCGTGGGCATAGGCGGCATCAATACCGAAAATATCGAAAAGCTGAGCGGCACCGGGATAGACGGCGTGGCCGTGGTGTCCTGCATCATGGTGGCAAGCGACCCTAAAGCCGCCGCCGCGGTGCTTAAAGAAAAGGCGCGGAAATTATGATAATTAACAAAAAAATAGACTTTGATAAAATCCAAAATTATATATTCGACATGGACGGCACTCTGGTGGATTCGATGCACCTTTGGGACAATCTGCTGATCGACTTTCTGGCGCGCTACGGCTACGAGACGCCGCCCGATCTGCTGCGCGACGTGGCGTGCATGTCGCTGCTGCAAAGCTCGGCGCGGGTGAGCGAGATGTTTGATCTGGATCTTAGCGCCGAGGATATCTACAGCGAGTGGCTCGCCATGATCTACGACGGGTACGCGCACGACGTAAAGGCAAAGCCGGGCGCGAAGGAGTTTGTCAAGGCGGCGCGGGAATCGGGAAAGAAGCTCGCGGTCGCAACCGCCAACTCAAGAGAGCTTACCGAGGTGTGCCTCAAAAACAACGGCATGCTCGAGTATTTTGACGTTTTTGTTTTCGCCGACGATGTGGGCAGCGGAAAATCCAGCCCCGACATATACCTCGAGACCCTGCGCCAAATGGGCGCGGAGCCCGAGAATACGGTGCTGTTTGAGGACATATACGAGGCGCTGAGGACAGCGAAAAAAATAGGCCTCAGCGTGGTCATCGCCGAGGACGCGGCCTCGCTCTCCGACCGCCCCCGCCTAAAATCCGAAGCCGACATATATATCAAAGATTTTACGGAACTAACATAGGGACGTAGTGATTAGCGAATAGCGAATAGGCCTCCCACTCAGTCTGCTCCGCAGACAGCTCCCCCTCCTAAAGAAAGGGGAGCCTAGTATCTGCCTCCCCTGCGATAGTGGGGGAGGGGGACCGCGACAGCGGTGTAAGGGGCGAGCCTGGCCTTACGGGGTTATGTATTGATTTTTCGTTTCACAGCCCCATTTCGCTTAATATCTCATCCGGATTTTCAAACACGTCTCCGAAGAAGGTCGACATAAACTTCCCGGTATAGTCTATGTCGTCGTAAGGCACTTCCGCGCGGATTCCGTCGATCTCAAAAGTCAGCGACTTCAAAAACGTCCGCGCGTCGCTGCTGTAATTGTAGGTTATGCCCACATTGGTCATCGATCTGTCGGCGGGCTTGATTTTGAGCCGTCAAAGTCGCTTATCACCGCGAATCCCTCATATATCTGCGCGTCGTTTGATACCTTGTTGTATTCGCCGTGTATCACCGCGCCCTCGATCTTAAGGTCGGGGTACTCGACCGCGCTCACTTCGTACCACCTTTCAAGCTTATTTCCTTTGAGGCGCAGCAGCTTAGTGTTCCTGCCGACCTTGGGCGTGCCGTCTCTGCCTTTGCAGCTGACGCTTATCCCGTAATATGTGGCTGTTATATTTCCGTCGCCTGACAGCTGCGACGCGGTCCGCGAATTTTTTATGTTCGCCGTAAACTCCGCGGTGTATTCCACGTTGTAATCATAAACATCTTCATAATCCTCGCCCCGTATGACCCGCGTGTTGTCTTTGGCTCGCGCTTCCATATCATCCGTGGTAAACATTTTTCCCGGCGCCCAATTGCCGCCCATGCTTTCATCATCATTTTTGTCATTGTCCGCGCCGCTGTCGGGCGCGGCTTGCTCCGCCGGCTCGGAATTTACACTTTCGCCGGGCGTTTCCGGCTCCGATACATCATCGGCAAACGCGCCGAGCGAGCAGAGCGTTAGCGCAAGTGTCAATATTAAGCAAGTAAACTTTTTCATAAAATCATCCTTTCGTTAAAAATATCTGTCGCGTTTTTAAGATCCGATATGCCTCGCATCGCCTCCTGTTTGCGTTTTACACGGGCGTTGATTTTTTCCCTTTATTTATATGACGACAAAACAACGGATTTTGTTCCCGATTATTACAAATTTTATTTCAAGCTGTGTTCTTGAGGGCCTGATCATATAAAACTGCGGGCGGCATATTGCCGCCCGCTTCTATTCGCTATTTACTAATCACTATGTTCCCACCTCCGTCTTTTCGCCTTCGGCGAAAATCCACCTCCTCCCGGGAGGAGGCCAAACGGGCGGATATTATCCGCCCCTACAGCATTTTGTGCACCTTTGCCGTAGAGGACGCAAAAAATAGGCGCCCCCTCGGGGGGAGCTGTCGGGCATCGTCCGACTGAGGGGGGAACCTATTCGCTAATTACTAATCCCTACGTTCCCACCTCCGTCTTTTCGCCTTCGGCGAAAATCCACCTCCTCCCGGGAGGAGGCAAACGGGCGGATATTATCCGCCCCTACGAACTAATAACTATCTCGCTCATCGGGCGTTTGGGGACGTTTATAACTCCGTTTTCGTCCTCGTAGTATTTTATGTTTCCGTCCGTCTCTTCGACGACGCGGCTTTCCTGCGCGGGGTAGCCCACCGCCAGCAGGTACAGCACCTCGTGCTCGGTGCCGAGCATTTCCCTGAGCTTCGCTCTGTCGATGGCGCCCAGCCAGCAGGTGCCGAGCCCCATTTCGTGCGCCGCGAGCATCATGGTGGTGACCGCCGCGCCCGCGTCGGGCTCGAAGGTCTTTTTTATGTCCGTATCGCCCAGGATCGCTATGTAGCACAGAGGCCTCTTGTCCTCGGCGGGGTCCCAATCGGTCAGATAGCCCGCCCATTTGGTGCAGGGATAGACCTCCCTGTGGTTCCTCATGACCGCGTACTTGATCGGCTGCATGTTGGCGCCGCTCGCGGCGTAACGCGCGGCGTCGATAATCGTTTCGATGTCCTTTTGCGGAACCTCCGCCTGTTTGAATTTCCTTATGCTTCTGCGGCCTTTGATCGCGTCAATTACATTCATAATATCGCTCCTTTCGAAAAATCTCTTTTATAATAATACACAATATATTGTGTATTGTCAAATTGTTTTTGTTTTGTATTATACTATTAACAGAATCGTAATGTTTTTTGTCCGACTTTGTAGTATAATTATTCTGTAGATTTGTTGATCAAAGGTGATTGAATGACTGATACTGCATATAAAACCATAAAGAAAACCGAATACGAGAACCGAGGCAACGCTCCGATATATATTGACACCAGCGAGGTCCTGAAAGCAGCGGACGGCAAAACGGCGCTGCGGCTCAAGCTTTACAACAACTGCGGCAGCAATGTCCGCTCGGCTTACTTCAACGTGGGCTGCTTCGACAAGGACCTGAATCTGTGCGTGCAGCTTAAAAACCTGCCATACGTCAACGTCAACGCGAGGCCGGGCACGCTGTTCGGGCATGAGCAGCTTAGTGAGGTGCCCGAGCTCACGCAGTCGGTTTTTGTCGAGGTGGCGAAGGTGCTGTTTGAGGACGGGACCTCGTGGGTCAACCCGAACCAGAGCCTGGCGGACGATATAGTGTCAGAGGAGGCGCTGGGCGAGGAGTGGCTGCGCCTGAGACTGACGAAGGAGATCAAGGACAAAAATTCCGAAAAAAAGCCTCGGAAAAAGCTGATGTCCGAAAACCGAAAGCTTGTGATGCTCGCTGCCGTTATAGCGTGCGCGGCGGCGCTGATCTTCGGCGGCGGCGCGGCGGCGAGACATTTCTCTGCACGGAGCGGAGCCTTTAAGCAGGCGATGAACCTTTACATAAACCGCGACTATGCCGCGGCCGCGCCCTCGCTCGCGGCGCTTGACGAAAACTACAATTTTTCCGGAAACGACGGCAAAGAGATAAAATACTGCGCGGCTCTGTCTTACATGAACGTGGGCGGGTACGCCGAGGCCCTGAAATACTTCCACGAGTGCGGCGATTACAAGCGCAGCGTGTCGAACATGAGAAGCATACTTAGCGCGTGCGGAAGGCTGATATCGGCGGGATACAATCACAGCGCCGCTGTTCGCAAGAACGGCACCGTGGCGGCAAAGGGCGACAACGGCAGCGGCCAGTGCGGCACTGACGGCTGGACAAAGATCATCGCTGTCTCAGCGGGCGGCAACCATACCGTGGGAATGACATACGACGGGTACCTCACGGCCTGCGGAGACAACGAGTACGGCCAGTGCGACGTTTCGGGCTGGACCGATATTGTGGCGGTCTCGACCGGAGAGGGCCACACGATAGGCCTCAAGGCCAACGGCCGCGTGGTGGCGAGAGGCAACAATAACTACGGCCAGTGCGATGTGCAGGAGTGGGACGACATAGTTCAGGTCGCCGCCGCGGGCAATCACACTATCGGCCTCAAAAGCGACGGCACGGTGCTGGCGGCGGGCTGGAACGAGTACGGCCAGTGCGATGTCGGCGGTGAAAATAACGTGCTGCGTATCGCCACGGGCGAGAAAAACACGGTGCTTATAAAATACGACGGCAGCGTAAAGGTGCTGGGCGACAACAGCTACGGCCAGAAAAACACGTCAGGGATAAAAGACGCGGTCTCAGCGGCCGTGGGCTCCGGATATATCGTGTACTGCGGCGCGGACGGCAAAGCCGTGTCCGTGGGCGACAATTCCGATAACCAAGGCTCGCTCGGCTTCTGGGACGGCGTTATCGCGGTCGCCTGCGGCAATTCACATTCGCTGGGTCTGTCGCTGTCGCCTCGGGAGTCTGTCCTCGCGGTGGGCAGCGACAGCCAAAAGCAGCTCGACATAATGTCGGAGCCCGCCGACAGCATAGGCCCCGAAAATATACCGTTTAACGAATAAATATATAAATTCTGCAACATAATATTTAATTAAAATGAACAGGAGTGAAGAATTATGGAAATGGATCTGTTTGCGGAACAGTTGGTCAAGAAGAAGAAGGACAGCGGCGACTATATGAAGATCGTTCTGAGCATAGTCGGCGCGCTGGTGCTCATCGCGGCGCTGGCGGCGCTCAGCGCGGCCGTGCCGTTCGTCGGCATGTTTATGCTGCTGTTCGTGGCGGGTATTATTTACGCGCTGTATCTTCTGATAACCTCGACCAATATGGAGTACGAGTACGCCTTCACGTCGGGTGAGCTCGACGTTGACGCGGTTATTAACGCCAGACGGAGAAAGCGCGTAACGAACTTCGACATAAACGATATGGAGATCCTGGCGCACAGGAGCCACGACGACTTCAATCGCTACATGAACAACCCGGGGCTCAAAAAAATATACGCCTGCGCCGACAAGAACGCGGAAGACCTTTACTTCGCGGCCTATAACGAGAACGGCAGCGGACGGCTCCTTCTGTTTGAGCCGGGCGACAAGATCCTCGAGTGTTTCAAGGCGATGGCGCCGAGAAAAGTGTTTTTGAAAAAATAACCGTAATTTTATAGATTGGAAGATGAAATATGATAGGAATTGACGTAATCGAAATATCCCGCTTTAGGGATATGAAGAACCTTGAAGTGTTTATTCGCCGCGTGTTCACCGACGGAGAGACCGAATATTTCACGTCAAAGGCTGCCGCCAAGAAATTTTACGAGTCGGTGGCGGGGCACTTCGCGGCAAAGGAAGCGTTTTCCAAAGCGCTCGGCACCGGAGTGCGGAACTTTGATATGGCCGATATAGAGATCTGCCACGACGAGCTTGGCATGCCGTACATAAAATTCGGAGGCGTGAGAATAAACGCCTCGGTAAGCATATCCCATTCCGATACGGTGGCGGTCGCGGCGGTTTATATCTCCGAGAATATCCCCGGCACGGGCCTGCCGTTTTACGAGGGGATCGACTATTACGCCCGCCTGATGCCGCGCAGGGCGCCCGAGGCGAACAAGGGCGACTGCGGCAAGGTCATGATTGTGGGCGGAAGCCCCGGAATGAGCGGCGCGCCCTGCCTTGCCGCGCTGGGAGCGCTCAGATGCGGCAGCGGACTCGTGACGGTCGGCACGCCCAAGTCCCAGCAGCCGATAGCGGCGGTAAAACTGACCGAGGCGATGACCGCGCCTCTGCCCGAGCTGAGCGACGGCACGCTGAGCCTCGACGCTCTGGGCGAGATAAAAAGCTGCCTCAGCCGCGCCGACGTGTGCGTTTTCGGGCCCGGCCTGTCGCGAAACGCGGATATGCCTAAGCTTATCGATTCGCTGCTCGGCGGCTCGACAGACATGGTGCTTGACGCCGATGCGCTGAACGTGATCTCGGAAAATCTCGACATACTCAGAAAGCACAAGAACCGCATGTCGTGCAGCGTTGTGATAACGCCCCACCCCGGCGAGATGAGCCGTCTGACAGGCGAGCCGATCGAGGCGGTGCAGAACGACCGAAGCGGCGTCGCGGCGGAATTCGCCAAAGAATACGGCGTGACGGTTGTGTTAAAAGGCAAGGACACGGTCATAGCCTCGCCCAGCGGAAAGCTGAGAGTCAACAACTCGGGCAGCGAGGCGATGGCGAGCGGCGGCATGGGCGACGCGCTCTCGGGAATAATAGGCAGCCTGATGGGCCAGGGGCTCGAGAGTTTCGACGCGGCGGTTTTGGGCGCGTTTGTCCACGGAGCGGCGGGCGATCTGGCTCGCTGCGACATAGGCGACCGCGGAATTTTGGCGACAGACCTTTGCGAGCGCATACCCAAAGCGCTCAGAATGATATCAAACGCGGAATAACAACAGCTTATCAAGAGGAGTATATTATGAATCACGAAAAGCGCGCTTGGGCGGAGATCGACCTGGACGCCATATCCGAAAACATGAGGGCCATACGCGGTCACGTGGGAGACAACACCAAGATCATGGCGGTCGTCAAGGCCGACGGCTACGGCCACGGCTATCTTGAGGCGGCCAAGACCATGATCGACAGCGGAGCCGACGCTCTGGCCGTCGCTTTTATCGACGAGGCGATCCAGATACGCGAGTGCGGGATAACCACTCCGGTGCTTATATTGGGCTATACCGATATAAGCTGCGCCGAGGAGCTTATCGAGAAAGACATAATGCCGAACTGCTATACTTTTGAGATGGCGAAGGCGGTGTCCGACGCGGGCGCGCGCCTTAACAAGATCGGAAAAATACATATCAAGATCGACACCGGCATGGGCAGAGTGGGCTTCAGGTACTGCGGCGATGAGGCCGCGAAGCGTGCGGCGATCGAGGAGATCGTGCGGATATCCAAGCTCCCGAATCTTGAGATAGACGGTATATTCACGCATTTTTCGGTGGCAGACGACGATGACGACGAATATACCAAACTGCAGTTTGAGCGCTTTTCCGAGCTTTGCGAAAAGCTCAAGGAGCTCGGCGTGAAAATAAATCTGCGCCACTGCTGCAACAGCGCGGGTCTGATGCGCTTCCCCGAGTACCACATGGACATGGTGCGCCCCGGAATTATTTTATACGGACTGATGCCGAGCGGCTTTGTGGACAAAAACATATTAAAGCTGCGCCCCGCCATGTCGCTCAAGGCGAGGATAACAAACGTCAAAACCGTTGGAGCGGGCGCGTCGGTCAGCTACGGCAGAAGGTTTATATCCGAAAAGCCGACCAAAGTGGCCACCGTGTCGATCGGTTACGCCGACGGGTATTCGCGGCTTTTGTCGGGAAAGGTCGGGGTGCTGGCGGGCGGAAAAAAATGCCCCCAGATCGGAACAATTTGCATGGACCAATGTATGATAGACGCCGGTGATGTCAATAATATCAGTATCGGTGACGAGGCCGTACTCTTCGGCAAAGACTCCGCGGGAAGCGAGCTTCCCATTGAGGAGATAGCCGGGATTATGGGAACAATAAATTATGAGATCCTTTGTGTCATTGGAAAGAGAGTGCCTCGGGTCTATCTTAAAGGCGGTCGTGTGACCGACGTTCACAACTACCTTCTTGACAGCCCTATAAAAACTTGATCTGTACATAGGCGTCGGCGTTTCGTTACCGCAAGTTCCGCCGTCCGAACCAAAACAGATTTAAGGCATAAAATACTACCAAAGGCATTAAGAAAAACTAAACTTGCGGAGTGTGAATTGATTTGGTAGTAAAACGCGGAGACATCTATTACGCGGACCTGAGTCCGGTCGTGGGCTCTGAGCAGGGCGGAGTGCGCCCCGTGCTGATCATACAAAACGACGTGGGCAACAAGTACAGCCCCACCGTTATCGCCACAGCCATAACCTCCCAGCTCAACAAAGCCAAAATGCCCACCCATATAGAGCTTGACGCGGGAGGCTACGGCCTTTCCAAGGACTCGGTGGTCCTGGCCGAGCAGATACGCACGATCGACAAACGCAGACTGAAGGAAAAAATCGGTCATCTCGACGACAGGCTGATGACGCGCGTCAACCGCGCCATAAGCATAAGCTTCGGGCTTGACGACAGATAATATTAATTCTAAGATCGCATAAGGAGGTTTTATTATGAGATCCGGATCAAAAAGTGTGATAGTAAAAATGATAATAGCGGCGGCGGTGATAGCCGCGCTTCTGGGTGCGACCGCGGTTCTGGCTGAGCCGGGCGACACCGACGACCCGGTGGTTACCAAAAGCTACATAGTAAACGTGGTGGTGCCGCAGTTTAAGGCGTATGTCGAGGAGCGGCTGGGCGACGGCTCGTCGGATTCATATTCCGACAATTTCTCGGTGGTCAACGTGAACCCCGGGCAGACCGTTATATTCGACGGAGGGGCCCAGTTCGTTCTCAGAAAGGGCAACGGCGTGATAATCGGCACCGATATGGGAGGAATAGCCGACACGACCTACGGATACGACCTGCCCGACGGCTCCGAGATGCCCTCGAATCATATGCTGATCGTCCCGCGGGACGACGGCCGCGGCTTCAAGGCCAGCAACGAGGTCATAATCATGGTAAAGGGCGGATATTCGTTCAGATAACAAACGACATATAAACCGACAAGCTGCGCTTGTCGGTTTTTTTGCGCACCGATTGCGTGAAATGCAGGTTTTGGTGCGTAAAATGCGGACCCGTCGTATTGAAAATCTCAAAATGTTGTGATATAATAAATTTGTATTATTGCGCAATAAAGCGTGTTGATAGATCGGGAGGTGCGCGGTATGAGGATCGGGGTTTGCGACGATGATTTGAGAGAGCGCGAGCAATTCGAGGCGGCCCTCGCGGCTTGGGATCCGACGCGCGCTGCCGAGGTGTTTTCAAACGGCGAGTCACTGCTCGCCGCCGCCAAAGTGCAGCCGCAGTTCGATATCGTATTTTTGGATATTTATCTGCCCGGCGAAAACGGCCTTGATATCGCCGAGAGACTGCGCGAGATCTCGCCGGATACGGGCATAGTGTTTGTGACTGTCAGCCGCGACTTTGCGGTGGACGCTTTTTCTCTTTACGCCGTTCATTATCTGGTAAAGCCGATAACGGCCGACGGGGTCAAAGAGTCATTCAGGCGGCTGGCCGAGCTGAGATTCAAAAACAGGGAACGCATAACGCTCAAATCGGGCGCAGAGCGGCACACGATACTGCTCGATCAGATTTGCCTTATAGAGAGCGACAATCATTCGGTAAACATCACGTTTGCCGACGGGCGGCAGCTGAAGATAAGGATGTCGTTCACCGAGCTTATGAACAATATGAACGGAAATTTTTTAAAAATAAACCGCGGTATAGCTGTAAATATGGACTATATCACGCAGATGGGAACGGGAACCTGCGTTTTGAGGAGCGGGCTCCGTCTGCCTATAGCCACAAGACAGAACAAGGCGATCCGCGCGGCATATGACAATTATGTGTTTGAACGGCTTTCACGCCAAAAAGGGTTTTAAGGGAGTGTTTGTAATGGCGGCTTATTTGCAGAATTCACTGGGATTTTTTATTCAGTTTTTTCCCTGCGCCCTGATGATATTTCTGCCCTTTCCTCAAGATTCGTACCGCTTTCGGCGCGGCCCCATATTTGTTTGCGTAACGGCCGCGACAATGATCATCGCGGCGTTGTTCCCGGCGGTGATGCAGTACGGATACTCGGGAAACGCGGCCTTTGTTGCCAACGCGTTTATGTTTTCCGCGATACTGCTGATAATGGTGGCTTTCGATTGGCTGGTGCGCGAATCTTTAATAAAAAAGCTCCTGGTCTTTTTTGTGGTGTTCTTCTACGCGACGCTGCAATATTGCCTTGTTAACACGCTCAACGGACTGTTTCCGGGATTTTACCGTGTGTATGAGGATGTCGCCGCGTGGGCAGTTTATTCGCCCGAAGGGGTGCTTCTTTATTTGATCACCGCGGCTTTCCTGCTGCCGCTGATGCTGTCTTTCGTTATCCGCATACTGCGCGAATACATAAGCAGAATCGAAACGCGGAGCATGAGGCGTGAATTTTGCATACTCTTCGTCTCGACCGTCGTTTTTATTATAATGATAATATGCGTTGATTTTTCGTATTATTATATGGAATACCGACTTTATTTAATGCTGCTGGTAATGTTCATGGTAATGCTGATCGATCAGGTGTTTATATACTGGCTGATTTTCCGCGAATCGCTGCGGCGCGAGGAGGACAGCGAGCGAAAGCGCTCGACGGAAATACAGCGGCTGCAATACGAGAAGATCGTGGACGATATGGAAAACACCCGCCGAATGAGACACGACCTGAGACACCACTACACCTCGCTGAGCGATATGCTTGACAGAGGCAGGCTGGATGAGATGAGAGAGTATCTTTCGGAAGTTATCGATACGACCGTCAGGCGCGACAGCGAGATATACTGCAAGAACATGACGGTCAACGGGCTTTTGCAGTACTATATCGGCATGGCAAGAGACGCCGGCATAAGCTGCGGCGTCTGCGCCGAGTGCGGCGAGTTTGATATAGACGCGGCGGATCTGACCGTGCTGTTCGCCAATTCGTTTGAAAACGCGATAAGAGCGTGCAAAAATTGTCCCGAGGACCGCCGCATAAGCGTCAGGATCGGCACGGTGCAGGGCTCGCTCGCGATAGAGATAACCAATTCTTGCAAACAGGCGCGTATCAGCCGAAGGTTCAGGACCGAGGACGGGTTCTTGCCCGCCGAGGCGTTCCTGAGCGGCCGCCAAAGCGGAGGCTACGGCCTTATGAGCATTGCGCGCACCGCTCAAAAATACGGCGGCAGCGCCATGTTCCGCTTTGATGCCGAAAAAGAAATATTCACTGCGCGCATACGCCTCAATATCCGCACGGATATATAGCGCGGCATATGACGGAAAACATAATGTTAACGAAAAATTAAATTTACCATATAACATATAACATTAAGGAGGATTTATCTAATGAAGAAAAAAATTATTGCGCTGTTTATAAGCGCCGCGATGCTGCTTACCGTGATGCCCGCGGCTGTGTTCGCCGACGAGGTGCCGGCGGACGATTACGCCACCCGCGGCGAGATCTGCGATATGCTGCTCACCGCTGCCGACGACTACAACCCCGGCGTGCAAAAGACCGACATTTTAAAGGGTTACGAGGACGGCCTGCTCCACGAGGACTGGAGCGTGACGAGAGCCGAGGCTCTGGTTATGCTGAAGCGCGCGTTTGGCGAGATCCCCGAGATCGAGGGCGCCAACGAGTACATCGCTTTCCCCGCCGAGACGTTCACGGATATCCCCGACTGGGCCGAGACCGAGCTCTCGGACGTGTTCGATTCGGGCATAGTCGCGGGTAAAGCCGAGGGCATTTTCGCGCCCGACGACAACGTAACGACAGGCGAGATGGAGCTGTTTATCGACCGCATGTACCGCGTGTTCGGCACCAACCTCAAGGACAATTACTATCAGACCGTTAATCATGACGCGCTTGACAGCGCCGTGATCCCTGACGGAGAAATCAGCATGGGCACCATGTCCGGCTTTGAGGTGCAGGATCAGATCAAGGACATCGTAAAGGGTGTTGCCGCGTCAGATCCCGACAAAAACTCAAAAGAGGGCAAGATCAAGACTCTCTACGACAACTACATGAACAAAGAGGCGAGAAACGCGCAGGGCTATGAGCCGATAAAGCCGTATCTTGACGAGATAGACGCGATGAAAAGCGTTTCGGATCTTGTAAACTGCGAGGAAGCGATGGAAATTTTCGCGAGATTTGAGATCGGCTATGATGATAAGGACTCAACTCATTACGCCGATTTTTTCTCGACTCCGACAATAAACACAAAGGAAATGTATGAGGGAAAGGACGAAAATCAAAAAGCGGCTTCTCTGAAATACGCGGCGTCTCTCTTAAAACTGATCGGCTACAGCGAGGCCGAAGCCGAAGCCGCGGCCGACAGAGTGTTTGATATAGAGAAACAGGTCGCCGAGGCGAGTCTTTCGCTTACCGATACCTATGATATAAACAAAACATACAACATATACTCGCTTGATGAGATATCCGCTCTGTTTAAAAACATTGATATAAACAAGGTGTTTGAAAACAGCGGCCTTAAGAATAAGGACAGATTTATTGTTTATGACGTCGGCGCGATGGAAAAGATGGCCGAGCTGCTTGATGATAAGAACCTTGAAGCGATCAAGGATTGCGCGAAGATCAATATTCTTAAAAGCTACGACTCATATCTGAGCGATGACTTTGATAACGCGTATAAGACGTTTGTTTCCGAGGTTTACGGAATTCAGGGAGAGAGCGACGACGAGACCGAGGCGGTGGACTGCGTCGATGGCTATCTTTCGGATTATCTCGGTGAGCTGTATACCGATAAGTATATGGACGAGAAAACAAAGACCGACGTTACTCAAATTATCAAAGACATGATAGACATCTACCGCGAGAGAATACAAAAGCTTGACTGGTTGAGTGACGCGACGAAGCAGAAGGCGATAAAGAAGCTCGACACCATGGGAATAAAGGTCGGCGGCCCCGATAAGCTCCCCGAAACGACCTTAGACAGCACAGAGCTTAAAAGCTACGCCGACGGCGGCAGCCTCGTTGAAAACATTATGGCGATCAATGACGCCGCCGAGAAAGACGATCTTAAGAAAGAGGGCGGAGAGGTCGACCACACCGAGTGGATAATGTCGCCCCAGACCGTGAACGCCTGCTACAATCCCAGCTTTAACGATATTACCATCACCGCCGCGATATTGCAGATACCGCACACCTACAGCTCAAGCGCCTCATATGAGGAAAATCTGGGCGGAATAGGAATTGCTATCGGCCACGAGCTCAGCCACGCGTTTGACAAAAGCGGCTCTCAGTACGACGAGAACGGAAACGCGGTGAACTGGTGGACCGACGAGGACGCCGCGGCGTTTGAGGAGCGCTGCAAAGCGGTTATCGGCTTCTATGACGGACAGGAGTCCGCGCCCGGCATCACCACAAACGGAGAACTGACTCTTACCGAAAACACCGCCGACATGGGCGGCCTTTCGGTGGCGACGGAGCTGGCGTCAAAAATCGAAAATTTTGATTACAAAAAGATGTTCGAGACATGGGCGCAGCTGTGGCTGAATGTTTCCTACCGCGGGTATCTTGAACAGCTGGCCGTGTCAGACGTGCACAGCGCGGCCGAGGTTCGCGTGAACAGACTGTTTGAGACCAGCGACAAGTTCTTCGAGACCTACGGCATTACCGAAAACGACGGAATGTGGACACCCCCCGAAAACAGAGTTTCAATTTGGTAAAATAAACGGGACGCCGCTCGTTTGCCTCGCCCCTTGGGGAGAGGTGGATTTCCGCCAAAGGCGGAAAGACGGAGAGGGGTCAACATAGGTACTAGAGATTAGTAACTAGGGACTAGGAACCCCTCTCAGTCGCCTTCGGCGACAGCTCTCCCCAAGGGGCGAGCCTGACATAAATCGCGGGGATATTTGAATGATTTTTGCAAAATTATCTCCGCGTAGTCACTATTCACTGATCGCTAATCACTACGTTTGTAGGGGCGGCCACATCCGCCCGATTAAATAAAAAGGAGGAAAATATTATTATGAAGAAAAAAATAATCGCGCTTATATTAAGCGCAGCAATGCTTATCACCACAATGCCCGTTGCGATGGTATTCGCGGCGGACGATTACGCCACCCGCGGCGAGGTCTGTGATATGCTGCTCACCGCCGCCGACGACTACAACCCCGGCGTGCAAAAAACCGACATATTAAAGGGCTACGAGGACGGTCTGCTCCACGAGGACTGGAGTGTGACCAGAGCCGAAGCGCTCGTTATGCTCAAGCGCGCGTTTGGCGAGATCCCCGAGATCAAAGGATTTAACAAGTACGTGGCATTCCCCGCCGAGACATTTACAGATATTCCCGACTGGGCCGAGACCGAGCTTTCGGACGTGTTCGCCTCGGGCATAGTAGCGGGCAAATCAGAGGGCATATTCGCGCCCGACGACAATGTGACCAAAGATGAGATGCAGCTTTTTATTCAGCGTATGTACCGCGTGTTCGGCACAAACCTTAAGGACGACTATTACCAGACAGTTAACCATGACGCTCTTGAGAACACCGTGATCCCCGAGGGACAGTCGTTTACCGGAACGATCAGAAATGACACGACCGATATTCAGCTCAGAGACCTTATCAAGGAGATCTCCGCGTCAAATCCCGACAAAAATTCAAAAGAGGGCAAGATCAAGACGCTCTACGACAACTATATGAACAAAGAGGCGAGAAACGCGCAGGGCTACGAGCCGCTAAAGCCGTATCTTGACGAGATAGACGCGATGAAGAGCGTCTCCGACCTTATAGACACGAAGGCTATAGGATTTTTTGTGCAGTTCGGCGCATCTATAGACCCGATGGATTCAGCGCATTACGCGAATTATTTTGCCACCGCCTCAATACACACAAAGGATATGTACGAGGGCAGGGCGGAAGCTCAGAAAGCGGCGTATATTGAGTACATGAAAGATCTGGCCGAGCTTATCGGTTACAGCGAGGCCGACGCCGAGGCAGCGGCTGAGTCGGGCTTTGAGCTTGAAACTCAGATAGCCGAGGCGAGCCTTTCTCTTGCAGAGCAACTGGACATTAATAATACATATAATGTTTACACCCTTGATCAGTTGTGCGACTTGTTCAAAAATCTGGACATAAACAAGCTGTTTGAAAACAGCGGATTAAAAAACAAAGACAAGTTTATCGTAACCGATGCGGGCGCGATGGAAAAGATGGCCGAGCTGCTTGACGACAAAAACCTCGACCTCATAAAGGATTATTCAAAAATTACGCTTGCTGAAAGCTTTGCCGAATATATGAGCGATGATTTTAAACAGGCAACTAACAAATATAATTCGGCAATGAACGGTACTGAGGGAACGCTCAGCGATGAGATCGAGGCGACAAGCTGTGTGAACGACATGCTCGAGCAGTATCTCGGCGAGGTATACGCCGAAAAATATGTTGACGAGAAAACAAAGGCCGACATAACCAAAATGATAACCGATATGATCGACATCTATCGCGAGAGGATACAAAAGCTCGACTGGATGAGCGACACGACGAAACAAAAGGCGTTAAAGAAGCTCGATACCATGGGTATAAAGGTCGGAGCTCCCGATTCTTATGATGAGATCACGCTCGACAGCAAAGAGCTCAGGAGCTACGCGGACGGCGGCTCGCTGGTGGAAAATATGATGACGATAAGGGACGCGACAATCGCCGACATGATCGCCAAGGAGGGCACCGAGGTCGACCATACGCAGTGGGCTATGTCACCGCAGACCGTAAACGCGTGCTATAATCCCTCATTTAACGATGTGACTGTTTGCGCGGGATTTATTCTGACGCCGGGCATCTACAGCCCCGACGCGGCATATGAGACAAATCTTGGCGCTTTGGGTATTGTTATAGGCCACGAGATTAGCCACGCCTTTGACAAAAACGGCTCGCAGTATGACGAGAACGGAAACGCTGTGAACTGGTGGACGGATGAGGACGCCGCGGCGTTTGATGAGCGCTGCCAGGCGGTTATAGACTTCTATGACGGCCAAGAGACCGCTCCCGGACTCGCTATGAACGGCGAGCAGACGCTTACCGAAAACACCGCCGATCTGGGCGGACTCTCCGTTGCGACCGAGCTTGCCTCAAAGACCGAGAATTTTGATTACGAAAAATTCTACGAGAGCTGGGCCAACGTATGGATGAGCACGTACTACCGCGCGGCGCTCCAAAATCACATGAATTCCGACGTTCACAGTCCCGACAACGTGCGCGTGAACAGACTGTTCCAGTCCAGCGATAAGTTTATGGAAGTCTACGGCATAACCGAAAACGACGGTATGTGGGTTGCCCCCGAGGACAGAGTTTCCATCTGGTAAGATAAACGGGACGCCGAGTCGTCGTCCCCTACGACCATAGTGCGTAAACGCCGTAGGGGCGGATATTATCCGCCCGTTTGCCTCGCCCCTTGGGGAGAGGTGGATTTCCGCCATCGGCGGAAAGAGGAGAGGGGTCAACATAGAGACTAGTGATTAGCAACTAGGGACTAGGAACCCCTCTCAGTCGCTTTCGGCGACAGCTCTCCCCAAGGGGAGAGCCTGACATAAATCGCGAGGATATTCAAATGATTTTTGCCAAGTTATCTCCGCGTAGTCACTATTCGCTAATCGCTAATCACTACGTTTGTAGGGGCGGATATCATCCGCCCGCGGGATGCCGAAGGCTCATACTGCCAATCGTTAATGATGTGTGGCCTCGTTTATATCCGCAAACGGAATACGATAGTGCCACGAACCCGCTTCGCGGCTCCGGCCGCAGCCCGCTAATAAAGGAGGAAAATAACCCCATGAAGAAAAAAATAATCGCGCTTATATCGATCGTCGCGATGATTATCGCCACAATGCCCGCGGTGATGGTATCCGCCGCGGCCGGCGCGGCGGAGGACGGTGTGAAAAGCGACCATATCCTTTACTATGACAGCGCGACAAGTAAGCTGTACACGAAGATGGACTATGACACAAAGGAGTTTTCCGAGCCGATAGACAGCTTCCCCGGCGCGATTTGCGAAGGGAACAAGTTGACTCTCACATCGGATTTCCAATTTGTGACGACGGCCAAGGACGGACTGTTCATAGACGGAGGCACAACGCTCTATGTTCCCGAGGGCGAAAACCCGTCGATAGTGAGCGCAGCCGACGGATTTAAGGGCGGCGATAAACTTTTCGAGTACACCGGCATATTCGCCGCCGACGGCAGCACGATTGACATAGACGGCACCTTAACCGTGCGATCGGGCACGGGTACGGAAGCGTCGAGCCGCGCAATTCTTTCGGACGGCGACCTTACCATAACCGGAAAAGGAGAACTCACCGCGGTGAGCGGAGACACGGAGCATGACAAGGACGCGGAGCCCGTTAGAAGGGACTCACTCGGCATATATGCGTACGGGGATCTGGATATATCGGTTGCCAAAGCCCGTTTCAGCGGCGGCAGCGCGTATGGAGTAAGCTTTGGTATAGTGACCGATGAAGGCCGCAATCTGACCGTAAGCGGCGGAGCTTCCGTCACGGCAGAAAGCGGTGAAACCCGCGGAGAAGGTGAACCTTACGATGATTGTTACAGCACCGCGTTAACAACGGGCAATCTTACGGTTAAGGACAATTCGAGCCTTACCGCCTCGGCGGCAGGCAGCAAGCAAAGCGATTCCTACGGACTCTGCATAATGTGCGGCGATGTGCGCGGAGACGGCGTGATCTATAACGGCAGCATTACACTTGAAAACAACAGCACGCTCAAATCA
>CANQQJ010000008.1 GCA_947625905.1 uncultured Clostridia bacterium | reverse complement strand
TCAAGATATAAACGCGTCAAACATCAACGCGTTCCGCATCAACACGGGCGGCTGGGGCCAGACCTGGAACGAAAGCGCATACATACAGGTAGAGCGCGTATGGCTGTCGGTCGATCCCGAGGGAGAAGCGGAGATAACGCCGAGTCCGAGTCCGAGCGAAGGTCCGAGCCCAAGCCCTGCCGCAGCCGATGTTTATGAAATGGCGGTGTTTGACAGCGCGGACAGCATAAGCGAACATTTGGCGCAGTCGGCAAATTGTGCAATGACGACCGAAAATCCGCGCAAAGCGGATGGCGGCTACTCGCTCCGTATAGGTATCCCGGCGGGAGAGAGTAATACGGTAATAAGCAAAACCATGACAATACCAAACGCGGATAAATACAAATATTTTAATCTGTGGATATACTCGCCCGAAACGACGAGCGGAGCGCTGAACATTTCGCTGTATACTTCGGACAATGCGTATTGCCGCGCAGTCCAAGATTTGAATTGGGCGGGCTGGAAGCTTTTGTCAATACCGATAGAGTCGATGAGCGGAGACGTTAATTATTCAAATATTAACAGTTTTCGTATCAACACGGGCGGTTGGAACTTGACCTGGGACACAAGCACATACATACAGGTAGAGCGCGCATGGTTATCGGTAGATCCCGCGGATCTGATGACTTATCTCGGAACGACATTCCCGCAGAATGTTTCGAACATGCCGCTTGAAGACGTACGCGTCGGTTTTGCTTACGCCTCGGACATTTCTTCGATCGCCGCTCAAAGCGTTACATTGAGAAGCGGCGATAAGAGCGTTGATGTGACCGATCATGCCGAGATAGACGGTAATATTCTGTGGGTAAATATTCCGGGCACCCTTGATGCCGGAACAAATTATACGTTGAACGTCGGTCCCGATGTGTATAACATCGCCGAGTATCCGTGCGGTGTTTCGGCCGAGTGGATATTCACAACGGCGAACGGACTTACGGCAGGCAAGCCGAGACTTACGGAGCTGAGCGGAACAGAGGCTGCGGGAGCGTATGTGAAATTATTTAACGGCGGAGCGCCGGCGGATGCATTTTTAAATATTGCGTTCTACAATGCGGACGGTGCGATGCTGCGGCTTGAAACCAAGGCTGTGAGAGTGGAAGGAACGGCCGAGGCGGTTATTCCGACGGTCGCTCGGGAAGGGGCCGTGCTGGTCAAGGCGTATGTAACGGATGCGGACGGAAATTTGATCTATTGCGGATATGATGCCGCGGGTCCGGAGCCCGAGACCGAACGGCGTATATATTCGGACGGCGCTGCGGCTGTCAACGCGCAGATCAGTGCGGAGACCGCGGTTAATGAAGCGTATCTCACCACCATCGGCAGTCTGACGAGCGGACCTGATTATGTTTTGCTCACGCTGACCGACGAAAGCGGCAATATTATACGAGAAATACCGATAACGTCGGGCGCGAACGGATTTAGCGATACATGTCTGCTTGACGAGCTGGACAGCGGCAACTATACCGTAACGGTACGCGGCTTTGTGAATGTGTCGGGCGAAAGCATCGATTTTGTATACTTGAGCGACAGTGACAGAGCGGATCTGGTTGATTTGGTAAATGACGGAGGAGAGAACGATGTTACATCCGCCCTTCATAAAAACGCCGACGCTTTAGGACTTTCGGATGTTTCGGACGCGCGGCTTGAAGGTGTTGCGCAGTCACTGCTTGAGGACGGTCCGTATGCCGACTATTCGGCTGTCGTGGTTCAGATCGGCAATATTTTGAATACGATCGATCAAATGAACGCTCTCCGGTGGTCTAACGTGCAGCAGTTCTTGAAAAATAACGAGAAGATGGTAATCGGCGATGAAGCGGCTTACGCAAGCTATTTGAACTTGAGTGAGAAGGCGCAGAATCTGATCAATCAGGATCTGGTAAAAAGCCTACCCCTTGACAGTTTTACAGAGTTCCGCGATGCTTTGGCGGCTTCGCTGAGCCGGTATAAAAACGGCGAGCTTACCGCAAATGTCGGCGGAAACAACAGCCCGAGCGGAGGCGGAGGCTTCGGCGGTTCCGGAGGAGGCGGAGGCTTTGGCGGTTTCGGCGGAGGCGGAACGTCCTTCATGGTCGACCGTGATTTATGGCAGCCGGCGCCCGTTGAACCCGCAGCTGCAGATCAGGCGGCTTCAACGGATAACCAAAACAGCGTGTTTACCGACCTCGTCGGCTCAGAGTGGGCGGAACCTTATATTATGCACCTCTATAACGCGGGAATAATTTCACCCGCCGCCGACAAGCGTTTCAGACCCGAAGAGCCTATCACGCGCGAAGAATTCGTAAAGCTGCTTGTCGGGGCTTTGGGTGTCGTCGCAGACGGCGCATCTGCCGACTTTACCGATATTGAACCCGATGCGTGGTATCTGCCCTATTTGGCGGCGGCTCAGTCAAGCGGGATCGTTGTAGGAATGCCTGACGGAAGCTTTGGCGTTGGGCAGATGATCACCAGAGAGGACCTGGCGGTGATGATATGCCGCGCAGCCGATATTTTTGGATTCGAACTGCCCGCGGTTGCCGAACGCTTGAGCTTCAGCGATGAGAATAATATTTCGGACTATGCCGTGGAATCGGTTTATCGTATGCAGGAAGCAGGAATAATAAGCGGAATGGGAGACGGCACATTTATGCCGAGTGCACCCGCTACCCGTTCGCAGGCGGCGAAGATGACGGATTTTGCTATGAACTTATTTAAATAGGAGGCAGCATTATGAGAAATCTCAAAAGATTATTTTGCTTAATTTGCGTGATCTGCTTGACTTTAGGCGCTGTACCTGTTTTGGCGGTTTCTGCGGGCGGAGATGAAAACGCGGCTGTTGACAACACCGCCTATGAGAAACTGACGGCTATGGGTCTCATAGATCCGGAAACCACGCCACTGAGTGACGGAGCTGTTACGCGCGGCGACTTTATACGGTTGGTTATGGAGGTCAGCGGCGACGCGGCAGCCGCAGACCGCGGCAGTGCCGAAGTGTTTGCGGATGTCACTCCCGAAACCGCCAATGCGGATTATATCAATACGGCTTACAAGCTGGGTTACATAAGCGGCGAGCCAAACGGGAACTTTTATCCCGACAATCCGATAAGCTGCGTCGAGGCGATCAAGATGACGCTCGGAGTCCTGGGTTACAGAGTAGTGGCGGAGGAAAGCGGAGGTTTCCCGTCGGGATATCTGCGCATTGCCAACCGCATGAGGCTGTTGGACGGCATAACGTGTGAGGAGGAGAGTCCTCTTGCGTTTGGCGATGCCATGCGCCTCCTCCTTAACACCGCCGAGGCTGACTTGCTTGAGATCGTGCGTATCGGGTATACCATCGGGCTTTCATCCGTGAACGGAGAAAATATTTTGTCGCGCAGGTTCAATATCCGCAAGATCAAGGCAATAGTTGAGGCAAACGCCCACACCGATATAATGGCGCGCGAGAGCGGTCTTGAGACGGATGAGATCTCGGTCGGCGGAATTACGATGCTGGTCGGAGAGACAAACGCATCCGACGCCGTCGGTCTGTACGCGGAGATCTATTATCTTGACGATAAAAACGGCAAACCCACGATACTTTATATAAATACGGATCTTAAAGAAAACTATGTTATCGATCTGACGTATGACAGTATTGACGGATGCGAAGGGATAAAAAGCGTAAACTACTATGATGAAAACAGGAATCTGAGGAAGGCAAGACTGGCGGATAACGCTTCGCTCATCTATAACGGCAGACTTTCTGACATGACAGAGGAAAAGCTTATGCCGGAGTTCGGTACCGTTCAGCTTATCAGCAATAACACGGACAGCTTGTTCGAGGTCGTGAAGGTCATGGACTACCAACCGATCTATGTTAACGGCATAAGCGCTCTTTCGAATTCAATATCCGGCAGACGCACAAAGACAAAAAAAGAGATCGAGCAGGGTTCGGATGAGAGCGATACGGATATTTTCAGCCGTTACGAAGATGTGAATATCGAGCTTGACCCCAATGCCTCCGACTATGACGTTGTTATTCTCAAGGATAATACGCCCGTTGATTTTGATTCGATCACGGGATCGCAAATCATTTCATACGCGGTGTCCGAAGGCGAAAAGCCTCTGAAAACAGCGGTGATCTGTGATCGGGTCGTAAACGGCGAGGTGACGGGAGTTTTCGACGATCATATAATCGTAAACGATGCTGAGTACAAGGCGGCATATGCGATTACACAAACCGTTCAGTATGGCGCGGATACGACTTATTACCTCGATTTTCTGAATAACGTTGTATATGTCGGTATTGAACCTCAAATGGTATACGGATATTTAAGAGCAGCCGAAGAGTATGATTTCAACAATATATTCTTCAGGATCTTCACGCAAAATGACCGCTGGGTAACTCTTGAGGCGGCGAATACAGTTTTGTACAACGGTCAAAACAGGATATCGCGCAAGCAGCTTATGACCGAGCTCGCGATGAACGGTGAGAACGGCTATTCTCAGCTCATACGGTACCGCGTTAATTCCGGCGGAAAAATCGCGGCTGTTGACACGGCGCAGCAGTTTGCGGCGGGAAGCCTGCAGGAGGCTGACGCTATCGAACGCGGAGTATTCCGAAAAACTTCGTCCGGAACTCAGAGCTACCGCGCTTTGCCGCAGTCGTTTGACGGTGATGTTTCGGTTGCGGCCAACGCTGTTTTGTTCAGCATACCCAAAGTGGACGAGCGTGATAACGAGGAGGAGTACGCTGTGATGTCCAGAAGCGAATTGGTCAGCGACACCTCTTACACATACACGGCGTATGAAGGAAGCGCGGTCCGTACAGCTTCGATTTTTACGCTGATAAACGGCACTCGGAACAGCAGCAACTTAAATCTTATGCTGATCAACGGCGTCGGTCAGTCTTTGAATTCGGAGGGAGGGATCAGTCCGTCAATTTTCGGATATTGGAACGGAACCGATTTTTCGCTTCCGGTCAGACTTAGAAGTGATTCTCCGATCCAAGATCTGAGCTCTCTGAAAGACGGCGACTTGATCTCGTTCAGCTATGATTCTCTCGGATACATCGACAGTGTGACATTGCGATATACCGAGGGTCAGGAATATAGCGTAAACAGCGTTTACAGTTTGACCACATATCTTTGCGGCGAAGTGATCAAGACCGATCCGGCGGATAACAGAGCGCTGCTCCGCTACAGTTCTTCGGGGAATACTACAGTCGCGTCTTTCAGCAGCGGCAAGATATATATTTACGAAAAAGGCAGAAAGAGGTTCACTGTAGGAACATTGTCGGATTTGTCGGAAGGCGATCGGGTTTACGGACGTTTTCGCTATCTTGTTTGTCAGGAAATGTTCGTGATACGTGATTAGCATGATTAGAAATGGGAGCAATGAAATGAAAAAAAGATTTGAAAATAAAGCTAAAACGCGGCGGACAGAAATAGCGGCACAGCACAACGCGGGCGGAGCAGAGGCTCGGCTTTCCCCGCAGCGGCGGTTTGTGAGAGAAATAAGCCGAAACAGGTATCTGTATTTACTGGCAATACCTATTCTCGCCTTTTATATTGTGTTTATGTATGTGCCTATGTTCGGAGTGGTGATCGCGTTTAAGGACTACAACATTGCCGGCGGAATACTCTCAAGCCCGTTGGTGGGACTGAAATATTTTAAAGAATTTTTTACCGGCATTTATTTTACCAGGATCCTCAAGAATACTTTTATTATCAGTTTTCTTGATATTCTTTGGGGGTTTCCGCTGCCTATCATATTCGCGATACTTCTCAATGAGGTGCGCATAAAATGGTTTAAAAAGACGATACAGACCGTTACATATCTGCCGCATTTTATATCAATGGTGGTTATATGCGGCATGATCACCGACTTTTTCAGCACAAACGGCGTTGTGACCCGTCTTATCGCTAAGCTTGGCGGACAGAATATGAATTATTTGAGCAGCCCCGAATGGTTCCGCAGTATTTTTGTGGGAACAAACGTATGGCAGACCTTCGGCTGGAACAGCATAATATATTTGGCGGCGCTTACCGGCGTTGACTCTCAGCTTTACGAGGCGGCAGCCATTGACGGCGCCGGAAGGCTGCGCCAGACATGGCACGTTACTCTGCCCGGCATTTTGCCCACGATCATGATTATGCTGATCCTGAGACTCGGACAGGTGCTGTCGGTCGGATATGAGAAGATAATCCTTTTATATTCTCCGGCGACGTACGATGTCGCGGACGTGATCTCGTCATATGTATACAGAATGGGACTTCAGGGAGCGAGATACAGTTACAGCGCGGCTGTCGGACTGTTCCAGTCGGTGATCAACGTGATCATGCTGGTGGTAGCGAATCGTTTGTCGGCAAAGTTCAGCGAGTCATCACTGTTTTAAGGAGGAGCGGATATGTTAAATAAAAAAGGACTAAAAAAGAGTAAGGGATCGATGGTATTTGACTGCATCAACACGCTGTTTATGCTGTTTCTTATCCTTATCACATTTTATCCCCTGTATTATGTGCTGATGTGTTCGCTGTCCGAGAGTAACGCGCTGATCGGAAGCCGAGGCATAATGCTTCTGCCCAAAGGCTTCAGTTTGGCTTCGTACAAAGCGGTATTCTCCAATCCGAACATTCTGACGGGATACAGAACAACGCTTCTGGTTGTGGTGTTAGGAACCGCTCTGAGTGTGATACTGACGTCTATAGGCGCGTTTTTGATAACACGGAAGAACTTTGCGCTCGGGAAACCGATGGCGTATATGATGACTTTTACAATGTTCTTCTCCGGCGGTATGATCCCCACATATTTGCTTGTCTACAAGTACCTGCATATGGGCGACACGTTTTGGGCGCTGATTTTGCCGACGGCTATCAGCACGTATAATCTGCTTATTATGAAAGCCAATTTTCAGGCGCTGCCGGACAGTATTGAAGAAGCCGCGAAAATTGACGGGGCAAACGATATTATGATTTTGTTTCGCATAGTCTTACCCCTTTCGATGCCGATCATTGCGGTAATGATCCTGTTTTACGGGGTGACCTACTGGAACTCGTGGTTTAACGCTATGCTTTATATGCGCACAAAAAGCAAGTTCCCGCTTCAGCTTATCCTGCGCGAGATATTGCTGATCAACGATACCAGCAGTATGAGCGCGGGAGGCAACGGCGCCAGCGACACTTATCTAATCGGAGAGAGCATTAAGTATGCGTCGATAGTTGTGGCTACTCTGCCGATTTTGTGCGTATACCCGTTTATCCAGCGATATTTTGTAAAAGGTGTAATGATCGGAGCCGTGAAGGGATAATAAGGATAAAGATAATTAAGAATATATTAATATAAAAAATGACAAACAATTAATTTAGGAGGTTAATTATGAAAAAGAAAGTTTTGACGGCGGTATTGGTTACGGCTATGATTCTCGGTATGACGGGCTGCGGCGCAGGCGGCGGAGATAAGGAAGCCGCATCATCGACAAATGAAAAAACCACATTTACCTATTGGGTACCGATGTACTCGTCATTCGCGTCCAGAATACAGTCGTTTAACGACATAGCTATGTATAAAAAGCTTGAAAATGATACGGGCGTTCACATTGATTTTATCCATCCCGCGCTCGGTCAGGAGGACGAACAGTTCAATCTTCTGATGGCTTCTCCCGACAGCTTGCCCGATATGATAGAGTACAACTGGACAGCGTATCCGGGCGGCCCGCAAAAGGCGATCGATGACGGTATTATTATTTCTTTGAACGATTATATTGACAAATCTGCGCCTAACTTTAAAAAAGCGATTACGGACAGAGACCCGGTGTTGTCGCCGATATATGACAAGGGAAGCAAGACGGACAGCAATCAGTATTTCTCTTTTCCGTCCTTCAACACATCGAATGCACGCACGTTTGGCGGCCCGATGATCCGCAAGGACTGGCTTGACGAGCTGGGACTGCCGGTACCCGAGACAATAGATGAATGGACAACGGCTCTGCGGGCATTTAAAGAGAAAAAGGGTGCGGTCGCCCCGCTGACGGGAAAAAGGGATTTCTTTATAGGAAAATTAAACTCGTTCAACGGCGCTTTCGGCGTCGGCCAGCGCCTGTATCTTGACGGAGATACAGTTAAATTCGGCCCAATAGAGCCCGCTTACAAAGATTATATCAAAACGTTAAGCGAATGGTACAGCGAAGGCTTATTGGATCGGGATTTTGCCACAAATAAGGATACATTGATAGATTCCAACATCACCGGAGGTGATTCCGGAGCAATGATGGGATATTTGGGAGGCGGCATGGGACGCTATCTGGAACAGATGCAGACCGAGGACCCGAGCTATAATCTGGTTTGCGCTCAATACCCCACGCTTAATAAAGGTGAGAAAAACAACTTTCAGTTATTTGAGGGCGATGTGACAAGCAGATATTTGGCGATCACCACTGCCTGCAAGGATCCGGAAGCCGCCGTTAAGTGGGCCGACAATTTCTACGGTGAGGACGGGTATATGCTGGTTAATTTCGGCGTTGAAGGCGAAAGCTATACGATGGAGGACGGATATCCGAAATATACCGATAAGGTGCTGCATAATCCGGACGGTCTCACCGTGAACGAGGCGTTAAGTCTGGAATCCCGCGCGACCGCGGCGGCTCCCGGCTTTAAGCAGGCTCCCGAATATTTGGAGCAGTATTATCAGTTTGAGCAGCAGATCGACGGCTTTAAGCTTTGGAGTGAATGCTGCGACGAGGCGAGAAAAACTTTTATACCGTACGGCGTATTTCCCAATCAGAGCGAAAGTGAAGAGATTGCCGCGCTTTCAACCGATATTGAAACATATGCCCAGGAAATGCTGCTTAAGTTCGTATCGGGACAGGAGCCTATTGATAACTATGACAGCTTTGTTGAAACATTAAAATCTAAATTTAAGGTAGAACGCTATCTCGAAATTTGTCAGGAAATGTATAACAGGTATCTGGAGAGGTAACAGACGTCGTGGGCGTTACCGCTTGTCTGTTTAATGACGGAATGGGAGATTAAAACATGTTTACTACAAAAATTAACGCAGACAGACGCGGCGGAGGATATAAGTTTTTTCAACTTCCGCATAATGCCAGATTTTCAAACAAAATGATTTTGGCATTTTTGCTTCCCGTATTTATAGAGCAGCTTACGGTTACCGGAATGGGAATAGCGGATACTTATATGCTGGCTTTCTTGGGAGACACCGTTGTGGCAGGGATATCTTTGGCCGGAAGCGTCAATCTTTTGATAAAACAATTTTTGTTGGCTCTGGCTGCGGGCGGCTGCGTTGTTCTCTCTCAGTATATAGGCGCGGGAGATATGAAAAATGCCAAAATTGCGCTTAAGCTCAATATTGGATTTGTGGTTCTTATGGGCTGCGCCGCTGCGGTATTGATCGAATGTTTTAAAACTCCCATTCTTGCATTTCTGTTTCATGATGCCGATCCCGAGGTGTTGGAAAACAGTCGGATATATTTAACTGTCCTGGCCTTGTCATACCCGAGCGTAGCGCTGTATAATGTCACGACGGCGGCATATCGCGCTATGGGAAACAGCAGGATCCCGTTCGCGGCGGCTCTGGCGATGATGAGCATCGACTTGATGTTTAAATATTTATTCATATTTAAGCTGGATATGGGTGTGATAGGGTCGGGATTGGCAACGTTTACGGCAATGACATCGGTAAGCATTATACTTTTGGTTTCCTTGCGAAAAGGAAATGTTCCCGTGCGGCTTGTCGGCCTTTTAAAGTCGGATTTTGACCGGAATATTTTTAAAAGTATTATATCGGTGTCTATGCCGAACGGCGTTGAGAACACACTGTTTCAGATCGGTACTGTCGTTATATCCGTACTGGTTTCCTCTCTGGGGACCGTAACAATTACGGCGAACAGCGTCGCGGGTAATGTTACGCCGCTGATCCTTTCTCTCGGTCTTGCGTTTAACACGGTAATTATGGTGCTGGTGGGACAATGCATGGGTGCGGGAGAACCCGATGAAGCGGAAATGTATATAAAACACACTCTTAAGCTTGATTATTTTCTCACTTTTATAAACGGTATAATCTTTATGGTTGTTCTGTTACCGATGATTTCTGTATTCCATGTCTCGCCCGAGGCGAAAAACCTTGCTGCTAAGGTTTTGGCTATGTACGCGTGCTTTTCGGTCTTGTTTTATCCGAGCGGATTTGCGCTTCCTTCCGCGCTGAGAGGCAGCGGAGACACCAAGTTCGTAATGGCTGCGTCGATCGCTTCGATGTTTATTTTCCGTATTGGCGCGGCGTACTTTTTTGTCAGAGTAATGAACATGGGACTTATCGGAACATGGCTTGCCATGGGTTTGGACTGGATAATACGAACCGTGATATTTACCGTTCGGTTCCTACAGCGGAAATGGAAAGAGAATAAGATCATATAAGGGGGCGACAGAATTTATTATGGTTTCTAAAGTTATAAAAAAGTACGGGAAAAGCAAAAGCTTTTATTGGTGGATCGGCAGCTATGTAATTATTTTGATCCTGGCTGTCGCGCTTAACTCGATCGGATATTTTGTTACACTGCGTGTTTTATCGGCGGAGATAGAAAAAAACAACAGTAACCAAATTGCCAATATCAACATAGTTTGTGATGATAAATTCAGTGAAATTTTAAACAGCACATACACGCTTTTGCACATCAACTCGGTTGAGCGGATGGAGCGTGAGGAATACAGTCATGACGCGATCACGATAGGAAACGTCTCCTCGGCAATATCCAACAACGTTACAGTTTATAAGGAAGTTGAGAACTGCGCCATAATCTACCGCGACAGAGATATATGCTTTCATTCGGATTTCGGCAAAGCTTCCCTGAGTCAAATTTACAGAGCTTATTTCAGAGGATGGTTCGATTCGGAAGACGCGTGGCTTAATCGCGCGTTTTCGGTCTCGGGCTCGGAATTCTTCACGATATTATCGGGAGGTGAGCAAGGATTTTTTTTGATTTATCGGATCCCTATCTATAATGATGATATTTCCGTTATGGTGAAAATTAATTCAGCTCAGATGGCTCACATTTTGCAGGATACCGACAACGATTTGAGTCTGATAACCGACAGGAGCGGAAATGTCGTTGTTGCGGGAAGCATAGGCATGTCGTTAGCGAAGATCGAAGATCCCGAAAACCCCAGGCAGTGGATCAACGGCAGAGAATATTTTGTATCGAGCTGCGATTCGAGGGTGATCCCGTTTAAGTATATACATCTGATCACCGCCGAAACATATTTAAAAAGCGTGAAAAGCGTTCACAGGGCGTTCATTATCGGTTACCTGCTTTGTGTGCTTATCGCCGGAGGCCTGACATGGTGGTTCTCGGTAATTAACGAAAAAAATAAGCAGCGGCTTGATGTGGAGCTGGAGCGTCACGGAAAATATATCCGTGAAGATAAACTCCGTCGGGCGATGGAAGGAAAGATAAAGCTCACCAAGCAGGAGTTCGCCGAGGAATACGATTTTAAGGAAAACAGATTTGTGACGCTTTTGTTTGATTTTATCGCGCCGCTGGATCCGGACGGTGAGCCGCTGCCGCTTAATTATCGGTCTTTGTGCGATAACATAGCGGAAAGCTTTGACCGAAACTACCCGTTTAGCGGTCTTTGGTTTGTTATGAACGAGATGTGCATCGGTATTTTGGGAATGGGCTCGGAAAGCGAAGTCAAACAAGCGCATGATCTGCTCGAAACAGTAAATAATGTTTGTGACGCTTTTAGCGCCGATATAGCTCTGTCGGTTTATTGCGGGGTCAGTCAAATCATGGACGACCCAAAACGCCTTAACGAATGTTATGACCAGGTTATCGAGGTAAGCACCCGTTGGCTTATTGAAGAAGGGAAATCTGTTTTGCTTTATGATGAAGTGGAAAAGGACGATCCTGCGGAGTACGGCTTGCTCGCAAACCGCGATGAACTTATAGTTCTTTTGACAGCCGGCGACTCCGAGCAGGCATGGGAAATGATGCTTAATGCGTTCAATGATGTTGAGAAGGAAACGACGCTGCGCCTTAAAAGAGTCTGGGTGCTTAATATGGTGACCATTTTGCTGCAGGCTGCGGCTCAGATCGACTTGGAAGGAGAAATCAATTTCCGCGATCTTTATCAGAACTGCGTGCAGATCAACAACCCGCAGCAGATGAAAAAGGCGAAACAGGTCATCCATAGCTACACAGAAGAAATTTGCAAGCTCAGCCGTCGTCAAAACGCTGTTAATGAGAGTAATATGAAATATCAAAATATAGTTGATTACATCGATACGCACTATACCGACTCCGACCTGAATGTTAATATGCTTGCGGAAGTCTTTCAGATAAGTCGTTCGTGGATCTCAAAGAATTTCAAAGAAAATATGGGCATATCGCCGTCCGACTATATTGTTAAACGCAGAATACAGAAAGCGAAGGAGCTTTTAAGAACGGATAAAACCGTCGCGGAAATTGCGTTGGAAGTGGGCTTTTGCAATGAGCGTGTTTATTGCCGCACGTTTAAAAAGTATACAAACATCACATCCCAGCAGTATCGTCAGATGCTTAATGCCGAAAACAGTAATGAGTGATTAATGCGCGCGGTATCTTGCCGCGGATCGGGAGGGTTGAAAATGGCTGACATTTTTGAAGATATTATCAAAGAAAATAAGATTTGGACAGATGAAGTATGGGGAAAAATAAACAGAAAATTAAAACGGGTAAGCGTGTCCGCGTATGACAAACTGCCGTTTACCTCAAAGAACGGTATTTACTGCAATTATGACAAATATACCGGAGAAGAAAGCGATAAAAACATATGCTGGTGGACAAACGGATTTTGGCCGGGCCTGATGTGGCTGATGTATGTCGGCAGCAAGGATGACCAGTACCGCGCTGCAGCAGAACATGCCGAGGAGCTTTTGGACAAAGCGTTTGAGATATACGACTTGCTGCATCATGACGTGGGTTTTATGTGGCATATTTCCGCCGGCATTAACTATCGTCTGTTCGGCGGACACAAGTCCAAAGTGCGCGCTTTGCACGCCGCCGATATTTTAGCGGCCCGTTTTAATTCAAGGGGAAAATTTATTAGGGCATGGAACGGACGGAATAACAAGGGCCGGGTCATAATAGACTGTATGATGAACATAAATCTGCTTTACTGGGCATCCCGCGAGACCGGCGATCCGCGTTACAAATATGCGGCGTTAAGTCACGCGGACACAACGATGAGATCTCATCTGCGTCCGGACGGTTCAGTCCGGCATATAGTGGATCTTGATTTGGAGACGGGAGAACCGATCGAAGCGTTTGGCGGTCAGGGATACGCTTTGGGCTCCTCGTGGTCTCGCGGCCAGAGCTGGGCGCTTTACGGTTATGTGCTCAGCTATATACATACGGGAAAACAGGAATATTTGGATGCCGCCAAGAGTGTCGCGCACTATTTTTTGGCAAACCTTTCGGAATATTCCGTACCGCTATGTGATTTTCGCGCTCCCGAAATGCCGGTGATATACGACTCGTCAGCGGGAGCATGCGCCGCCTGCGGCCTTATTGAGATAGCGAGAAATGTGCCGAAATATGAGCAGGCGCTATATCTCAAGGCCGCTCTGCGCATTTTGAAGACTCTCGAAAAAGACTTCTGCGATTGGAGCGATAAAGAGGAGTCTATAGTTCAAAAAGGCGCGGGCGCATATCACACTTCGGATGAAGACAGAGAGCTTCCGCTTATCTACGGCGACTACTTTTTTGTCGAGGCGATCTACAAATTAAAGGGCTTTGATATGCTGTTCTGGTAAGAAGGAACACAAGTGTTTGTGTAGTTGCGCGCGGCATGCACGGTTAACATGCAGCGCGCAAATTTCATGCCAAAATTGACGTTGTCACAATCAGTCATCTTGATTTTCTCCTTTATTTTTATCTGTCAAAATATATATTGACATTTTTCTTTATACACAATATAATAATAACATATTCACCTATGAACAAGTCAATAGTCGGGAGTGATTTTTTGTAAAAATTATTTACGGTAGGCCGGGTGTGCAAATGCTGCGGCGTTTCGCGTTCGACTATTCTGCGTTTGGAAAGCAGAGGTCTTTTGTCCCCCGCGCGCGTCGATAAAAATACAGGGTATCGCTATTACGATATTTATAACGTAACAAAGGTTCTGCATATTCAAATGTTTTTGAATATGGGGCTTACTTACGACGATGCGTATTCATATTATGCGTCAAACGGTAAATCGCCCGAAATCCTTGCCGCGCTCGAAAACCGTATTACGCTTCTAAAAAGAGCGTATGAAGAAATGAAGCTGAGAATGGACGATAAGCAGCACCTTCAGCCGGAAATTATAAAACTGCCCGAATATGTCTGTTACCAAAAGGAATTTAAGGGTACAACTTGGAATGAAAAATATCGCGATATGTATGATCTTTTCGGCGAAGTCGTGGAAAAAGGCTACAGACCGCTTATATCGGAACGGCTTTTTGTTATAAATAACGATGATTGGTCGCAGAAAGAAGGCGAAAATACTTATACTTGCTGCGTGCCCATTGAGCCGTCCTGTGCTGATGACAGCACCGTGTTTTATCCGAGCTGCACCGCGTTTTCCATGCTGTGCTACGGGAATGAACAAGCCACAAGCAAAGCGTATGCCGAGTTTGACGAAAAGGTCCGCGATCTCGGTCTGAAGCCCGCCGGCTGTAAACGCGGCATAGGTATCGTGAGCGGTTATACCGGTAAAGAATTTGAGCGGGAAAAATACGTGTCGCGCCTTATAGTCCCGATCGAGGATCCGGACAAGGAAGAAATTGACAGATTGAACAGAATCGGATTGATCAAAAATATATTACGGATCCAAAAATAAGATCCGTCATCCGTTTTGATTTATTAGATTGCAACTATTTTTAAATTTATTATAAAAAAATTCAGGCTGTTGAAAACACGCGCGATCAACGTTTTTGCGCGTGTTTTGTGTACAAAAAGCGTGACACATATTGTACTGTAATATAATATAATTGTAACCACAATATCCGGTATTTTTAACAAAAAAATCTTGCGTTTCTAAATCAGATGCGTTATTATTTGCAGATGCGAAAAGGGGATGTGAAAATTTTAAAAGAAACGGCTCGGGGGTAAATTTTGACTCCGAAAAAAATAAGAGCGGCGATCAGCGAATATAAGCATTGGGAGGAAACACCGCTACTTGCTTTGCGGAATAACAGAACCCCTTTTTGAGGGGGGAGTAATAGATATAATTACTTTGCCGATTTTCGCTTCTGAACCTCTTAATTTTACTGAGGTTGAGAACGCCTATTGTTCCGCATATATGGAGTTTGGGGTTGTTGAGGTGAATGGCAATCAATTACTTGAAATATTGAATTTTAAATAAATATAGAAAAATTAATTATAATCAAAAGCAACTATTATTTTTATATTTAAGATGATATAATTAAATTATCAATCACAGGCCTAAACAGAATTATTTTTAAGAAATGGTTAGTTAACTTTTAAAAAACATATAATTATAATAAGTTAATTTTAAATTTTTAAAATATAATATTCACGCAGGGGAGCAGCCCCTAACGGGTTGCCCCTGCGTAGTTGTGCACAGCAATAAGAGGTGACAGGATTTGTTCGGTAGCTTACGCGCAGCGCACAGATGGGTGGGAAATTACGTAAATTCGGCGTTTACTGCTTCCGTCGAGGAAGCCATGAAAGGCTAAATTAAATCTAAAATCCCACAAACATGGCGTTTCGGCAAGGCTGAGACGTCCTGTTTATGCGCGGGCCGCAAATTCCGAAATGTGTTTGAGTATTGGACGAAAATCAGATTTTAGCGGCGAGCGTGTTAATTTCGGCATAAGTCATTAAGCGCCTTTTCAATGTCCCGATCAATGCAGATCGAGCGTTTGGCGATCTCGCTCGGGCATACCGCCTCGCCGCGGTTCACGCAGGCGTATGTCGCTGCCGCGTTTTGCATCGTCATGCGCCAAAACGGGTACTTTATAATTACCGGCGTATTATATCCGACGCCGAGCTCGAGAAACAGGATCCGCTGCCCGTTCCGCGTTTGCAGGAAATTTTTGTACCGCTTTGCCGCCTCAATCCAGCCGTCGTCCTCAACGAATTTATCGTCTGCGCGCAAATTCATAACAAGCGGCTTGCCGCAGTGCGGGCAGACGGGTATCAGCTCAGACGGGACGCGCATATACTTTTGCTCGTTGACCATTCTGCTAACGATCTCCTCGTTGTCGAACGTTTCGTTGCTGCAAGGGACGGAGCATTGGAAAAGCCCATAGTCGCCCTGCGTGTAAAACAGCCGCGCTTTATCAAATCCCGCCTTTTGAAAACAGTGGTCCACGTTCGTTGTGATTACAAAATAATCCTTGGCCTTTACCAATTTAAATAATTCAGCATACACAGGCTTCGGCGCGTCCACGTAGCGGTTTATAAAGATGTAGCGCGACCAGTACGCCCAGTGTTCCTCGGGAGTTTCAAACGGATAAAATCCGCCGGAGTACATATCCGAAAAACCGTATTTGTCTATAAAATCCGCAAAATATTTTTTAAATCTTTCGCCCGAATAGGTAAATCCGGCAGCGGCCGAAAGACCCGCGCCGGCGCCGATCACAACAGCTTCGGCGGTGTCGAGCGCGTTTTTGAGCCGTTTAATATTTCCCGAGTAATTTTCGGTAGATCTCGTCATCGGCATCCTTGAAAACATTGAATATCACCTCGATTTTGCTTCCTGTCCGCTTCTTATATTCCTTTACGGTTCTTATCGCGATCTCCGCGGCTTTGTCGCTTGGGAAATGAAACTCGCCCGTGGATATGCAGCAGAACGCAATGCTTTTCACGCCGTTTTTGTCGGCAATATCAAGACATGAGCGGTAGCATGAAGCGAGCAGTTTTTTGTCCGTTTCCGTCGGCGCGCCGCGCACTATAGGGCCGACCGTGTGAATGACATGATCGCAAGGCAGATTATACGCGGATGTGATCTTCGCGCCGCCGGTTTGCTCCTCATGCCCCTGCTTTTTCATAAGCCGCGCGCACTCGAGCCTTAGCTGCACTCCGGCGTAGGTGTGGATAGCGTTGTCGATACAGCCGTGGCACGGCACAAAACAGCCGAGCATTTGAGAGTTCGCGGCGTTCACTATCGCGCCGCATTTGAGCGTCGTAATATCGCCCTGCCGCAGATAGAAGCCGTCGGCGGCGGGAGTCAGATCCGCGACATCGGTAATGCCTTTCCGCGCTGTTTCTTCCCTTAAATACTCGTCCTGGGTTTTAAGAAAATCCTCGTCGGCCTCTTTCGGCATACGGACGTTAAAAAGCGAGCGGAGCAATTTTTCGCGATCCGCCTCGCTCCGCGGTATCGCCAAGTCTTTATACCGCGGCTGCTCGTCAATAAGCCGCTTTATCAAGTAGATCCGTCTTTCGCTTTGCGTCATGTTATCCCCTCTTTTCCACCGCGAGCGCCGGACAAGCCACATAGCAGTTACCGCAGTGCAGACAGTGCTCCTGCTGTATTCGATACGGATCTCCCGGGATTATGCACCTTTGCGGGCAGCAATTCGCGCATTTTCCGCAGCCGACGCAAGCGTCCGTGATCGTATATCCCTTAAAGGTTACATGTCCGTTTCCGATAGCATATTTTTCTCGGAAAATCGGATTGACGCCAAGATTGAAATATTCTATTTCAGCATTTTTTATCTCAAACACGATTCCCGCGAGATAACGCGTATCACCCGGGTACACGTTTGTCAGGTACGGCTGTTCATCAAATATGGTGTCGATTCGCATCCTTTGTTCTGTTTCGGGAGAGGGAACAGCTTTTGCCGACAAGCGTATCATTTCTTTATATTTAGTGTATCCGAGAACCTGAACGCGTCCGTCCGTCATAAGCTCTTTGCAAAACGCCTTTCCCTTGGCGGTAAAAAAGTACATTGCCTCGGGCTCATAGTGAATTGCGGAAATATTGCGTATCTGCGGCGCGCCGTTTTCGTCAACGGTCGCGAATGCGAGCACGCCGACATATTCTAATTTTTTTAAACAAGTTTGTGCATCCATTATATTTTCCTCCGTTATTCGATTATTTTGCTTCTGCCCGCGCGGCGCGGCTTTGCTTTCGGATATTCGCCGTCGCAATAGCCGAGAGTGACGAAGCACCGCGCGATATAGTTTTCCGGCACTCCCCAGTCCTTTAGCAGCGCCGCGCCCGGTTCGTTGTCAAACGTCTCCTCCGCGCGCGAGACAATACATGATGATATGCCGAGATCAAAAGCCTCCATAAGCATGGTCTCCGCGCAGCAGAACGCGTCGGGAATGCCGAACATGAAGTTTTTCTGCGCGAACACAATGCACAGCGAGGGCGCGCCGTAAAAGCCGCTTTTGATCGCGGGGTCGTCGATCACGCTCGGCTGCTCTTTGGAAACATACGAGCCTATAAGGCGGCTTCGGTCAAACTTTGCCATATTCATTCTGCCAAGCTTTTCAACCATGTCCGCGTTATGTATTCCGACGATCATGTTCCGCTGGCCGCCGCCCGCGTTTGAGGCGTATGTTCCCGCCTCGATTATTTTTTCAAGATCCGCGCGCGGGATCTGCCTATCCGTATATTTGCGGACAGACCGCCGCGCTTTTATCGCGTCTAACAATTCCATAATATCATATCCTTTATCAAATTACAACTCTTTCCAGCATTGCGGATCGGCGGCGTAAAAGCTGCCGCTTGTGCCCTTGGCGACCGCGGGGCAGCCGCGGCAGTAGGGCAGCAGTTTGCATTTTCCGCACTTCTCAAATTTATCATATTCGCGGTACTGCTCCATCTCGCATGCCCAAACATCCGCAAGCCTGTCCTCAAACACATTGCCGACCTTGCTTTCCGCCGCCCGGCGGCAGGCGTAAATATCACCTGTCGGCAAAATCGTTATGTGGCAGTTGCCGCAGTTGCAGCCGCCGTAAATCATGCCTTCCTTTGTCGTCTCGGGAATTTTAAATTCCCCGGTTTCATATTCGTAAAGCGTCCAGAGATGGTCTTTTTTGTTGAAATAGGTTTGGCAGCCCGCAGCCGCATACTCCTTGAATTTCTTATCGCAAACCGCTAAAAGCTCGCGGTACTTCCGCGGAGACATGTTCGCGTCAAGCTCGCCGCCGCTCGGAACATATCGGGAAAAAGCGAATACGTTTGCTCCCGCCGCAACTACAGCGTCAATAATTCCCGGCACTTCCGCAATGTTATCGGCCGAAACCGTAGTCATTACAACGCTGCGTATTCCCGCGCGGTTGATGCATCCGATCTTTTCGATCGTGCAGTCAAATGAGCCGGGTTTTCTGAACCAATCGTGAGTTTCGCGGAGTCCGTCAAGTGAAAGCTGATATTTTTCACAGCCGTATGATTTTAACTTTCGGCATACTTCATCGTCAAGATGAAACGGGTTCCCCATAATTGTAAACGGAATACCGTGCCCGTGTATCAGCTTTAGCAGCCGCCAAAAGTCGGGATGCAGGATCGGGTCGCCGCCCGTGATATAGAAATACGGCAGTCTGTTATACATTTCGCAAAAATCAAGACAGTTATAAAACGCGTCGCCGATCTGCTCCCAAGTCATTGAAACGAGAGGCTTATTGCCGCTGCCTGAAAAGATATAGCAATGCTTGCAGCGCTGGTCGCATTCGTCGGTGATATGCCATTGAAAAGAAAAATATTGTTTCATATTTTTGCCCCTTTATATAATCGTTTTACCGAATAATGATCGAGATCATCCGACGGGATAGCTCCCGCCGGAGATGATTTTAAGAACGGACAAACTATTTGTCCGCCGCGCCGCAGGCACTGCCGCAAGCCGCCGGCTTCTCGTCGGGCTTATCCGCCGCGCCGCAGGCGCTGCCGCAAGCCGCGGGTTTTTCGTCGGGCTTATCCGCCGCGCCGCAGGCGCTGCCGCAAGCCGCGGGCTTCTCGTCGGGCTTATCCGCCGCGCCGCATGCGGCACCGCAGGCCGAGCCCGTCTTTTTATCCGTCCAGTCCGCAAGGTTTGAAAGAGCCATGTTATGACCTCCTTATGTTTTATTCGGGTTTACCCCGTGCTTATATTCTTGCACATTTTTTCCGCCCGCGCAAGTACGCACCTTTTTGTGCGGTGCTTACCTTTTTGTAACTGTTGCGCAGTTATCGCAAAAATCAAAATAAAAATTTTTATTGCGCTTTGAGAAATGTTATGGTATAATCAGAATGTAACATTCAAATATGAAGTATCGGAGGACTATGCATGAAAACAAAAGCCGAGCTTATTCCCGAATGTCCGGTCGCCGCGACGGTTCAGCTTATAGGCAGCAAATGGAAACTGCTTATCATACGAAACCTGCTCACGCGTCCGTGGCGGTTCAACGAGCTGCATAAGGACCTGGAGGGCATCAGTCAAAAGGTGCTGACCGACAATCTGCGCCAAATGGAGGCGGACGGGCTGATAACCCGCACGGTTTACGCCGAGGTGCCGCCCAGAGTTGAGTACGCCCTGTCGGAACTTGGCGCGACGCTGAAGCCGATATTGGACGCCATGATGGCGTGGGGCGAAAGCTATAAGAAGATAACGGAATAAAATTCGAGTCATTATAAATTTATTATAAAAAATTTCAGGCTTTTGAAAACACGCGCGATCAACGTTTTTGCGCGTGTTTTGTGTACAAAAAGCATGACACATATTGTGCTGTAATATAAATGTAACCACAATATCTGGTATTTTTAACAAAAAAACTCTTGCATTTCTAAATCAGATGTGGTATTATTATTTGCAGATGCGAAAAGGGGATGTAAAAATGAAAATTATTAAAAGAAACGGCTCGGAGGTAAATTTTGACTCCGAAAAAATAAGAGCGGCGGTCAGTAAGGCGAAATACGCCGGCGACCACCAGGACGAGCTCACGAGGCGCGACATAGACGACATAGCCAAGGCGGTCGAGGAATACTGCGCCAATATGCACCGCGCTCTGTCGGTTGAGGAGATCCAGGAGCTGGTCGAGACCGAGATCATGAGCCACGGCGCGTTTGAGATAGCGAAGCGCTATATCCGTTTCCGCTTCACGCGGAACCTCGTGAGAAAGACCAACACGACCGACAACCAGATCCTGAGTCTGCTTGAGTGCGACAACGAGGAAGTTAAGCAGGAGAACTCCAACAAGAACCCGACCGTGAACAGCGTTCAGCGCGACTACATGGCGGGCGAGGTCAGCAAGGACATAACCGAGAGGCTGCTTCTGCCCGAGGAGGTCGTTCAGGCGCACAAGAACGGCATTATCCACTTCCATGATTCGGACTATTTCGCTCAGCACATGCACAACTGCGACCTGGTGAACCTTGAGGACATGCTCCAAAACGGCACCGTGATCAGCGAGACAATGATCGAGCGTCCGCACTCGTTCTCGACCGCGTGCAACATCGCGACCCAGATAATCGCGCAGGTGGCCAGCAACCAGTATGGCGGCCAGAGCATAAGCCTGACACACCTGGTTCCGTTTGTTGACGTGTCGAGACAGACCATAAGAAGGCAGCTCGAAAATGAGCTTAAGGAGATCGGCGCCGAATGTTCCGAGGAAAAGCTGAGCAAGATCGTGGAGGAGCGCCTGAAGCTTGAGATCAGCCGCGGCGTGCAGACCATTCAGTACCAGCTTGTGACCCTGATGACGACCAACGGCCAGGCGCCGTTCGTTACGATATTCATGTATCTGGGCGAGGCGCGGAGCCCGAGAGAGAAAGCCGATCTGGCGCTCGTCATAGAGGAAATGCTCAAGCAGCGCATCGAGGGAGTTAAGAACGAGGCGGGCGTCTGGATAACTCCGGCTTTCCCAAAGCTGATATACGTGCTCGAGGAGGACAATATAAGCGAGGATTCGCCCTACTGGTACCTGACCGAGCTGGCGGCCAAATGCACCGCCAAGCGCATGGTGCCCGACTATATATCCGAAAAAATGATGCTGCGCCTCAAGATCGACAAAAACGGCGACGGCAACTGCTACACCTGCATGGGCTGCCGCAGCTTCCTGACGCCGTACATTGACGAAAACGGCAAGCCGAAGTACTACGGCCGCTTCAATCAGGGCGTTGTGACGATCAACCTTGTTGACGTTGCCTGCACCGCCATCGAAAACGGCGGCGACGAGAAAAAATTCTGGGAGACCCTGGACGAGCGTCTCGAGCTGTGTCACAAAGCTCTGCGGTGCCGCCACGAGCGTCTTGTGGGTACCCTTTCGGACGTGGCGCCTATTCTCTGGCAGCACGGCGCGTTGGCTAGGCTTGAAAAAGGCGAGCCGATCACCAAGCTGCTCTACGGCGGATATTCCACGATCTCGCTGGGTTACGCGGGTCTTTGGGAGTGCGTGTACGAGGTCACGGGCAAAAAGCTCACCGAGCCCGAGGGCGAGGAATTCGGCCTCGAGATTATGCGCAGACTTAACGCGGCCTGCAAAAAATGGAAGGAAGCCGAAAATATCGACTATTCGATCTACGGCACGCCTCTTGAGTCTACGACCTACAAGTTTGCGAAATGCCTGCAAAAGCGCTTTGGCATAATCAAAGGCGTGACAGACAAGAACTATATAACCAATTCGTACCACATCCATGTGACCGAGCCGATCGACGCGTTCTCAAAGCTTGAGAAAGAGGCGCGGTTCCAGGAGCTTTCGCCCGGCGGCGCCATAAGCTACGTAGAGGTGCCGAATATGCAGAACAATATCCCGGCGGTGCTGGAGGTCATCAAGTTCCTCTACGACCACATCATGTACGCGGAGCTTAACACCAAGAGCGACTACTGCCAGGTTTGCGGCTATGACGGCGAGATACAGATCGTAAACGACGACGACAAGCTCATATGGGAGTGTCCCAACTGCCATAATCACGACCAGAACAAGATGAACGTGGCGCGCCGCACCTGCGGATATATCGGAACACAGTTCTGGAACCAGGGCCGCACACAGGAAATCAAAGAAAGGGTACTTCATCTGTAATGAATTACTGCGAGATAAAAAATTATGATATAGCAAACGGGGAGGGCGTTCGCGTCTCCCTGTTTGTATCGGGATGCACCCACCGCTGCAAGGGCTGCTTTAACGAGATAGCGTGGGATTTTGACGCGGGCGAGCCATTCACGCGGGAGACCGAGGATATGCTCATAAATATGCTCGACAAGCCCTATATAAACGGCCTTACGCTGCTGGGCGGCGAGCCCTTCGAGCCCTCGAACCAGCGGGCGCTGACGCCGTTTTTAAGGCGCGTCAGGGAGCGCTTCCCGCAAAAAAATATCTGGTGCTACACCGGGTACACATACGAGACCGATCTGCTGAGCGAGAGCCGCGCAAGATGTGAATGCACCGACGAAATGCTGTCTATGATCGACGTGCTGGTGGACGGCGAGTTCATAGAGGCGGAAAAGGACATATCGCTCGCGTTCCGCGGCTCGCGCAACCAGCGTATCCTGCGCCTCAAACAAAATAAAACAAAATAATAAGACATAAGGGTTGACAAACCGGGTCAAATTATATATAATAGCTTAAACAATTGAATATTCACACAAAGTGTCGGCGCGTCCGCTTGGGACGCGTCGGTGAAAAGGGAATCGGGTGAGAGACCCGAACGGTACTGCCGCTGTATGCGCTTGATGTTTTTGCTCGTCGGCGAAAGCCGGTCATTGGGAAACCGAGAAGGCGGAGCAAAATCAAGGCTTGTGCGCAAGCCTTAAGAGCGTGAGTCAGAAGACCTGCTTTGATGCCGCGTTGTGTTTATCGGGCGTTTCGGTATAGACGCGGCAGTCTCGTTCGCGTATTTTGAATACGCCTATTTGAGATGTGCAGCGCGGAAAAACAGCCGTGGTAATTTTCATTACCGCGGTTTTTTATTTTATATTTTAAAACGGAGTGATACTATGAGACAGAAAATCAAAATGATCAAGGTTACGGCCGCTGTGCTTATCGCGATGCTGATCGCGGCGGCGATCCCGTCGTTTTCGTTCGCGGACGGCGAGATAGTGATAAGCGATCCCGATCAGATCGTGGCGCTGAGTTACAGCAAGGACGAGGCCGAGCTTTCGGCAAGCTACCGCCTCGCCTGCGACATAGATATGTCAAAGCGGACCGACGAGCGCCCGATTAAGGCGATCGGCGACTATTCGGGCAGCCAAAACGACATCGCGTTCAGCGGCACATTCGACGGCGGCGGACACAAGATAACAAATCTTACCACGACCGCCGAGGCGCTGTTCGGTTATATCGGCGAGAGCGGCAGCGTGAAAAACCTGACGCTTGAGAACGCGTCGGTGCATTACAGCCAAAATAACAGCTTCAAGTACCCCGCGGCCCTCGTTTCCCTGAACAAAGGCGAGATCTCGGACTGTATGGTCATAAACTCGTCCGTCGTGTCGGATTACTGTTCCCCCGCGGGCGGGCTCGCGGGCACGAATTTCGGTTCGATACGCCGCTGCGGAGCTGCGGGCGTCAGCGTGACCTTCGCGGTGAGCAAGCTGGGCACGAGCCACGGCGGCTTTGTCGGCAATCAGCGCGGCGGCATGATCGAGGAATGTTTTTCAAACGCGGTGATAGAAGCCAAAAAGTGGGCGGGCGGCTTTGCCGGCAAGATAGAGGACGGCGTTATATCCGACTGCTGTTCGAGCGGCGTTGTTAACGGCACCGAGGAGGTCGGAGGCTTCGCCGGCGCCTTTATGCGGCCCGCAGAGATGAGGAACTGCTATTCGATATCCGAAGTCAACGCGCAAAGCGGCGGAGGTCTGGTCGGAGGCAAGGGTTTCTCGTTCGCCGCGGCCGCGGAGCCGACAAACTGCTATTATCTGTCGGACCCGAGTCTGCCCCAAAATTCCGACACGTTTTTCAATGATCCCTCGTGGGCGAAAAGCTCCGAGGAAATGCGGAGCGCGGAATTTGCTGCGGCGCTGTCCGACAAATGGGCGCAAGACGATAACATAAACGGCGGATACCCTTATCTTATATCCGCCGCGCCGCCCGAGACGGAGGACAAGAAAGACGTCGTGACCGCGCGGCTGATGATCGCGGGCTATGACAAGGATAACTATGAATTTTATAAACAGGCCGGGCCCTATGAGGTCATAATAGCCAAAGACATCATCACGGTGAGCGACGTTTTGGCGGTCGCGGGCGAGCGGGGACTTGAATACTCGTTCGGCACGGGCAGCCAAAGCGGACAGGTCGTGACGATATGCGGCGTGACGCCCAAGGCGCCCGACGGCTGGATGTTCGCGATAAACGGCGGCATTTCACCCGTGGGCGCGGGCGCGGCTCTCGTGCCCGACGGCGCGGAGATACTTTGGTACGAGGGCGCGGCGGAAAACGGATATCTACCGCCCGAATGGAGCGATATCGAGAATGCCGCGGATCAAATCGAGTACGAATATATTAACACCGCCGAGCAGCTCGCTGAGCTGGCGCGCATTCCCGAAAAACAAAGCGGAGCGTACAAGCTGGCGGCGGACATTGACTTGAAGGATTCCGAATTTATCCCGATAGGCAGCAAGGACGCGCCGTTTACGGGTATCTTTGACGGAAACGGATTTAAAATCACGAACCTTAAAATCAACCAAGACGCTGACAGCCAAAATATAGGCATGTTCGGCGTTATAAGAGGCGCGGCGCTTAAAAATATCAAGCTTGAAAATATAAATGTGACGGGCGGCAGCATAGTCGGAGGCTTGGTCGGCAGAGCCGAGCCCGATCCCGAGAGCGGCAAGGTCAGCCTTATCGCCGGCTGCCGGGCCGAAGGAAGCGTGACCGCGACCGGCACCTCATATATACGCAGGACCGACGTCGGCGGACTTTTGGGAATAAACGCCGAGGCGGAAAACAAAAACAGTGAAAAAACGTACAAATCGGCGGTGAGCGATTGCGCGGCGGACGTCCTCGTCACCGCGGTATGCGGCGGCTCGGACGCGAGCGAGCCCGGCCATGTGGGCGGCCTCGTCGGAATGAACGAGGGCGTGATCTCAAACTCGGAGGCTCTCGGCGACGTGTTCGGCGGCAATACCACGGGCGGCTTTGTCGGCTCTAATTACGGCGGCAGCATATACGCGTCCCGCGCCGAGGGAGATGTGCAAGGCGGATATTCGGTCGGCGGCTTCACGGGAAGCTCGGGCTTATACAGTCTGATCGAGAACAGCTATTCGGAGGGAAACATCACCGCGATAACCGAATACGGCTCAAACTACGGCGGCTTCGCGGGAGCGGCGAGCGGAAAGCTCAAAAATTGTATAAGCAGCGGAACGCTCACCCCGGGGTGGAATTATAACGGCGGCTTTGTCGGCAAATACGACGGCGCGGTTTGGTCGTACAGCGACGAACTGCGCGGGATCAGCGGCTGCTTCGGCAACATAGTTACAAGCGGCGGCGATCTCGTGAAACCGATAGGTAACTACATTGGCGGCAGCCACGCACCCGCCGACGCGGCCGTAAATGAAATAGGAGTCGACAAGCGGACAGCCGAGCTAAAGATCAGCGAGATGCTCGGCGCCGCCGCGGCAGAGAGCAAGCTCAAGGCCGAGGCCGCGAAGTATAAAAGGTCCGCTGTGATCCCCGAGATCGTTGAGGAAAACTCGGATATAACAGCGTTGGCAGCTCGGCTTGAGCAAAATGTTTCGGCGGACACCGACGTCAACGTGTCGTATTCCGCGGCAGGAGATATGATCACCGCGGAGGGCGGCAGTATAATTCTCACGGGCAAGCCCGAGGGCGGCTCCGAGACGTTGACGATCAATCTGAATTACGGCGGAGAGACCGAGGAGATCCCCGTTAAAGTCAGCATAGCGTCAAAAAGAGGCGTTATCGACATAAAAAAGGTGCTGGCAAATATCGCGGACGGGTATTTAAAATCGGCCGACGATTATTGGGAAACGGCGGCGCTTGAGGTATACGAGGATATGTTCGGAAGCAGCGAGCGGTTTGAAGCCGAAAAGAAAGATTTGGTGAAAGTCGCCGTGAGCGGTATTTTAAGCGCCGAGCAGGACACGACGGCAGCAATGAATATTATAACGCTGCGCGGCCTCGGCTATGACCCGACGCGAATTACGACCGAGAGCGGGGAGAAGATAAACGCCCTCAACGAGCTTAAAAAATTGGAACCGAGCGGAAACAACGGCGACGCCTACAGATTGCTGGCATACCTGAACTGCGGTGTAGATCCGGTTGATGAGCCCGATGCCGAGGCTGCCGTAAGCCGCTTGCTCGAAAACATGATTGACGGTAAGGGCTGGAGCAATAACAAGGACGACGGGATCGACTGCGACACCACCGGAGCGGTGATAATGGGCCTTTCGGCATACAGCGTTTCCGACCCGAGAGTTAAAACCGCGGTCGATGGCGCGATCAAGTATCTTTCAAGCCAAATGCAGCCCGACGGCAACATAAAGAGCGGCTACGAAGAGAGCAACTACGGCACAAACGCGAATACTTCCGCGATGTGCGCCTTGGGCCTCTCGGCACTCGGTATCAAAATAGGCTCGGACCCGCGCTTTACCAAAAACGGCGCGACCCTGCTTGACGGCATAGTTGGCTTCACGGACGCAAACCGCCGAGGCTTCGTTTACCAATACGGAGACACCGAAACGGACGATATGGCCACAAAGCAGGCCGCGCTGGCGGTTATGGCGGTCGAAAAATGCGGCAATGTTCTGGACTTTTCACACAAATCATCGACACCGTTTGATCTGACACAAAGCGCGCAGCCGAGTACCGAACCCACAACCGAGCCGACATTTAAACCTACCGAGACGCCCGAGCCATCGGACAAGCCTACAATAAAACCGACTGAAATACCCGAACCCACAACCGAGCCGACAGTAAAACCGACTGAAATACCCGAACCCTCGACCGCGCCGACAGTAAAACCGACTGAAATACCCGAACCCTCGACCGAGCCGACAATAAATCCGACCGAGATGCCCGAACCCTCGGCGGAGCCAAGCATTGAGCCTTCGGCCGAACCCGAATTATATGAATATGAGATCGAAAATTATATGTTTGACGAGAGCGGAAAGCTGAGCGTCGATATCAAGAAAAACGGTGAAAAACAAGTGAAAGCGGCGCTGATAGCGGCGTCATATGATCAGGACGGCGTTATGACGGACATCGGATTCCTTGAGATAAGCGGCGGCGGAAAATACACGTTCGAGCTTAAAAAGCCCGAAGGCGGCGATGTCAAATTATTTGTATGGGATATAGGCAGTCTGGCTCCGCTCGCGGAGAGCAAGCAGAAACACAAAATATTAGGATATTAGGAAAGGAAATTGCAAAATGAAGATAAAAATATTCGCGGCGCTGCTTGTTTTCGCGCTTCTGTTCCAAAGCTCTTTTGCCGCCGGGAGCGTGCAGCTCGCAGAGTTGACGCAAAACGAGGACGGCGCTTACGTGATAAACAGCGCCGATGACCTTAAGGCCTTCGCGGCGGAAGTCAAAAAAGACCCGACGGCAAACGCAATTCTTACAGATGACATCACGGTTGACAATTTGCCTGACACGATCGGCACTTCAAACTACAAGTACGCGGGCACATTTAACGGAAACGGCAGAAGCATAACATACGCGTACAAAAGCTCGGGAAGCTGCCTCGGGCTGTTCGGCTATTTAGCGCCCTCGGGAAAGATTGCGAACCTGACCGCGCACGGCACCGTTGAATACACGGGCTACAGCAGCACCTCATACATAGGCGGTATCGCGGCGTACAGCGAGGGAACAATCGAAAACTGCGTGAGCCTCGTTGAAGTCACAGGCAAGGGCTATTACAGCGGCGGCATCGCCGGATACAACAAGGGCGTTATATCGGGCTGCGAAAACCGCGGCAGCGTCACATCGACATCCGCGAAAGGCACCGGAGGCATAGCGGGTTTTAACTCGGGCGGCGTTATAAGCGCGTCGCAAAACACGGGCACGATATCAAACACAAGCTCAAGCGGAACGCACATAGGCGGCATCGCGGGCGACTGCAGCGGCAAAACCGTGATCGAAAGCGCGTACAACAGCGGAAACGTTGAGACGACAAGCGGCAAAAATGTGGGCGGTATCGCGGGAAGGATCCAAGGCAGCACGGTTATCGAAAATGTCTATAATACCGGAAGCGTCAGCGGCAACAACGCTGTCGGCGGTCTGGTGGGCTATGCCTACGGATTCACAGGCGTCAGCGGCGCGTATTCGATCGGCGAGGTCTCGTGCTCGTCAACAAGCAGTCCGACTTATGTGTATAAAGGCGGCGTCGCGGGGCAGGGCAAAACCTATATCGGCAAATTCGCGAATTGCTATTTCCTGAAAAATGATTCCATAAACGCCGAGATCGAGGCGGTCCAGGGCGAAAACGGAGACACCGTCCGCTCGGCCTCGGAAGATGAGCTTAAATCGGAAGAAATAACAGCAAGTTTAGGCGGAGCTTTTGAAAGCGATATAAAAGACGCGCCGATAAACAACGGTTATCCGATTCTGAAGCGTCAAAACCCGAACGCCGTTTTTAAGGCGGTGTTCAGCGTGGAACCGACGGAGGCGGAGGTCACCCTTAAAGACCAAAACGAAGAATTTATGCCGAGCGCGGGCGACGGCGGAACTTATGTGTTCGAAAATCTTAAAAAAGGCGAATATACCTACACCGCGGCTTATGACGAAGGCGATTATATTCCCGAGAGCGGCACGATAAGCATTGAAAGCTCGGACATTTACACGGATATTGAGTTAAAGCAAAACACCTACAACGTTGTGTTTGAGGTCGAGCCGCCGAATGCTGCGTTCACCCTGAAAACGGATAAAGGCGATGACCTGATGCCGAGCGGCTCGGAAGGCGGAAAATACGAGTTCAGCCTGCCAAACGGCGAATATGAATATACCGCGGAGCTGTTCGGGTACGGCGCGGCTTCGGGCAGAGTGACTGTCGGCAGAGGCGATGTCAATACCAAGGTTGTGCTGGCCGCTCTGCCCAAGGCGAAAGTGCAGTTTTCGTTTACCGACAGCGAAAGCGGGACCGAGCTTGATGATTTTATATCTGAAGTCAAAAGCGGAGATCATGTGATCCCTGCCGAGGACGGCGGCTATCTGCTGCCCGAGGGGCAGTATTCCTATACGATAAAACGCAGAGGCTATGCCAAGCGCAGCGGCATGTTTGAGGTATCAAATTCGGATATCGAGGCGGGCGAAAAGACGATTGCCATAGAGACCGAGCCGAACGCCGTGTGGGACGGGGACTTAGATGAGCCCGAGTTCAAAGACGGCGCGTGGCGGATCTCGACGGGAAACGAGCTCGCGTGGTACGCGATGTATGTGAACGGGAAAGTAACGACAGCTGTTGACGACAGCGAAAAAAACGCTGTGCTGCTTCGCGACATTGACCTGGGCGGCAGTCTGAACTGGACGCCGATAGGCAGCGCGGCGTATAAATTCGGCACCTTCGACGGAAACGGGCACAAGGTGAGCGGGCTTATGATAAATTCGTCGGGCACTTTTTTGGGGCTGTTCGGAGTGAACACCGCGTCGTCGGTTATCAAAAACCTCACGGTCGAGGGCAGCGTCAGCTCTTCGTCAACCTCAAGCTATTCCGACATAGGCGGTATATGCGGCAGCAACCAAGGAACCATCCAAAACTGTGTAAGCAGCGTGAGCGTCAGCGGCGCGGGCGGACGCCTGGGCGGAATTTGCGGACTGAGCCAAGGCGCGAATCCGTCATCCAAAGCCGTGATAAAACAATGCGAAAACAAAGGCGCGGTCTCATACGAGAGCGGTACCGGACAATATAAAGGCGGGATCGCGGGAGAGGCGAAATATACCGATATATCGGAATGTGTGAACAGCGGAAGTATCACGGGCAACGGAAATTACGACGGCGGCATCGTCGGCGATGTGTCGTTCGGAGCACTTGTCGAAAATTGCTATAACGTCGGAACGATATCCGCGAGAGCGTTCTGCGTCGGCGGCATCGCGGGGCGCATAGCGGTCACGTCGACCGCTCAAAACGACGGGATTAGAAATTGTTACACGATAGGAGAGGTAAAGGACGGACTTCAAAACTGCGGCGCGCTTATCGGGCTGTTCAGTTACGGCATTGCGGAAAACTGCTATTGCTTGATCGAGCCGAGCGGCGTAAATTCGGGTCTTGAACCGATCGGAAAAGTCGAATACGGCAGCCCCGGAGAGGTAAACGCGAAAGCCTCGCTTGACGAAATGCGCGGCATTATAAGCGGGCTCAATGTCGGAGATGTATGGGATGTTTCGGATGAGTTTAACAGCAGTCTGCCATATTTAAAATGGCAGCATACAAAACCCGAACCTTCGGCGGAGCCCTCGATTGAACCGTCAACAGAACCGACGCCGGAATCCACCTCCGAGCCGACGTCAGAGCCGACGATAGAACCCACATCCGAGCCTATGGCGGAACCGACAACAGAACCCACATCCGAGCCGACGTCAGAGCCGACGATAGAACCCACAACAGAGCCCACAGCGGAACCGACGTTAGAAGCGACAACGGAACCCACAGTCGAGCCGACAACAGAACCGACCGCGGAACCCACGGTTGAGCCATCAACAGAACCGACTGCGGAACCCTCGGTTGAACCATCAACAGAACCAACCGCGGAACCCTCGGTTGAACCATCAACAGAACCGACTGCGGAACCCACAGCAGAGCCTACGTGCGGACCCGAAAACGAATGGGCGTATATCATAAACAGCCTAACGGTTTCAAACGGAGACGTTTGGGCAAACGTAAGCAATTTGTCGGGCGCGGGAGCGAGGCTGATCATCGCGTCTTACACCCGCGGCGGTGTCCTTGTTGATATAAACTCGGCCGAAATCGGAGCGGCGGTCGGAGAAACGCGCGATATCGGAATGAAATCTGATACGGCAAATGCCGCTTATGTCAAAGCCTTTATTTGGGACGGTTTTGACGGCGCGCGCCCCCTTTCGGGATCCTCGGAATATAAAATACCGGCAAATTGAGAGGCGGATAAAACACAAAAAGGTCTCCGCGATACGCGGAGGCCTTTTCTTGTATACGGAGCACATCTACCGCTCCGACAAACTATTCTTTTTTTCATCCATAAGTCTGCCGATAACCCTTGCGGCGTAAAATTCCGACGGGTACCGCGATATGCACAGACCCAGGATCAGCATGACAAAAGCCGCGGCATAGGGTATGAGAAACGTGAACAGCGAAAACAGCACGATAACATTAAGAACCAGCATAAGGAAATTGCCGGGGAGCTTTGCCAGCGTCATCAGCAGCGCGTTTTTGTAAATATCGCGGAGTTTCAGCTTAAACGTTACCATGAACTGATAGATATACGGATGCATCATGGTGTACGTTATTATGATGCTTATGATAATATACATCATCAGCAGCAGTACCAATTTATGCGTCTGCGTATAGTAATGATAATAGAAGCAGACCGCGTTAATTGATATAATAAGCATGATCAAGTCAATTACGGCCACAAAAAGGCCCTGCTTAAAATTCTCTTTTAATTTGTCAAATCCGTCGCTTATAACAAAGAGCGGAAGTCTGTTAACAAAACATCTTATTAAATAAGAGTATGCGGCGGAGGAGGGACCCGAACCCCACAGCACAAAAAGACTTATTCCCAAAAACGTCTGCATCATGATCGCCGACTCGCCGCGCAGCGCCTCAATATCGGCGTCCGCGCCCGCCGCCGCAAGCGCGGATGTGACAGTATCGAGCAGATTTGTCGAAACGAGGATCACTCTTGCGGCCATTATGAGCAGCACTATCCATACAAGACTCAGGATCGTATGGAAAAAATTGATCATGAGAAATTTTGAAAATTTGTGTATCAATATATCAAGATACAGCATGAAGCCCTTTTTCTCGGGCGCGTTCTCGGGAACGCCCTTTCCGGGTCTTTCATACATTCTGCTAAACAGTGACATAGCGCCTTTCCTTTCTGCGTTTGAAATTATATCTATTATAACACACCGCGCCGAGTAAATCAAGAACCGATTTGCGTTTTATAACACCGATTGTTAACAATTCCGCTGGCGCGGATATTATACTCAAATAGGAAATAAAAGACTGCAAATATCCGATATGCTATAAGCGGATCTCCACAACAGTGTTGTTCATATTCAGGACCCTTGTGTATTCCATTTTGTCCGCCATGCGTTTTATCAGCTCGATTCCGCCCAAATTATATTTATCGGCTTCGTCGTGTTTATATTCGAGGGGATCAAAAGGTATACCGTCGTCGCGCAGACGCAGGATCAGCGAATTCTCGCTTTTTACCAAGCATATGTCAATATAACTTCTCTTGATGTTTTTGTAGCCGTATTTCCCGATATTTAAGGTCAGCTCTTCGGCCGCGATACCCACGGTGTTGGCCTTGTTTTTATCTATCCCCCGGCTCACGCAATAGTCAATGAGCTTTTCGGATATTCCGACCGCTTCATCGGCCGTGCCCGTGACGGTGACGTCATAGAAAACATCGCCTCCCGTGTCGGGTATGGCGGCGAAACCTCTCTGCGGTATTTTGCCCTTTTTCTGCAAAGCGCGCCTTACGACCGTGACGATAAGTATCGCCGCGATCTCGCTGATTATCATCGAGGCAAATATGCCTCTTACGCCGAACAGCATCATCGCGCCCAGCGCGAGAGGTATTTTTATTACAAACATTTCAAGCAGGGTGTCAAGCGTCGCGATGCCCGCTTGGCCTATTGTTCTGTAATAGTTTTGGATAATCGAGTTTACGGCGTAAAACGCGAAGCTCAAGCTGAATATCCGCAGGCATTGCAGATACAGCGGCTCAAGCTCGGGTATGCTGAAACCGTACAATTTGGAAATGAGCCGGGGAGCGGCAAGGAATACGCCGATAAGCACCGTGAAAACACCGCCTGTCACTTTTAATATGCGCAGCAGCAGCCGCCTTATGCCGTAATAATCTTTCTCGCCGTACAGCACTCCCGCGATAGTCGGTATCACCTCAACAATGCCGTTAAGGCACAGCTGGACAATAAAATTAGTGTCATTGGTTATCGAGTAAACCGTCATCATATCCTGGCCGAGTATGTAAAGAGTGCTTGTGTTCATTATGACAAGGCTTGCCGCCGTCAGTGCGAACATGGCCATATTCGGCATTCCGTTTTTGGCCGATTCAAGAAAAAGCGTCGATTTTTTCAGTATGCTTATTTTTTTGAATTTAAGCATTCTTCTTTTTGATCTCAGGTATATCGGGACAAATATCGCGCCGCTTATGATATAGCCTATTATTGTCGAAGCTGTCGACGCGCCCACGCCGTAGGGCGTGTATTTGACAAGGATATAATCGAGCGAAAGATTTATAACATTCGCGGTTATGTGAAGCGCCGCCGAAAGGTTCGGATTATTGTCCACATTCATAAAATATGATATTGCCAAAACCGCGCAAACAGGCCACAGGCCTATGCCGTTCACGTACAGCACGGTCTTTACCATATCATACATATCGCCACCTTGAGCCGCCGTGAGCTTGGCGGCGAAAAAAGGCGCGGAGGCAAGCTCGGCGGCGGAGAACAGCAGCGATAAAAATATCGTCGCCGATATCGAGATCGATAATACGTCCGAAGCCGAGCCCGCGTCTCTTTTGCCGAGATAAACGGCGGCGGTCACGGAGCCGCCCATTCCCAGCAATATAGCGGGCAGCTGTAGGAAAAAAGCAAGGGGCGTGGCTATATTAAGCGCCGAAACGGCGTAGCTTCCCATAAGATTGCCCACTATTATCGAATCCACAAGGGAGCCGAGCTGCAGAGCCGCCGTCACCATAACGCTGGGGAGCAGGTAACTGTACAGTTTTTTTCTTATAAGATAATCATTTCTTTGCAAAGTAACACCCCGCTTATTCTATATCGGCGGCATTATCAAAGAAGCCGAGGGTAACAAGAGCGTTTATAGCTCTGCTTATGTAATTCTCGTTGATAAGCGGCCACGAAAATCCCAGCTTATACAGAGCCTTTACGGTAAACTTGTTGACGCTTTCTATCATTCTGTGTTCCGCGTCATTTTCCCTGTAGGATATAAGAGCCGAGACTTCCATGCTTTTTTCATCGCTTGACAACAGCTCATTAAAGCGTTTTTCAAATTCCTCATCCGACACTTTTTTAATAAATATCCCGTTTTCGCGCATACCTTCAATAACGTTGTCCATATGGACAAAATGGGAGTTATACGCGTGGAACACGGTAAACTCAGGCGGCGTGCCCGCAAGCTTCAATATGGCCGCCGCCACGCAGTCTATCGGTGAAAATTCAACGTCCGTGTCAAGCTCCGAGATCGGGAAGCAGCCGAGCGCCGCGTAAGCGCGCAGCGTGTTCATAAAGTTGTTGGTTCGGAAATTGGCCTGGAATTCGCCGTCCTTTTCGCGGCTCATCAAATTGCCGACGCGTATCACTTTTCCTCTGAGTCCTTTGTCCCTGACCGCGGTAAGCACCGCCTTTTCGGCTCTGTGCTTGGTGTTTATATACTTGTTGTCAAGGTTCTGCCCGAATTCCAGCATGCTTTCCGAAAGTCTCACATGCTCGGGAATACTGCCGCCCACGCTCTCGCCGCCCACACTGACGGTCGAAATCTGAACGAGGCTCTTGTCAAGCTCAAGGCAGGCCGATATGAGATTTTCGACGCCCTCAACGTTTACTTTTTCGAGTATGTCGCTGTTTGAGAAATGCTTTACGCACGCCGCGCAGTTTATTACGGTGTCAAAATCGTGTCCGCGCAGTTTGGCCGTCAGATCGCCCGAGGTAATGTCGCTGTCTATAACGGTGATGCCGCCTTCGAACAGTTCGTCGTAGGTGTCGTCGAAATAAAACATCAGCATCATTTTAACGCGCTCTTCGGCTGTCAGCTTGCTGTTGTTACGCGCGAGGCAGAATATCTTTTCCGCGCCGCCGTCTATGAGCCGCTTAAGCACATGCGCGCCCAAAAATCCCGTGGCGCCCGTCACCAGAACGTTTCCTATGTCCGTGTAATTAATTTCTCCCACATGCGGTGCCGCGTTGTATTTCAAAACGTCATAAAGCGGCTCGGGTTCCTCGTTTGTCTTTATTTCTGCCGCGGTCTTTGTCTCCGCCGAGGGCGCTTCCGAGGCGCTTACAAACGCTGCCAGCTTTTCGGGCGTTGTGTTGTCGAAAATGTCTTTATAGACGACGGGGATATTTTGCGTCATGCAGCGCACGGCTATCTTTGACGCCAGCAGCGAAGTGCCGCCGAGCTCAAAGAAATCATCGTCGGCGTATACAGTGTCAAGGCCGAGCACGGCCGCGAACATATCGCAGAATATCTGTTCCGTGCCGTTTGCGGCTTTTCTTCCCGCCGCTCTTTGCTGCGCCGCGTCGGGTTCGGGCAGCGCCTTTTTGTCTATCTTTCCGTTTTTTGTCATCGGCAGTTTGTCAAGCTGTATAAGCACCGACGGCACCATATAATGCGCGAGGGATTTTTTGAGGTGATCGGTCAGCGCCCGCTTTTCTATCTGTTTTGAGGCGGTGAAATATCCGCACAGATATTGCTGCTGACCCTCGCCTTTTACGATAACAACGGCGTTGGTAACATCGGGATAGCCGCACATAACGTTCGTTATCTCATCAAGCTCAACGCGGAGCCCTCTCAGCTTGACCTGATTATCCGCTCTGCCGAAAAATTCGATTTCTCCGTTTGGCAGATATCTTGCTATGTCGCCGCTGCGGTATGCGCGTCCGTTTTCCAGTTCAATGAACGCCTCGGCGGTCTTTTCCTTAAGTCCGACATAGCCTCTGCCGACGCCGAGACCGCCTATTGCCAGCTCGCCCTTCGCGCCCGCGGGCAGAATGTGTCTGTGTTTGTCGATAATATAAGCTTTGACATTTGCCGCGGGTTTGCCTATGGTAATGTTTTCCCTGCTCGTCATCACCTTTGCTATGCAGCTGACGGTGGCTTCGGTGGGGCCGTAGCCGTTGATTATCACGGCGTCGGGGCTTGCTTTGCGCAGCAGTCCGTAAAGCGGGGGCGTGAACGCTTCCGCTCCGAGATCATACATCTTTATGCGCGTGAGGGCCTTTGCCGCCTGAGGTATTTCCGCGATATTAGTCATGAAAGACGGCGTGCCGCACATCACTTCCACGTCGTTTTCCTCTATAAGCTTCGCGAGAACGAGCGGGTCGTGTATCTCCTCGTCTGTGGCGATACACACTGTCATGCCGTTGCAAAGCGAAATGTGAATTTCCATTACGGAAAAATCAAACGATACCGCCGCAATCGCGAGCGCGGTTTTTCCGCCGCTTACATATTCAAATGTCTCTTTGTTTTTCGGGTTCGCGTTCACAAAATTACAGAGGTTGCCGTGCTCTATCATAACGCCCTTCGGTGTGCCCGTTGAGCCCGAGGTGTATATGCAGTAGGCCAATGAGTCTTCGGGAATATCCGTTTCGGGATCCGAAGCGTTTTCGTTTCGCAAAAGCTCGCTCAAGGCAAGCGCGGCGTAGGGCTTGCCGCCGAAAAGCTCGGCCCTCTTTTGCTTCAGCTCGTCGGTCGTTATGACAAAACGCGCGTGAGAATCTCTGAGGCAGAAATCCACTCTGTCGTCGGGATAATCGGGCAGCATGGGCAGAAAAGCGCCTCCGGCTTTCATTATTCCGTACTCCGCCGCGGGAATGTTAACGTCTCTCGGCAGCAGCATGCCCACGGGCTCGTCGAGCCTCACGCCTTTTTCCGCGAGCGAGCGTGCTATCCTGTTGGCGCGCTCGTTTAACTCGCCGTATGTCAGGCTTTCGTCTCCCGAAATAACGGCAATCCGCTCGGGATGCGCCGCCGCCTGCGCCTCAAACAGCCTGTTCACGCTCACAAGCTCGATCGGATAATCGGTGTCATTGAAGCCTTTGATCGCTTCGGCGTCCTCGCTCGACAGCATTGACACCTCGCGGATATATTTGCTTGTGATAAACGAGGCCGCCGCGGTGTCCATTGAGCTTACAAAGGTTCTTATAAATTCGTCGCTGTATAGATCGGCGTAATATTCGGCCGCGTATTCGTAAGCGCCGTCTTTTACGGTTATGTCTACCGAGAGCTTTGATTTTGCGGCGTCAAGGCTCAGGGTCGTTATCCCGCATTTTTCTCCGCCGATAATATGCTCGGAAATTCCGCTGTCCTGATACGCGACCATTATGTCCGCGCTGACGCCGTATTCTCTTGAAATTTCCGCGAACGAATAAACGTCGTTTTCCATGCTGTCAAGCAGCTGCGAGCCCGTGTCCTTAACAAGCTCCGAAACGGTCTTTTGGCCGTCGATATCGCAGTATACGGGCAGCGTCTTTACAAACATTCCCACGGAATCGGCCGTTCGGGAATCGTTCCTGCCGTTGTAGATGGTTGTAAATACCGCGTCATCCGCGTTGTTGTATCTGCCGAGGACAAAGCCGAACACCGCGTTGAAAAAGCCGTTCGGAGTAACTTTATGCTTTAAGCAGTACGCCTCGACCTCTTTCGGCGAAAGCGAGGAGCGCACGGTCATAAAGCCCGCTTTATTCTCGGTGTCGTTTTTGTCGGGCTTGGGCAGACAGTCGGTGTCGCAGCCGCTGAGCAGCGAGGCGTAATATTCCTTTGCTCTGACATAGTCCTCGGAAGCTCTCGCTCTTTCCTCAGAAAGCGCGGCTTCAAAGCTCGAATACGATTCCTCGGCGAGTTCCTCGCCGTCGTATGCTCTCGAAATATCTCTCAGAATGATGCTTAAAGACGCGCCGTCGCTTATGATATGATGCATTTCAAGGAACAAATACATACCGTCGGCTTTAATCAGCTTAGCGCCAAACAATCTTCCGCCGAGCAGATTATAGGGCTTGACAAGCCGCGGTTTTATACTTTCTATATCATCGGCAATAACGGTTTCTATCGAGCTCTCGTCAAATGAAAGGTCGCCGTTCATTCTGCGCTGTCTGATATTGCCGCCGCCGTCCATAAACAATCTCGTCTTAATATACGGGTGCGCGTTTATCGCTCGGATAACGGCCGTTTTAAGTCTGTTTTCGTCAACGCCCTCGCCGAGCTTGAGCAGCACGGGAATATTATATATGGTGGTTTCGGGGTGGGCTATCGCCTCAACGAAAATGCCCTCCTGCGTTTTTGTGAGCGGATAATCGGAGAGGATCTCAAAAGCTTCGGCTCTTTCGGCACGGGCAAAGAACCGCTCGAGTTTTTCGACGGTGTTGTTTTCTTTAAGGTCGGAGGTCTTTACGGGCGAGTCAAAGGCTTTTGAAAGAAGCACATTAAGTCTGACGGCGCCGATGGAGGAAAGACCCGCGTCAAAAATATCGGTCGTGATGCCGAAATCGTTGTAACCGAGGACCTCCGCCGTAAGGTCGAATATCTTTTGCTGCGTTTCGTTTCGCGGCGGTATAATTTCATCCTGTTTTCTGATCGGCTCCGGCAGCTCCCGCTTATTTACCTTTTGATTTTGGTTCAGAGGGATAGACGGTATCTGCATGGTCACGGACGGGACCATATATGACGGCTTGCGCTCTCTTATATAATCATTCAGAGCCGATATATTTATTTCGCTGTCGCCGACGATATATGCCGCGATATATTTTTCGCCCGTTTTCTCGTCTTCAAACGCTTGGACCGTGGCGTCCGTCACGCCGCCGAACTCTCGGATCACGCCCTCGACCTCGGTCAGTTCGATACGGAAACCGCGCACCTTGACCTGCCCGTCGTTTCTTCCGATAAAATCTATTTCACCGCTCGGCAAAAGCCGAACCACGTCTCCGGAGCGATACGCTCTGATGTAGTCCTTGTCGTCGCTGAACGGGTTGCGGATAAAGGCTTTTTCGGTCAGATCTTCTCTGTTCAGATAACCTCTCGCGACGCCGAGACCCGAAATAAGCAGCTCGCCCGGCACAAGAGGAGGAAGCCTGCGAAGATTCTCATCCACCACATAGCATTTACAGTTAGCGAGCGCTTTGCCGATAGGCACTCTTTCATAAAGCCTTTCAACCGGCATGATCGTTGTAAATATCGTGCATTCCGTCGGGCCGTAGGCGTTATAGAAGCGCGTGCTTGTGTCCTTCGGACGAACGGGCACGAGCTTTTCGCCGCCGACCGACAGATATTTCAGATTTTCGGGAGAGGCCATTGTGTAGAATTGACGTCCTATCTGCGTGGTCATAAAGGAATGGGTTATCCCGAGCCTGTCGAACCATTTTTCAAGCTCTATAAGATCAAGTCTTATTTCCTCTTCGGCGATGCAGACGCAGGCGCCCGCCGTCAGAGCGGGATACATATCCATCATATTGGCGTCAAAACCGTAGCTCGCGTAGGCCGCCGCGCGGGAGTGCTCGTTCATCTTAAAGAAGTCTCTATACCAGCAGCAGAAATTGACAAGATTGCGGTGCTCCAGCATTACGCCCTTAGGCACGCCCGTTGAGCCCGATGTGTAAAGCAGCGTGAACAGATCATTCGGTTCGGGGTCTTTTTCTGTTCTGCCGAGATCCGGAAGCTCGGGAATGTCCTTTGTGAGCAATATTTCGCCTTTGTATTCGGGCACCTTTGAAAGCAGCGCTTCGTCGGCTATAAGCAGCTTCGCCTCCGCGTCGGACATCATAAACGTCAGGCGGTCGGCGGGATAGGCGGAATCGAGCGGCTGATAAGCGGCGCCCGATTTAAGCGCTCCCAAAGAGGCGGTGACCATATAGGCGCATCTCGGGATAAGCACGGAGACAACATCGCCGCCGCCGAGGCCGAGCGAGCGTATTTTGCCCGCTATGCGCTCGGAAATATCATCGACCTGCGCGTATGTAAGAGTTTCGTCTTTAAAGCGCACCGCGGGTCTGTCGGGATATTTTGCTGCCTGCTCCCTGAACATCGACACGATATTAGTGTCGGGGCAGTCCGTTTCGGTTTGGTTAAACCGCTCTGTTTCGGCGACATTTTCATCGGTAACAAGGCGTATATCTTTGAGTTTGCCGCCGCCGCAAAGTCCCGCCGCTATCATTGTGTATACTTCCGCCATGCGTTTTACGGTCTCCGCCGCCAGTTTTTCGGCGGCATATTCAAATCTGAGCAGATAGTCTCCGCTGTTTTGCTTGAGCACATGAAGCGTAAGCGACGCCATCACGTCATCCGAAACATGCATTTCCATAGGGATGTACCTGCCGTCTATGTTCACGCCCGAGAGCATATCTCCCTGGTACACAAAGAAACAGTCGGGGCGTATGCCGTATTCGCCGCAAAGCTGCGGGATATCAGCGCCGTCATGCGCGGCAAGCTCGTGGAAGGATCTCTGCATATCCGCCATAAAATCCGCGCAGTCCGCGTTTTCGTCAATATGCGCGAGCACGGGCAGATTGTGCACCATCATGCCGACGGTGTTTTGCAAAACGGGGTCGTGTCTGCCGTTTTCGCCCGTGAAGAAAAGCACGTTTTTCTGATTGCAGAACAGTCTCAGCATATACGCGTAAGCGCTCATAAACAGCGTGCTTTCGGTAAACCGGCGCTCGCTTAAAGACGCGGCGAGGCTGCCCGACAGCTCCTGCCTTTGGGTGAAAAGCGTGGTGTTATACACGCCCAGTCTGCCCTTAAAATCGGCAAGTTCGGGATCGTCGTCGCTGTATAGCTCGGTGTCGCCCTCGAGATCATCAAGCATTTTTCTGTATACTTCGTTGTCGGCCTGCGTTATTTCGGGATGCGCCGCCTCGTACTGCGCGAGGGTAAGATTGCTCATTTCCTCTTTGGCGGTCGGTTCGCCGCCGAATACCGCGGCGATATTGCCTATTATTATCGAAGCCGAGGTGCCGTCGCAGACAATGTGGTGCATCACAAGCACAAGGCACAGTCCCGCGGGCGTTTTGAAAATAACCGCGCGGGTGAGAAGGTCGTTTTCCAAATCAAAGGGCAGATCAACGCTTTTGGCAAGCGTGTTTTTGTCGGTGATCTCGGTTTGTTTTATCTCCGCCGTTATCTTCCTGCCGGAGGGCGCGAGCGACGGAGCGCCGTCGATTATTTTAACCGACGCGCCGAGTATCGGATAATCATTAAGCACCGTTTCAACGGCGTTTTTAAGACGCGTTTCGTCCGCCATATCATTAGGCAGCAAAAGCGAGAACACGTTGTTGTACGCGGTTCCCCGCTCTTCACGGCTGTCAAGATAAATGCTCATCTGGGCCCTTGTGAGCGGATACGAGTCGGCATCCTCACCTTTATAAGACGACAATTCCGAGCCGTCTCCGACAGTCTCCGAAAGCAGCTTCGGGGTCTGTGAGGAAAAAACGGAAGCGGAGGATATTTCGATCCCTTTTTCTCTCAGCGCCTTTTGCAGCATGAGCACTTTTATCGAATCGCCGCCGAGTGCGAAAAATTCGTCGTTGATGCCTATATTTTCAATACAGAGGATTTCTTCAAACGCCTGCACGATCAGTTTTTGTCTTTCGTTTTCGGGGGCCTTGTATTCGGCGCGCCTTAAGTCGATATCTGGTTTGGGCAGCGCCGCTCGGTCAAGCTTGCCGTTCGCGTTCACGGGCAGCTTTTCAAGACGCACAAAAAACTCCGGCACCATATATTCGGGCAGCTTGAGCGAAAGGACTTTTTTCAGCTCTTTTTCGTCCTTTTCACTGTCTGATATATAATACGCCGCGAGGAATATTTGTCCTGTCGCGTCTATAAAATCCTTTACGGCCGTATCGCGTATTCCGTCTGTCTCACGTATGGCGGATTCTATCTCGCCGGGCTCGACGCGCTGGCCGTTTATTTTCAGCATCCAATCCTTGCGGTTGAGATACAGAAGGTTTCCGTCGGGGAGGCGTTTGCCGAGGTCGCCCGTGTGAATAAGCAGATCGTGGCCGTCGATGTTTTTAAACGGATTCGGCGTGAAGGCCCTTGCGGTCTCTTCGGGGCGGTTCAAATATCCTTTGGCCATATGGCCCGCAATGCAGATCTCGCCCTCGTCGGCGGCGTTTCCGTTTTCGTCAAGCACATAAGCGCTCACATTGCCGCTCGGCTTTCCTATGGGTGTGTTGTCATAAGCCTTGTCCACCTCAAAAGTGAGGCACTCTCCGGTAAGCTCTGTCATGCCGTAGCAGTTCAAAAGCCGATAGCCGTCCGGCGCGATCTGCGACAAACGCTCGCCGCAGCTCACAACCGTGCGCAGACTGCCGCCCTTTCGTGTGAAGTAGCGCAGCACCTTAGGCATTATAACGGCGGAGGTTATTTTGTGCTTTTCAATAAAATCGGCGAGGCTTTCCGGGTCGCCTTTAAACTCATCGGGAATTATTATTTCTGTAATGCCGTTTGAGAGTCCCGTAAAAATATCGCCTACGGAGAGAATAAAATAGAACGCGACGTTGATGCCGTATATATCATCATCTTTAAGCTTCAGTATATCGCCGTAAAGCAGGACCTCGTTTCTTATTGACTCGTGATCGTGAATAACGCCTTTGGGCTTTCCCGTGGAGCCCGAGGTGTAGATTATAAGCGCGGTATCGTCGGGCTTTATGTCACATATTTCCGAAACGGGCTCAAAGCCGTACGCGTCGTTTATAAAAGCGTCGTCGATAATGATCTTCGCGCCGCAGTCGCTTTGTATGTACGCCTTGCGGTCCGCGGGATAATGGTCCGAAAGCGGCACATAGGCGCCGCCCGCCATAAGTATGCCGAACATCGCCTCAATAAATCCGATGCTCCTGGCGGCGGTTATCATCACGGCGTCGCCGCGCCGAACGCCCTGCTCTTTAAGCTTCGCGGCTATGCGGCGCGCGTTTTCGTCAAGCTGCTTATAAGTGTCCGATCTGCCCGTTGACGGTTCCGACAAAGCGACCCTGCCGCCGTGCTTCGAGGCTTGTTCTCTGAATAAATTTAACATTTTGAACTCATCTCCTTCATTTTGAATTTATAGGCCGCTTTTAATAGCGCATTTTAAATACATTTTTGTCTGTTATTATATTTCTTTAAAACTCCATGCTCCGGGCGCGGACAAACGGTGTTTGTTTGCCGTCCCACAGCATCGCCTTGACCGTTGCGCCGTTTTCGACTTCGATCTCGGCTTCAAACTGTTTATCTCCCGTCACCGTTTCGTTGATGAATTTAAGGCTTTGTAACACGTTGTCTTTGTATACAGCCAAGATAAACGCCGCTTCCTGTTCATATCCTGCGGGAACGTACATATGGATCGACGCTTTTGCTATTGACGGAGAATCGCTTGCGGCAGATATTTTTTCTATACTGATCTCTTTATCAACAATGAGCTCGTTTGGCTTTTGCGATGTCGTCTCGGTCGGCGTCGGACTTGGCGGGTCCTGAACTGCGGTTTCCGCGGGAGTCGGACTTGGCGCCGCGCTTGTTGTCGGCGCAGGGCTTGGCGGATCCGGCATTGCTGTCTCGGTCGGTGTCGGACTTGGCGGGTCCTGAACTGCGGTTCCCATGGGAGTCGGATTTGGCGCCGCGCTTGTTGTCGGCGCAGGGCTTGGCGGATCCGGCATTGCTGTCTCGGTCGGCTTCGGCGTCGGAGTATCCGGAGGCGCTGTCTCGGTCGGTTTCGGCGTCGGAGTATCCGGAGAGTCTGTCGGAGACGGCTGCGCCGTTGTATACGGTAGCGGATCCCATTGAGCTTTTAAGCAAACATCGTCATCGTCAAAAAGAACCAAATCGCTGCGCGGATCGAATCGTTCGCTGAACCCTTTCGTTGTGCACCAACCGAAAAAGCTGAAGCCGCTGCGTTCGGGGTCCGGAATTATCTGCGAAATGCGTGTGTTTTTCCGCGCCTTTATCTCAAATTCCGGCTCTCCGTTGTCCGGATTAAAATGAATTGTTATCTCCTTGCCGGGCGGATCACTCCAATGGGCGTACAGGGTGTGATCCTCGCCGTCCATTATCCGCTGCTCCGCGGCAATCTCTTCGCCTCCGACCGAGCGGGTGTACCAGCCTAAAAATACCCTTTCCGGCCCGGTTGGTTCGGCGGGCATAATTTCGCCGTAGCGCGAATACTGTTCCGCCGTTTTTCTGCTTGGCTGCGTAGTTCCGTCATCATTATAATCAAAGTATACCGTCAGTTCCTTTTCCGGACCATCGTCCCAAAGTGAATAGCCGTCCATAACCTTCATGCGTATGCGTTTGAACGCCTTGCTGCGCTCGGGGCAAAGAATCATAAGCGCCCGCCGCCAGTCCTGCTTGGTATACCCGGTAAAATAAAAACGGCAAAATTCGGCAAAGTCCTCCAGGCTGCTCGTATGGGAATAGTCGGAGACCGAATAGCAATCGGATGCCATGGCATTTTTCCATTCCGTTCTCGTCGAATACCGTGAATTTCCGTAGTCGGAGTAATACCAGCAGTCGATACTGTGCCCCAGCTCGTGAACTATGCTCTCTATCATGGTATAGACGGAGGCTGTAGTCGCGAGTATTATATTAAGATGCGTTGCACTGCACTGATATACTCCGCTGCCGGGGGTTGGGCTTTTGTAGCATGTGGCGTCTTTGATATGACTTCTGAGCTCATAAGGGATGTGCGCCAGCACCTCGCCGAAGGTATCGGCGTTTTTCCGTCCGACTATACTGTCCTCAATGGATATTTTTATGGTTTGCACGCGCTCGCCGCCATTGGCGTCCTTATCATGAACCTCGAGGATATACGGATATCGCGTTGTTCCGTTATCCTCTTTGGCGAACGGCTCTCTTTCGGGATAAAGCCTATAATACGCGTCCTGGGTCCCGGGAAGATCCGTGCGCACATTGTAGCCGGAAAGAAGCTTCAATGTCACATAGGAAAAACCCGCGGAATTGTTAAATCTCCATGTAACGCTGTTGTGAAATGCGTCCGCGGTCATATTTTGACCTTTTATTTTTGTGTAATAATAGTTGTCGATCGCCGCCCGCGGAGTTTTCTTTTCGCCGGTCCCGTACGGGCTGCATGTCTCAAACACGTCTCCCGCGACGCTCTCGTACACGCGCTCTATCTGCGTGCGCTGATTTTCCGGCAGCGTGTCGTATCCGGGCTGCAGGGAAAGCAGATAAAGCGGACTTTCATCGGGAACAGGCTGAAATGTAATCTCCGCTTTTTGTTCCTCTCCCACGGCAATCAGTTCACAGCCGTCTTCCGAAACGCCCATGTACAGCTCGTTATCGAGGCTTTTCAAATAATATATATCCGTATCGTCCTTCCGCTCCAATATCCAATGCTGCGTATTGTCGTCAAGTCCCGCGAAATCATCGGGCTGCGGCGTAAGCGACTTGCGGATATTATAGAGCGCCGCCGGCAAGGATCCGCCGCGCTCCGCCTTTGCTATGCGTTTTTCCGTTTTTTTGTTTTCAAACGCGTAGCTGCCGTCGCCCATGTAACGCGGCAGGAACAGATCGCTTAAATCGGAGGTTGGGCCGTCGGTCAAAACAAACTTATCGTCTTTTTGGCACACCGTTTTGTTGTTTATGCAGATTTTCTGATAAATACCCGCAAAGCCGTTATACGCATAAGCCGTATCCTCGGCCTTTGCGTTTACGGGCAATACCGAGAAGAATAGGCAGAGTATTATCAACGCGCAAATTTGACCTTTCGCGCGAAAGCGCTTTTGAGTCATCCCGATCACCTCATGCTTCTATAGTAAATTATGTATTTATCATAACATAAGAGATGTAAAAAATCAATAACATCAATCAAATACTTTTTGAAAAAATCAACCGAAATTATCAATGAAATTTCTTGCGGCCGATACAATGACGCGCCTCTTCGGAATAAAGATCAGCCGCTTAAATATACACAATAAAATAATTATTTTCGGGCTATTAAATTCACCACAAATCCGCTCACGAGGGCGTAGAGCGGCACGCCGATCGTTGCCGCTCCTTATTTTTCAAGCGTTTCGTTCATACTGCCCGCCCGATATCCGCCCAAGTCGAGCGATACGTATGTAAAGCCGAGCGATCTCAGATAACCGTGCACGCTGTCCGTTTTTTCAAGCATTTTTGGAAATTCGTTTTTGTTGATCTCAATTCTTGCCATATCACCGTGCACGCGCACGCGAACCTGCGTAAAACCCAAATCAAGAAGATATTGCTCCGCCTTATCGACCATGCCGAGCTTTTCCTCGGTTATGGTTTCGCCGTACACGAACCGCGACGCAAGGCAGGCGAACGACTGTTTGTCCCATGTATCTAAACCCAAGTCTTTGGATAATTCTCGTATTTCGTTTTTGGTAAGTCCCGCGTGTCTGAGCGGACTTTTGATGTTTTGCTCTTTAACGGCGATAAGTCCCGGCCGATAGTCGCCGTTGTCGTCAATATTTGAGCCCTCAGCAATGTTTTCTATGCCGAGCTCCGCCGCCGCTTTGCGCATTTTTGTAAATAATTCCGTTTTGCAGAGGTAGCAGCGGTTTTTCGGATTCTGCGCGAAGCCGTCAATTTTTAATTCTTCGGATTCTACGATTATCTGTTTTATTCCTTCTTTTTCGCAGAACGCTTTTGCCTCGTTAAGCTCGCGCAGCGGGAACGAGCAGGAGCGCGCCGTTATCGCGACGCAGTTATCGCCCAAAATGTCATGCGCGGTCTTTAGCAGAAACGTCGAGTCCACGCCGCCCGAAAAGGCGACCGCGACGGATCCGAGCGAGTTTATATATTTTTTCAGATCTTCATATTTTGTGTTCATGTCAAAAGCTCCTTTACTAAAAACGGCCCTATGATTTTTCAATAGAGCCGTTTTGTTGTATTACTATTTGGAATCGGATTTCAGCAAAGCTCTTATCTTGCCTTTCGGGTCTTTCACAAGCACGATGACAAGCCATATAACAAGCCCCAGTGCAGCGACCGAAAGCCCGAGATAAGCGTCGTTTAACATATCGATCGGAGCGGGAGTAAAATATTCCGCGCCGATCTCTATGTACTCCGCGACCGCGTCAATGAGCCACATAAGCGACGCGCCCCAATACATCAGCGCGAGAACGCCGAGCTTCATATCGCTTTTGGTGTTGTACCAAATGACTGTCGCCGCCACGGCCGCGAAAACCGTTATCAAAAGCGTCATTAGGCTTCACCTTTTAGTGCGAGCGGACTTTTTGCCATCCGGTTTGTAATCGCCACAATTCCGGCCCATACCGCGGTGACCGCCGCGGCCATAGCGACTCCGGCGGTCGCCATTTCCTGAAGTGCCGAAACACCGTTTGTCAAAAACGGCGCCCACGGCACGATCTCTCCGTGCCAAATGTGCTCGAATGCTAAGAGTACGCTACCGCCCCAGAGCATATTATTGAGCCAGTTAAGTCTTTTGATAAAAGGATTTTTTATCTCGATCTTTTTCTTATCCGCCGATTTGTCAGTGGTTTTCTTTACAATTGTTGTTACTATAGCTTCCGTTGTCGGTACTAAAAAACATGCCATTTTGTTTTCCTCCTTATATTAGATTATATCAATTAAATTATACCTGTTTTAATTTATTTTGTCAATATTATGAATCAATGCTGACTAAGTTATATTCTCTGCTGCCCAAGCCTATCTCGGCGGCGTGTTCGAGGGTGTGCAGTCCGTTGCGTGATTCGATACGGTTTACCAAAGACGCGCCGTCGCCGTCCTTTTGGGCGTATATAAGATCAATGCAGGCCTGGTCTACCGCGACGGGATCATATGACGCGAGTATGCCTATATCGTGCATATCGGGCTCGGCGGGATTGCCGTCGCAGTCGCAGTCTACGGAAAGGCGGTTCATTACGTTTATATACACAACCTTGCCGTCCATAAAATCAATAACCGCGCTTGTCGCGTCGCCCATCGACTCCAAAAACTTGTCCTGATCGCCGCCCCACGGGCTTGTATGCGACGTTCCGCCGCTGTGTATCCACGCTTTGCCCTCGGATGAACCGATACCGATCGACATATTCTTGATCGCGCCGCCAAAGCCCGCCATCGCGTGGCCTTTGAAGTGGGCGAGCGAGATAAGGGAGTCGTAGTTTGCAAGGTGCGCTCCGACGTAATTCTCGGTTATCGTTGAAGCTCCGCTTGCGGGAACGGGAACGGGAATTTCCATTGAGCCGTCCTCGTCCATAATATCGGCGGCGCCGTTTTTGGATATCGCGTTCAGGCCGTGATCTTCTATAACTTGTTTATGCGCTGCCGTCTCAGCGCGGCTGCCGCCGTATGCGGTATTGCACTCAACGATCGTGCCGTCAACCTTTTTAACTAATCCGCCGATAAGCTCGGGTCTTAAATAGTTGCTGTTGGGCGGCTCTCCGGTGGACATCTTGACCGCCACATTGCCCTCGGCGTTAAAGCCGAGCGCGTCATAGATCTTAACAAGCGATTCAGGAGTTATTTCGGTTGTTATATAAACAACGGGAGCGCTTGCGTTCGCGGCGGCAGTTGATGTTGTTGTGTTTGCTGTTTCCATAGTTTCATCCTCCTTTGCGGGAACGGTTACAGTGACCGTCTGCGTGTTTTCATCCCACGCAACGTCAAATCCGAAGCTCTCCGCGATAAAGCGTATCGGAAGCATTGTGCGGTCGTTGATTGTGGTCGGCGCGACATCAAGCGGCTGTGCCTCGCCGTTCAGATACGCGGTCGTGCTGTTTATCGTAAGTCTGATCACGTCGCTTTCGTATGTCAGCACAGCCGTGTTTGTGTCTTCTTCCCATGCGACCGTGCCGCCTACTGCCTCGACAACAGCCCGCACGGGCAGCAGCGTCCTCGCGTCATTCACGAGCACGGGAACGGTTCCGCGTCCCGGGTCGATCTCGCGCTCTTCACCGTTTACCGTCATAACGGGATTGCCAATCTGCAGCGTTAAAATCTGCTCTGCGCTTGCGGCAAGAGCCGAATCGCCATTCGGTTTGCTTACTTGCCACACGAACAGTCCGAACGCAAGACAAGCCGCTGCAATAGCCGTGATAAAGGCTATGCTTTTCTTTGCTTTCGTCATATTGACATCTCCTCTCATCTTAGTCAATCCATATAGGTCTGATAATTGTTTTTCGCATGGTATGTGACGGCTTCCCGCATAGCAGCCGTGACGTCAAACGCTCCGCCGATCTTTTCGGTCTGCACTGTGTAATCTCCTGTTTCAAACGCCCGTTCATAGGCGCTTCGGAAACTCTTGTAGTAGTTCAGCTCCGCGCAGAAGGTGGGGTCGGGCTGGATTAACATACTGTTATACGCCCGAATGATGCCGGACACGGGAACGCCGTAGGCATTATCGTCCAAGGCGGACCAGTCGCTGCAGCGGTACTTCCAGGTCTCCCGGTATTTTCCTTTCATTTCGGTCAGAGCCTGTTTTTCCCTATCGGTGAGGGGCTTGAAGTCCTGCATATAGCCGGTGTTGTCCTCCACCTGCGCGAGATTGCTCATGCCGGAGAGGACAACAAGCACACCTTCCTGCGATGCAGCAAAGCGGATCGCAAAGCCGGCAGATGAGGCGTCAGGGTCAATATCCTGAAAGATATGTTCCGCGCCGGTCGGAACTTTGGCCAGCATGCCGCCCTTTACCGGCTCCATGACGATGACCTGCTTGCCGTGCCTACGAATGACCTCATAGCACTTTTTCGACTGGATAAACGGCTCCTCCCAGTCGTAGTAGTTCAGAACGATTTGAACGGCGTCCACCTCCGGGTGCTCGGTCAGGATCTGATCCAGATGTGAAGCGTCATCATGGTAGGAGAACGCGATGTGGCGAATCTTGCCCTGTTCCTTCCACTGCTTCATGTGGTCAAACAGATGGGCATCTTGGACTTCCGTGGCATAGATGTAGCGGTTCAGGTTGTGGAGCAGGTAGTAGTCAAAGTATTCCACCCCGCATTTGTCAAGCTGCTCCCGGAAAATGGCTTCCACCTTGTCCTCGGCAGGCGTCTGGAAGGTGGGAAATTTCGACACCAGCAGGAAACTCTCCCGCGGATGGCGCTTGACAAGGGCTTCCCGGATCGCGGTTTCAGAAGCGCCGTCATGATACACATAGGATGTATCAAAGTAGGTAAATCCCCGCTCCAGGAAAAGATCTACCATCTGTTTGAACTGTTCCATGTCAATGTCTGCTTCATTGTTGCTTTTTTGAGGAAGGCGCATCAGCCCAAATCCCAATTTCTTAATCTCACTCATTTTTGGTTCCTCCTTTTTTTATTTTTCGTTGCTGTTTCCATTTTCATGATTGCTCTTGCTGATATAAGGCTGCATCATAGCCGGTAAAAACATGTTGCAAAATTCTTTTGTTCGTTCCTCAAAGCTGTATGCCCCGCCGGACATATCCCAGCACAGCATTTCGCCGTAGATCACATCTACCAATGCATTGGCGAGCGCGTCTACGGGCGTATCGTCCGTCAGTTCACCTCGCTCAATTCCCTTTTCAATCATACCCTTCATGGAATCAATATCCACGAGGAGTTTGTCCTTGTTGTACGGGGTCTCCACGAGATCCGGGTCTACGGTGTTCCGCACCCATTCCTGACAGAGCTTCAGTCCGTCCCGTTCAATGTGACCGGAGAAATTTATCATATAAAATGCCAGCCGTTCCATAAAGGGACCGTCATGGGCTTGCGCTTCCTCATAAATTCCCCGGTACATCTCCCGGCTCAGTGCAAAAACCACATCTTCTTTGCGCTTGAAGTAGGTATAGAACGTACCGTTTGATACGCCGCAGGCTTTTGTGATTTCTTCGATAGATGTGTTGACCAAACCTTTTTCACGAACCAGTTTTTTCGCCGCTTCCAGCAGTTTGCGCCTGGTTTCCAGTGCGGCAAGCTGCCGGTTTGTCATCTTCTTTTCCATGCTGTCACCTCCTGTACGCAATTTCATTATATCATATTCATTGAATTAAAGTCAATGGTTTTAAATATTTTTTTGCGTCAAGCCGCGTATTTTATAATACAATTGTATAACATTGCGATAAATGCGGCAGAAGGCGGTTTATAGGTTGCTGAAGTAAGCGGCGATCTCTTTCATTCTTGCCGATTGGTTCGCGCGGAACGGGCAGCGCTTGTCGCAATGTCCGCACTGCACGCAGCTTTCCGCCGTCGTCTCTAAATTTTTGTAATGCTCCGCGGCAAGCTTGTCGCCCGCTTTGGCCAGGTCATAGTATTTGTTTATCAGCCCTATGTTCAGCCCCTGCGGACAAGGCCTGCAGTGGTTGCAATACACGCATATGCCTTTCGCGTCCTCGGGCGTGAACGAGCCCATCGCGGAATAATCCTTTTCATCCGCCGATGCGTTAAAAAAGCCGAGAATATCCATAAGGTCTTTTTTTTCGCGAAATCCGGGCAATACCGTTAACACGCCGGGCCTGTCAAGAGCGTATTGAATACATTGATATTTACTCAAAGCCTTTTTAAACGGCGATGTTTTAGCGTCCAACAGTTGTCCGCCGCTGAATGGCTTCATTACGGAGATGCCGACGCCTTCCGCCTCGCATCTTTGATAAAGTCCCGTCCTGTCGGACACGCCGCCGATAGCGTATTCTCCCTTTTGATAGTCATATCCCGGATTTATCGAAAACATCAGCATATCAACGATACCCATGTCCAGCACGCTGTTTGCCGTTTCCGGCGAATGTGACGACAATCCGATATGCCGCACGATCCCCTGCGCTTTCAGGTCCAAGATATATCCGAGAGCGCCGCTTTTTTCATAATCCCTTAAATCGGATTTTTCGTCAAGACAATGAATGAATCCAAAGTCAATGTGATCTGTTTTAAGGTTATTCATCTGCCAATCTATTGATCTTTTTATCTTGTCAAGATCTGTCGTCCACCCATATTCGCCCGTGGTGTAGTCCGCGCCGAAATGTATTTGCAGGTATACGTTTTTTCGCACATCGTTTAACGCCTTGCCGTAAGCCGGGAAGCAGGAGGCGTGTCCCGCCGCAAGATCAAAATAGTTGACCCCGTTTTCGACCGCGGCTCTGACTGTTTCGATTATTTCTTTTTCGCTTTGCATACCTATGGCTGATGAGCCCATCCCTATTATGCCGATCCGCTCTTCCCCGTGCGGAAGCTTTCTGTATTCCATAATGATACCCCTTTACCTTTAAATATTACTTTTAGTTTGGCAATTTTCCAAAACGCTTACCCAAGCTGAAACCGGCCGTTTTTCGTTGCCGCCGACAAAATCAGTCGTCCTCCCGTCCGAATTGCTCTTTAAGTATGTCCGCGAAGTCTTTGATACATTTTTTGGTGTTGTCGGTTTTCCAAAAAGCGCAGTATTTTCTCTTTATCGGCTTTCCGCGGCGGCTCAGCGGCACACGCGCGATGTCCTTTGAGAACCGATGCGGCAGACTGCCGCCCTCGACGGGCACATAGCCCTTGCCGCTCACGACCATGAGCCGCGCCTCCTCAAGATTTTCCGCGAACAAGAACTCGCCGTCTATGCCGTATATCTCGTGATAGTGGGTCCGGTCGATTTCAAACTGATTTTTTGTCGATACCAATATGCAGGGCGTGTTTCTCAGCTCGTCCGCGCTTGCGGACTGCTTTTCCGACAGCGGATCGCGCTTTGATATCTCGATGCGGCAGTCCATCTCACTGAGCGGCAGGTTAACGTACTCGTCCGAAAACGCTCTGCGCAGATCGTTCAGCGCAAGATCAACGCAGCCGAGGCGCAGCATGTTATACACTTCCTCGTGGGTCCCGCTCTTTATGTCGAGGGTTATGTCGGGATATTCTTCCGAGAAGCGCGCCAAGGCCTTTTGGAATTCCTGACCGCCGTAGCTCTTTTGATAGCATACTCTCAGCGTGTTGCTGCCGCCGTGGGAAATGCGCACCGTCTCGCGGCACAGCTTGTCAAGGTCGGATGTGATCAGCAGGCTCTTTTTGTAAAAATGCTCTCCTGCGGGCGTCAGATTAAATTTGCGGTTGCCGCGGTTTAAAAGCATAACGCCCAGCTCGCGCTCAAGCGCCTGCACCTGCTGCGAGATCGCCGACTGCGATATAAAACATTCCTCCGCGGCGGCGCTGAAGCTGCCGCGCCTTACCACCGCCTGAAAATACCTGATTTGCTTAAGCATTAGATCACCTCGAATATTTATATATAAATTTTATCATAATACTTTATCGTTTTCAATTTGGTTTGTTTATGCTTATAATAAGCAATGCTTATACGAAAATTTTCGGGTTTGTTGTTCATAAGCCCGCGCTTATGGAAACTATTACAAATCGGAATTGATTATCGGGAGCGGATACGCTATAATATATATACCAACTTCCCTGACAAACCTGATGAAAGCGTTCACTCACCAAGGCTTTCGGTTTGTAACCATAAACCCTTTACGAACAGAAGCTGCCGCTTAAGCGGCAGCTTCCTGTTTTCCTTATAAAAATTCTACTCTGTAACGCCGCTTTCTTTTAACCGGTTCTTTGACCTACTCGTTATTTCCGAAACTTAAACCGAGACCGTCTACCCAGGCTTCGACGCTGTCTCTTGACGCGCCGCCGCTGAAGCGGTGTCCGTCAAGCCAGTTCGCGCCGGGAGCCGAGGCGTGCATGTTCTCCGCGCTTGAGCCGATAGAACTGCTGCCCGATGTGCAGAACGGTATTATCGTTTTGCCGGTGAAGTCATGACTTTCAAGGAAGGTGTACATGATTTTCGGCGCCTGTCCCCACCATATCGGATAGCCCAGGAAGATCACATCATATTGCTCAATTCCAAAATCTCCGCCGTTGATCGCGGGGCGGGCCGCGTCGTCGTTCTGCTCGCGGTTCGCGCGGCAGTCGCTGTTGTAGTCAAGATCGGCGTCCGTGTAGGGAACCTCGGGCACGATCTCGTGTAGGTCCGCGTTTGCCGCGGAAGCGATGTTTACGGCGACGTTTCTTGTGTTTCCGGTCGCGGAAAAATATACGACAAGAGTTTTGTTAAACAACGCGGGCACCTCCTCGGCTTGTTCCGCCGCCGTTTCCGCGTCAGGCGCGGTATTGCCCGCGGCGCAGCCCGCCATGGATATAATCATGACGGCCGATAAAAGTAACAATAAAAATTTTTTCAATTTGATCTCCTCCTTGATTTTACACCACATTTCCGGCTTTTTGTTTTCCGTTCTGAGCCATAACTCCCGCAAGAGCGTGGGGGATATACAGCTCTTCCAAATAATCGATCTCGTCCTCGGTCAGTTTCAGATCGACCGCTTTGGCCGCGCCCTCGACGTGGGAGAGCTTTGTCGCTCCGACCACCGGCGAGGTCGATTTTGTCAGCAGCCACGAAAGAGCGATCTCGGTCATCGAAACGCCGCGCCTGTCGGCAAGCTCCTCGACGCGCTTTATGATCCTGCCGTCCGCCTCGGCGGTCGCGTCGTACTTGAACTTGGCGTATGAGTCCTCTTTGAGCCTCTTTGTGCTCTCGCCCTGTCTGCGGGACAGTCTGCCGCTCGCCAGCGCGCTGTATGGTGTTACCGCGATGTTTTCGGACTTGCAGAACGGGATCATCTCGCGTTCCTCCTCGCGGGCGATAAGGTTGTAGTGACCCTGTATCGACACAAACTCGGCAAGCCCGTTTGCTCTCGCGTAGTAATTCGCCTTCGCGAGCTGCCACGCGAAGCAGTTGGAGATGCCGATGTATCTCGCCTTGCCCGCCTTGACCGCTCTGTCAAGCCCTTCCATGATCTCCTCCATCGGCGTGTGGTAGTCCCACATATGGTAGATGTAGAGGTCAACATAGTCCATACCGAGATTTTTGAGGCTTTGATCGAGATAGTTTTCGATATGCCTGCGGCCGTCCACGCCCGAGTCGATCTCATCCTGCGTGCGCGGAGTGAACTTTGTGGCGATCACATAGTCGCTGCGCTTCGCGAAATCTCTCAGCGCCCGTCCCACATACTGCTCGCTTGTGCCGTTTTGGTAGACTATCGCGGTATCGAAAAAGTTTACGCCCAGCTCAAGTCCGCGTTTTATTATCTCCCTTGTCCGGCTTTCGTCGACCGTCCAGCTGTGCTGTCCCGTCGCGGCGTTTCCGAAGCCCATGCAGCCCATGCATATCCGCGACACGCTTAATTCGGACTTTCCCAATTTTGTGTATTCCATTGTGACTACGCCTCCTATTAAAAACATGTGTATATATTTAACTGTACAAATATTATATACCTGCTGAATAATAAATGTAAAATGCTTGTTTTTCATAGATATCCATACAAATTTTGCATTGATAAATTACTCGGTCAATTTGTCCCGTATCTCCGGCGCCTTTGTTATGTTTTCCTCTCTCGCTGCCGCGAGAAAATATTTTAATATCCGTGTATCCATAGCACTCTCCTAACTTGATTCTGACATCGTGTCATTTTCTGTATTATAGCACAGAACTGACACGTTGTCAATAATTTTTCAGGAAAATATTGACATTATGTCATCTATATGTTAAAGTAATTATAAATTCAGCTGATAAGGAGAAAAGTTATGCCGAAGGGATCGCCCGAATTAACAAACGCGCGCAGGGAGGAAATCATAAACGCCTGCGAAAAGCTGTACCGCAGCATGAGCTTCAAGGAAATAACGATAAAAGAGATAGGCGGCGCGACCTCGTTCACGCGCACCTCGATCTATAACTATTTCCAAACGAAAGAGGAGATATTTCTCGCGCTTATCGAGCGCGAATATAACATCTGGTGCGACGATCTGGAAATGACCATGCGAAAGACCGAGTCGATGACAAAAGACGAGTTCGCTGCCGCGCTCGCCCGCTCGCTCGAGCGGCGCCCGCAGCTTTTGAAGCTGCTGTCCATGAACCACTATGACATGGAGGAAAACAGCGGCCTTGACCGGCTGACGGATATGAAGGTCGCCTACGGGCGCTCGATGCGCACCGTCCGCGGGTTTTTGAAAAAGTATTTTCCGCGGCTTTCCGAGGAGCGGGTCCATGAGTTTATATATCTCTTTTTCCCGTTTATGTTCGGGATATATCCGTACGCGGTGGTTACGGACAAGCAGCGGCGGGCAATGAAGGACGCGGGCATGGATTATCTGGAAATGACGGTGTATGACCTGACATACGGCTGCGTGAAGCGCCTGCTTGAAAATATTGTGTGAAATAAGGCGGCGAAACAGACAGCGGCATATTTTAAATACCGCCAACAAAGGAAGAGGGAGTTTTTATGAAAAGAATCACAGGTATCATTTTGATAATATTGGCGGCGCTATGCTCGATGCCGGCATGGGGCGCGGAAAGCGGCGGTGATATTCGCCTGTTTGCCAAAGGCGAGGAAGTTATTTTGCCGCAGGCGGCATATTTTGAGAATGAAACTCTTATGGTTCCGCTGCGCCCGGTCTCGGACGCGTTTGGCGCGGCCTGCGAGTGGGATGAGGAAAACGAAAGAATATCGGTCACGCTTGAGAGTGTGACGGTCCATTTTAAGATAGGCAGCGATGAGATGATAAAATACGGCGAGCCGGTTCCTATGGGAGCGCCGGTTTGCTACAGCGGCGATTACGCCATGGCTCCGGCTGACGCGCTCGCAAACGCTTTCGGTTATCCGATAGAGTGGGACGAGCGGAACCGCGCGGCGTTCCTCGGCGAAGTAGTTGATCTTATCGTCAATCCCATGGACGGGACCGTGGTGACGGATGATTACAGATACAATAACTTTATCGGCAGGTACGGGATAGCCAACATATTCTCAAACGGAGACACATATTTCGGCATGGAGATAATGGGCGTTAATGACGACGGCGATTACGCGAAAGGCATTGCCAATCTTGCCGTTGATGTTCCGGAGGCCGATGTGTATAACATAGTCGTTCCGACGGCTCAGGAATTCTATGCTCCAAACGACAGACGCGCCGACCAGACCGCGGGAATAACCGCTTTGTATAACGATCTTCTCGGCAGGAACATACCCAATCTGTATACGGTAAACGCTGTGCAGACATTGTCCGATCACGCCGCCGAGAAGATCTATTTCAACACGGACCATCACTGGACGCAAAAGGGCGCGTATTACGCTTATGCCGAATATTCGCGCGTTAATCCCAACATAGCCGAGCTCGATCCGCTCGATTCGTATTACACGGTAAACAAATACGGATTTGTCGGCTCTATGTACAGCTTTTCGGGCAGCTCGTATATGTCACGGAGCGCCGAAATGCTGCAGCTGTTTTATCCGAAACCCGATTATAAAGGCGCGATATACCGCGACCCGTATATGAACTCATATATGTCAAGCGTCCGGGCTGTCAACTCCGGCTATGACTCTTATAAGTGCTTTATAGGCGGCGACTATCCTCTCGAAGTATACAAAACCGATGTGAACAACGGACGAAAGGTATGTATAATAAAGGATTCTTACGGCAATCCGTTTGCCGTCTGGGCTTTGAATAATTATGAGGAAGTGTATGTTGTTGACTACAGAATGTTTAACGGCGGCTCATACGGCAGCTACGGAAGCGGCATATACACGTTCAAGCTCAAGGATTTCTATGACCGCGTGAAGTTTGACGACCTGATAATAATCGGTTATCCGACCACGGTCAATTCATCCGACCTGCCCGGCAAGATCTGTCAGATGGTAACGTGGGATTAAAACGGGAAAAATTAATTTCTTATAAATTTGAGTCCGCAAAATTATTCGCGGGATAACAATAAAGAGCGTCCTGTCGGCGCTCTTTTATTATGACAAAAATGAATGATCGGTTGCGATAAAAAAGACCATGCACCGCGCAAGGACAATTATGAATGTGCATCGGGGGGCGCTTTTTCTCGGTGCATTAAGCCGAAAACGGAAAGGGGACTTTAACGTGACAAAAAAACTGACAAAACGCATTATCTGTTTTGTGTTAACTTTTGCCATGGCGGCGGCGCTTATGCCGACCGCGTCTTTTGCGGCGGGCGGCGCCGCGGAGCCTTTGGCGGACGGAACCGTCTCGGCCGGCTCGCTCTCTTCGGATGATGCGCTGTTATCGGAGGATACAGCCGCGGATGCGGAGCCTTTTGCGGACGAAAACATCTTGGAAGGTCCGCTCTCTTTGGGCGGCGCGCGGTTATCTGAAGACGCAGCCGCGGATGAGGCTTCGGATGATACGGACGGTGAGGCCGCCGAGCCCGCGCCGAGCGAAGCTCCGGCCGACGGACCCATGCCGCAGAACGACGAACCGGGCATTGAGACCATGTCGCTGGGCGCCGGCGTTGCGCTGACGAGCACCAACAAAATTATCTCGCGGCCCATGCGGGAACGTATGTGACCGAGAAAGATTACATAAGCGGCGAAACCAAATACGAGGGCAGCGAGTGGTCGATCGTGATCGCCGAGGACGGCGGCGATATCACGCTGAAGCATAACGATACGGACACCGGCGCGGTGGTTACGGCGTTGGAAGGAACAAGCACCGTTACATCCATTACGTTCGGCAAAGAGGGCGAATGGTTTACAAACGAAGGTGAAAACCAGACGCTTGCGTTCTCCTTTAAGTCCGAGGGTTATATTACCATGCCGAATGCGGATGTTTACAATAAAGCTCAGGAAGTTTTATATCACTTCTCGAGCGGTGTTAATATGTACAATAAGACCAAGGCGCAGGCGTACTTTAAGAATAATTCGGCGCAAGGTACCTATACCCTCCCGGACGGTTCCGACTGGAAGATCACGATAGACGAAAACGATATCAAATTGACCGACGGCGGAACCGGCGAAGGTATTTTTCTGGATCACGTTGAATTTGGCACCAGCGCCACCAGCACCTCCGGCAACGCCTATGACGATGTCAAGAAACTCGTGTTTTCCAGCGCAGAGTGGTTTAGCAGCAAAAAAACAGCTTATCAGACGCTGACGCTCAACTGGACGTCGGCAACAAGCAACAAAGTTTACAATCACTTCAAGGCTTCCAAACAACATATATTCTACGAGTACAACGGAACGACGGTGGTGAAGGGCTTTAATACAAACAGCTACTTCATGCCCGCTGACGGCATGTACTCCTTTGGGTATTTCAGCGGGGAAGACGGAAAATATGTCGGCAAATATGCCCTTTCCGATGCCTACGGGACTGTCTACGGCAATGACATAGAAGGCATCGGCGGCTGGTATATCGAGATCAAGGATGACGGTCATGTCTATCTCAACACAGGTGAAGAAGAGCGCGAAGCCGTCGCGACAGCCGCCTCCACCAGCCCCGACAGAGTCAGCACGATGTACGTTTGCGTGCCGGACCGGTACATAGACAAAGCATGCGCCGTTCCCGCTTTTATCAAACTTACATGGAGTTTTGAAACCTCCTCCCCCAAAGCAGCCAAACTGAACTTTACATCAGATGCGCTTGCTGCGGCATACAAGCAGGAGGGCGGCAAAGTCGTAACGACATTTATACCCCCTATGCGTTTTGAACAGCTCGGTGAGGGTGCCGACAGCAAGAATACCGCATATGCAAAGTCCAGGCTGAAAGACTATGCTAACAAATATATTGTAAACGACGAATCGGGTGAATATATCAAGATCGAAGAGGACGGAGCCGTCAAGCTCTGTATACCGAAGGAGAGCGGTGAGGACGGCTGCGACGAGTACACCCCTCTTTATTACGACCTCAAAGACGCAAAATGGCTTGCAGGTACGGGAGACTCGGATGTGACCTCTGTTGTATTCTCCACGCCGAACTGGTTCGACGCAAAAAAGAAGTCCGCGGAAACCGATCGAAAAACGGTCACAATGAACTGGAACCCGGCAGAAGAGCAGTTTGCCGTCAGTGAAGCCGTCACCTGCTACAAGCCGGACAGCGAAGAAGTTTCCCGCGCTTACAGCACAGTGACCGCATACTTCTTGGAGAAATATCTCGACGAGGCAGAGAAGTACATGACCCAGTATGTGACGGGCGAGTACACCCTCAACGACGGCTCCGGCTGGAAAATAATGGTAGACGATAAAGGTGATGTTTACACCAAGTTCGATACCGAAAGCGAGGTTTATGATAAGGTAGCAAACCCCGCCCCCGTGTTCGTCTATGACAAAAATCATACGGCTGCCAGCACAAGCACCACTAACGGCGAATGGGGAAACGACGGCAGATATCTCTCTACCATCACGGTCCCCGTAACGGGCTGGTTTGCCGACGAGGCCTGCACACAGGAGGCTATTGTCAAGTTGACATGGAAAGGCGGCGTAACCAATCCCATAGACGACCACCAGTTCAACTTGAAGGATCCTATCGCGATATACCGCCCGCAAGACGGAGAAGTCGAGTGCAAGTATTTGACCGGCACGTTCTATTCCGACACGGACAGGAAAAAGGGTGAAGACTTCCTCAAGAGCATCGGCGTCGCCGGCACTTACGAGCCAACCGAGGCGAAGGGTAAGTGGCACATCGAAATAGACGGCGAGGGCAAGGTCACGATCCACGCGTACGATTCTAGGAACGCAGAGCATATTTATAAAGATGTCGCGATGGATCTGACGATGGACAAGAGCGAGAAGAACCATAATAATCCCAATTTCGGTAAGATCAACGCCGTGACCGACATCAAAGTCGTCATTCCCGAATGGCGCACCGTAAAGACGAATGATACCCTTGCCAATATCGCGCAATGCGGGGAGGTAACATTTACATTTACAAGAGACCAGACCTATGCCGCGTCTTCCTATTTCATTCCATCTAACACGTACATATATGACGACGCCGATGAGAACGGAAACCCATGGGGAGTGATGACAAAAAAATCTGATCCCAAATACAACAAGCCCTTAAGCACAAAGATCTATGACAACGACAGAGCATACAGCGACGAAAACAAGGACAAGGCAAAGGAATATTTCAAGTACCATGCGGGTCACTACTATATAGACGAAGCCGGTTTAAATTATATGATCACTGTTACCGACAACGGAGAGATCTACTGGGGCGATCTCTCTTCCGGCGAGGCGCGCCTGCCCGCGGACGTGGCATTCGACGCCATAAAGGACGAGGACGGAGACGGCAAAGTGGGCGCGGACGAAAACACACCCGTCCCCGGTACGATCAGCGTATGGTTAAACGGATATACCACGGGAAAAGTCAGCAGCAGCACCACCAAAGAAACTTATACCGACGGCACCCTGAGAGCCGATTTCATGTGGAACGATTCGGATGAAGAGGATACGGTGAAAACCGCAAACACCTTCAAGACCAGTAAAAGTGCAAAAGGATATAAAGTCGGCGAGACCAAACAACAGACCACCTTCGAAGCAGACAAGTACTACAATATCGGAAATGAAGTCACAGCAGAGGATTTTGTGGAAGACGGCACCTACGAGACCACTGACGCAAGTCACAGGATCGAAATAAAAACGGACGACGAAACCGGCGAAACTACTTATACCTTCTACAGACCCGATTTGCCGGAGAAGGGATACCCCCTCAAGCTTTTCGGTTCGGGCGACGCGGCATATCTGCGCGGTAAAATAGGTAAGATGAAGAAAGTTGATGTGTACATCGTGGTCACAAAGGGCCCATATGAGGGCTTCCTGCTCACCGGCTATGAGGTGACATACAATGATCTTAACGATCATCAGCAAACTTCGTCAACCGCTCCTACGGTTACTCTCCCCGCGAGGACACGCTTTACGAATTATGCGCTGGGGGACACCGGAACCACCAAAAATATCATCGTCGCCAATCCCGGCGAGGATGAGAAGACGGGCACACCCTACAGCCGTCTTTCCCTCGCGCTCCACGACGTGCAAGACGGCGGCACGATCTACCTTACGGACGACATCACGGTCGGCTTTGAGGCCATGCTTCCCGACGGGGTCGGAAACGTGACCATCAACGGCGGGGGACACACCATCACCCGCGATACCTTCGCGAATCCGAACACGATAATCATGGACCCCGAAATAAGCCTCGCGGCGCTCGAGGAGGAGGGCGCGGAGCTTCCGGAGGAGCACTACGACGGCGCTATCCTCCGGGTCGGCGCGGGCGATACGGTCACGCTGCAAAACGTGACCATCGACGGAGAAGGCAAATGGGAGATCGACCAGGAGAAGCTCGATTATGATAAAGAGCTGAACCGGGATTACGATATAGATGTCCTTGCCGATCCGAACGGCGGTCACCCCATAAAGGAGCTTGCGGGGAATCTGGTCTCCACCGACAGCCTTATCAAGGTCACCGGCGGCACCCTCTTACTGGAGGACGTGATCATGGAGAACTTCTTCGCGGGGGACGGTTACGACGACGACAGGCATTTCATCGACTTCACATCTACCGAAGACGGCAAACTGGAGATCAAATCGAATACTGTTTTTAAGCATAACGCGTCCAGATCCGGAGTTTGTATCGGCAACACGGACGAAGATGAGATACGCCTGAGCGGCTGCACCACCATGGAGAATAACTATTGCTACGGCGGCAACGGCGGTCTGATCGTGGCTATGGAAGGCACCCAGGTCTATATGGATGAAGGCACGCTGATAAAAGACAACATTGCGGCCGACACCAACGGCGTCTTCATCCAGCTGCATAAAAAAACCGATGGGTCTAAAGATGGTGATAATAAGGGAGACATCTACTCCAAGCTCCATATGGACGGCGGCGAGATCACCGGAACCGTAGGTCTCAGAGGCGGCTCCTACGGCTGGGGTCAGACGATGTATATGTATAACGGCGGCGCCTTCGAGATGAACGGCGGCAAGATACACGACAATATAGGCGCCGGTATCAGCAGCCCTCCGCCGACGCGCTGATACTCAACGGCGGAGAAATATACAACAACACATGCAGCCTTAAAGACGAGGGCACAGATTGGGCGCTGGACATCGCCTTGATGAACATCGGTGAGGTCGGCGAAAAAATGTACGTGAAGCAAAACTACGTCGTCGGCGCGGCGGCCATCCTTGGCGGATACGCCAGCGGCGACGAGTACCTCACCAACAACGGCACGATCGAGGGAAACATCTCTGTCTATTCCTATTTTAACAACGAAGGGAATGTCTCCACCGTAGTCAACAACCACATCATCGACGGAGACATCAGACTTGAGAACGGTTCGATGATAAAGAACGGAGTGGACGGCCTCATTACAGGCAACGTAACGATAAGAGGCGCTCTGACCGAGAGCGCGGGCGAAAGCAGCCTCCATAACGAAGGAGATATAAAAGGAAACATAGAGATTGCCGAAGGCGCGCACCTGTACAACAGCGGAGAAGTATACGGCAACGTGACGGTCAAGTCGGGCGGCACCCTTGAGATGAACTGCAATGAAGAGGGCCACAGCCACGGCGGAGTAATCCACGGAGACGTGTATCTCTACCCCGACGGACTGATCTACGCGGACGTCAAACCCACTCAGATAGACGGCACGATCTACCTTGAGTACGAGGAGGGGGACGAGGCGGACCGTGATCGTATGCTGGATGTGCTTGACACCTGCGGAATAACATATGCCAATGTCGTTGCGACACCGCACGTGCATTCAGAGGAACTCGATGAAACAGAGGAAGATGACAAAGCTAACAAATGCGCCGACACGGTGGTCATATTAAAAACCTGCAAAACCTGCGGAAAGGTAGTTGAAAGGGTAGAGAGTGAGCCTACGGGACATACATACTATGTGGATGAGAGTTCAGCAGAGGAGGCGACCTGCACTAAAGGGGCAATGGAAACGATTCGCTGCGAGAACTGCTCCGCGTTTAACAACAGTAAAGGGCTGAAAGTCCAAGTGAGCGCCCCTAACGGACACCACTATGTGGAAAACGAGGACCTTCACATTCCCGCCACGGAATATGGCACGGGACACGAATATTATATCTGCACAGAATGCGGCGATCTGTTGCAGATCGAAGTTCCTCAGTATGCCCATAACGCAAACAAACATTCGTTCCAGAATGATGAGGGTGAGCTCGATGAAACGAAGGGCGTGAGGAAAACAGAACCAACCTGTACGACAGCCGGCGAAATGACCTTCACCTGTGACGGCTGCGGAGCGGAGATATCGCTTGCGATCCCCGCCACGGGGCACCGCTACCCCAATCCCCGGACCGCAAATTACGAAACAGATTACGTCCAGATCGATTCCAAAGAATCGACCTGTTCGACCGCCGGATATATTAAGTATGCACCCGTATGCGAGAATTGCGGCAAAAATGCCCAAGAAAACGGAGATAACACCTCAAATAACAATCTCACGTACCAGGTCAACCTGCCTAAACTCGAACATATATGGAGCGATTGGGAAGACACGGTTGAAGGCGATTATCTCTGTACCGCCGAGCGCGATCAGGAAAGAAAGTGCGAGCTTTGCGGCGATACCGAAAAGCGCATAGGCGGCGAGAAGAGTCATACCTGGGACAGCGCCCACGTGACGTGTACGGTCTGCGGCTATACCACAAGCGGACACCACATAGAATACATGCCGAACGGCGGCACCGCGCCCAAGAGCCTTGCCGATATTATGGACAATGTTTATACGCCATCCACAGGCGACGAGGTAAAAACGGCACCCCTTTGGCAGCCCTCTGCCAATGAACCATGGACCAAGCAGACCGCCAACGGTCAGGCAGTATTCATAGGCTGGTGCGGCACAGACCTTGGCGCCGCACCCCTGGAGGCAGAGCCCGAAGAAGAGCTTATCTCCGAAGTGGTCATCCCCGAAGACGCGGATGCTATCGTTTTTGCGGTATGGGCAGTGGACAGGAACAAAAACTTCGTACCCGACTACAGAGAGACCACCGTTTCTATCATTTATGATATAAACGGAGGCGACGGCGTTGTGCCGGCTCGCCTGACGGGCGTTCTTCCCGGTGCGGATTATCCGCTTGAAACGGCGCCCGAACTCAAGAAGGGCGGCGCCATATTCGCGGGCTGGAGCCTTGAGCGTACGGATAAAGTGATTACTGACGCAGTAGATCCGGATTCATTAGAAATAATAAAATCTCTTCTGATAAGCCCCTACACCGTTCCGGGAAATGCAAATGAGGACATTACGCTCTACGCCGTATACGCGCAGGATAATGATAATAGCGGCAAACCCGACTACTGCGAAAGAGCTCTGCACGTGGAATACTACATAAACGGCGGTAATGTCCACGCCGGATATACCGTGGACGATAACGGTATGTTCTATGTATGCAATGACTATCACTTGCCGGGTACAAATGCCGCTCTTCTGGCAGTGGAATACGGCAGAACGATGATCTACCGCGATAAGGCCGTGCTGGTCGGCTGGAGTCAAGATGAGCATGTTGATTTTGTGACAGGCGAGGAGATGGCCAATGAACTGTCGATAGGAGAGGTCAGCCTCACCGGCGCTGAATCAAACGCAAAGGTATACGCGCTTTGGGCCGCCGATGAAAACGAAAACCATGTTGCCGACTACATGGAATCTATGCTCATGCACACATACCACCGGAATCAGTTCCTCGCGGAGAGCAGCGGAAGAACTATTCAGATGGGATGGAAGCTCGACGTGAAAGAAAAAGAGCCTGAACGTCAGAACAATATCCTGCCCGGCATGGGCGTTGAATTGGCGGATAACGATTACTTCGGCGCCGTCGACCTTGTGGACGACAAAGGCGATGTGAAGGGTCATTATATTCAGATAGGCTGGAGCGCGTACTCCCACGGCGCTTGCGCGTCAATGACAGATTATAACAACTGGTTGATCGCGGGCGAGGCAAACGGATATACAGAAGGCGAAAAGTATTACCGTATTATTTACGACACGCGTTACCAGAACGCGTTCGCTCTCTGGGCGTCTGACGAAAATACAAACGGTATAGCGGATTTTAAAGAAATGAAATGTACGGTCACGCTTAACTTAAACGGCGGAACTCCGACCGAAAACGATTTTCCGGAGAAGACCGAGCTTACAATAAACGAACAGTTCACCTTCCCCGCAGACCCCGCCAAGCCGGGTCATGCATTCAAGGGCTGGTTCGCCGCGGGCGACGAACATCTCTACAAGGCGGGTGAATCGGTTACGGTCACCGACGATGTGACCTACACCGCGCAGTATGAGCCGACTACCCACACGGTTACGCTTGACTTAAACGGCGGCACCGCGGGCGAGGACTTTGAGGCAAGCTCAACGGTAAACGAGGGCGAAAGCTTCACCTTCCCGGCCGACCCGACAAAGGACGGCTTCAACTTCCTCGGCTGGTCCGCCGAGGGCGACGAAAACCTCTATAGGGCGGGAGACACAGTTACAGTCAACGCCGATGTGACCTACACGGCGCAGTATGAGGTAAATGTCTGCAAGGTTACGCTTGACTTAAACGGCGGCACCGCGGGCGAGGGCTTCACGGCCGACAATACCGTAAACGAGGGCGAAAGCTTCATCTTCCCGGCCGACCCGACAAAAGACGGCTATACATTCAAGGGCTGGAGCGCCAAAGGCGACGAACACCTCTACAAGGCGGGCGACACGGTCGAGGTTACCGACGATGTGACCTACACCGCGCAGTATGAGGCAAACACATATAAAGTTACGCTTGACTTAAACGGCGGCACCGCGGGCGAGGGCTTTACGGCCGACAATACCGTAAATAAAGGCGAAAGCTTCACCTTTTCGGCCGACCCGGCAAAGGACGGCTATACATTCAAGGGCTGGTCCGCCGTAGGCGACGAACACCTCTACAAGGCGGGAGACACGGTCGAAGTTACCGCCGACGTGACCTACACGGCGCAGTATGAGGAGATCGTTGTTGGTCCCAATACCTTTAAGGTAACGCTTGACTTAAACGGCGGCACCGCGGGCGAGGGCTTCACGGCTGAAAATACCGTGAATGAGGGCGAAAGCTTCACCTTCCCGGCCGACCCGACAAAGGCAGGCTTCAACTTCCTCGGCTGGTCCGCGGAGGGAGACGAACACCTCTACAAGGCGGGAGACACGGTCGAAGTTACCGCCGATGTGACTTACACGGCGCAGTATGAGGAGATCGTTGTTGGTCCCAATACCTTCAAGGTAACGCTTGACATAAACGGCGGCACCGCGGGCGAGGGCTTCACAGCCGACAATACCGTAAATGAGGGCGAAAGCTTCACCTTCCCGGCCGACCCGACAAAGGCGGGCTTCAACTTCCTCGGCTGGTCCGCAGAGGGAGATGAAAACCTCTACAAGGCGGGTGACACGGTAGCGGTCAGCGCCGACGTGATCTACACCGCGCAGTATGAGGAGATCGTCGTTCCCAATACCTTTAGGGTAACGCTTGACTTAAACGGCGGCACCGCGGGCGAGGGATTCACGGCAGATAATACCGTGAATGAGGGCGAAAGCTTCACCTTCCCGGCCGACCCGACAAAGGCAGGCTTCAACTTCCTCGGCTGGTCCGCGGAGGGAGACGAAAATCTCTACAAGGCGGGAGACACGGTTGAAGTTACCGCCGATGTGACCTACACGGCGCAGTATGAGGAGATCGTTGTCGGTCCCAAGACCTTCAAGGTTACTCTTGAATTACGCGGCGGCAGAGCCGGCGAGGGCTTCAAGGCCGAAAATATCGTGAATGAGGGCGAAAGCTTTACATTCCCCGCCGACCCGTCAAGAACCGGCTATACATTTAGGGGCTGGTCCGCAGACGGAGGCGAAAACCTCTATAGGGCAGGAGACACAGTCGCTGTCACCGCTGACATAACATTCGCGGCTCAGTGGAGCTTGGCGAGCTCATTCTCGCCCGGCGGCAGCGTTTTCTCGACATATACTGTATGGTTTGAGACGAACGGCGGCAGTCATGTGCCTTCGCAAACAATTACGCTGAACGGCCTTGTGAAAGAGCCGACCCCTCCGACAAAGGACGGCTATACCTTCGCGGGATGGTACTCCGACACAGCTTTGACGAAAAAGTATGACTTTGCGTCAAAAGTCACAAGCAGTTTTACCCTGTACGCGAAGTGGAACGACGCGGAGCCGGGCGGAGCTTCCGCGCCTAACCCGGGAACGGGCGGAGCAGCGCTCAACTCTGAGGACCATTACGCGTATATCGTCGGCTATCCCGACGGCAGCGTGCAGCCTAACGAAACGATCACGCGCGCGGAGGTAGCGGCTATATTCTACAGACTGATGTCCGACGAATCGCGCAATATGTTTATGTCGAATCAAAACGGCTACAGCGATACCGCGCCCGGAGATTGGTTCAATACCGCGGTATCGACAATGAGCGCCGCGTCGGTGATCAAAGGCTACGAGGACGGCACATTCGCTCCCGATCAGCCGATAACCCGCGCGGAATTCGCGGCAATGGCGGCGAGATTTGACTCCGGCGAGTATTCGGGCGAGGATAAGTTCCCAGATATAAGCGGACACTGGGCGCGCAAGGAAATAAACCGCGCGGCTCAAAAGGGCTGGGTAACCGGCTATCAGGACGGCACGTTCGCTCCCGACCGCTATATCACGCGCGCGGAGGCTATGCGCCTTGTGAACCGCGTTATGGGACGAATCCCGTCAGCTGAGCATCTGCTTGCCGATATGACGGTATGGCCCGATAACAGCGATAAGTCGGTTTGGTATTATGCCGATGTTCAAGAGGCCACCAACTCGCATTATTACGAGAAAAACGGCGAATACGAGGTTTGGACGGCAATGCGCGAAACGCGCAACTGGGCTGAACTCGGAAGATAATAAAAACATTTGTTTTCATTAATCTTGCCCTTTCTGTTATATGGAAAGGCGGCTGCCGCGGAGCTTTTGCTCCGCGGCAGTGCTTTATATATGCAAGCAAATAAACAGGCTCCCCTCCGGGGAGCCCCAACCAACGCTGTCTCATTCCCGCCTCCACCGCCTTACGGCAGGGGAGCCCACGGGCGGATAATATCCGCCCCTACGGTAAAATTGTGTAAAGTACCGTAGGGGCGGCAACCTGCCGCCCGGCTCCCCCGAGGGGGGAGCCGGCTGCGAAGCAGACTGAGGGGGGGAGGCCTAATCACTATTCGCTAATCGCTAATCACTAATCACTAATCACTAATCACTAATCACTAATCACTAATCACTAATCACTACGCTGCTAAGCGGTGTGAGCGTATGCGTCCAGTAGAATATTTTTATCTTATCCGTGCCGTTTGGAATGTTGACGAGGCGCGTAAATTCTACCGAAGAGCGCGGGCCCGGCTCGACGTCGTTTATTATCTCCGCCTCAAGCAGAGCTCCGAAGTCATTGTAGGCGCAGATATATATATCGCCCGCGATTTGCGCATCGCTGTTGTTTGCCGCTGTGAGCGATATTTCGGCGCCGTTTTCGGTTCTGTTGATATTCACGTTTTCCACGGACGCGGGCATATCGGGCTCCGGCTCGGGACTGCCGCTCGGCTCGGGAGCTTCGCTCGGCTCGGGAGTTCCGCTCGGCTCGGGGCTGCCGCTCGGCTCGGGGCTGCCGCTCGGCTCGGGAGCTTCACTCGGTTCGGGCGCTTCACTCGGCTTGGGTATTTCTCGCGATTCATAGTATTCAATGATGTTTTGGAAGTCGACCATGCCGTAGCCGTACTCGTCGTTGCGCTCGCCCTGAGCAGCGCCGCCGAGCGGCTCGCAGGTTTTTGAGAGCAGGTCCATGAACCCCGCGCTGTCGATGCCGGGCTCGTAATATTTAGCCACGGCAGCCGCGGCCGCCACGTATGGCGCGGCATAGGAGGTGCCGCGTCCCGTGCCGTAGCCGCCCGAAATCAGCGTGCTGTAAACATCAACGCCGGGCGCGCAGGCGTCCACCGACGCGTTGTAATGGCTGAACGAGCCGCGAATTTTGTTTTTGTCTATCGCGCCAACGCCGATGACCCCGTCGTACGCCGCGGGATACAGCAGCTCGGTGCCTTTGTTTGAGCCCGATTTGTTGCCGCTGGCCGCGACCACTATCGCGCCGCTTTCGACCGCGTGCGCTATCGCGGCGCGCAGGCTCGTCAAATCGGAAGGCGTTGTGAGGCTCAGGTTTATAACGTCGCAGCCGTGGGTGTCCACGGCGGCATTGATAGCGTTTGAGATGTCGGATATATAGCCTGTCCTGCCCTCAAGGCCGCGCAGGGAATATATCGAGACTTCGGGCAGAACTCCGGCAATGCCGATCCCGTTATCGGTGTCGGCGCCGATTATGCCCGAGATAAATGTGCAGTGTCCGTAGCTGTCATAAAGCCCGGCTTTGTTTTGGGTAAAATCTTCCTCGACCGCGATGTTGCCGCCGATGTCGGGATGCTTCGACGGGCTGCCGCTGTCGATCACCGCGATCTTTATCTGTTTTCCGAAGGCGCGGCTTGAGTATACTTTCTCGGGGCGCACCATCAGAGTGTTCCATTGCATCGAATATTCGGGGTCGTTGGGGAAATCCTCGGACGCCGCCGTTATCGGTTCGGGCAGCGTGATTTCGTTAAACTCGAGCTCTTCCTCGGGTATGGTCACAATGCCGTCTTCGTATATCGGTTCGGCGAAGGCGGGCGCGGGAAACGCAAGCAGCAGCGCCGCGAGCAGCGCGCACATGATTTTTCGGGATCTCATAATAATCACTCCGTATAAATAAAAATCGTTGCTCAGCCTATGTTGAAAAGTATCTTAACGGCCTCGGCGCGGGTCACGTTGTTTTCGGGCCTCAGCGTGCCGTCGGTATAGCCGTTCATTATGCCGTGGGTCAGCAGCAGGGCCGTCTCGTCCTTCGCCCAGTCGGGCACGTCGTTTTCGTCCGCGGCGACAATCTCCCCGCGGTAGAGCCCGTCGGGCAGCAGTCTTGCCGCCGCCGCGGAGAACTCGCAGCGCCGTATCCTGCCGTTTGGCGAGAACTCGATAATGCCGCCGTTCTGCTGTCCCCGCATTATGCCGAGGCTGTAGAGCGCCTTGACCTGATTTATCGCCCATGCAGGGATGTCGTCAATATCGTCATAAGGCGGCTGCACACCGCTGTAGTCCGAGGGATTTATGCCCAGATAGTTGGCGATCATGCAGGCGAACTCGGCGCGCGTCATGTTGTTGTCGGGCTTAAACAGCGTTTTGCCGTCCTCGCTGTAGCCCGAGACCACCTTGCGGTCTGTCATGTAGGAGATACAGTCCTTTGCCCAGTGGCTCTCGGTGTCGTCGTATATGTTTTCGAGCGCTTCGATATCGCCGCCGATCAGCGACAGCTTAAAGGCGCTGAATCCCGCAGCGTCGGTCACGGACACGCGCATCAGGTGCGGCTTTCCGCTCTCGCCGTCGGGCATGCGGCACTCGAGTCTGTCGTCCGCCTCGTAGAAGCTGAAGTCGATCGGCTTTCCGTCGTATTTGAGCGTGATATTGTCAGCCTTGAGGTCGCCGTGACAGTTGTCGAACTCGGCGATGTACATATTGCCGCTCATGCTGTCGGTTATTATCGGATAGTCGCCCTCTTTCGGGGGCGGCGCGTTGTCATACGAGACGCGGACCTTTATAACGCCGCTCGCGCCTCCGGCTTTGGCTGTGATCGTGCCCTCGGAGGGAACGTCTCCCGCGGTCAGGACACCGCTTGGCGAGACAGTGCCGACAGACGGATCGCTCAGCGACCAGGTGTAGCCCTCGTCGGCGTCGGTCACGGCCGCGCCCGCGTAGGTGCAGTCGGCCGCCAGATCGACCGTCTCGCCGGGTATCAGAGAAAGCTCGGTCAGGGGCTCGGTCCCGTCCTCGCGGCGTATCGTGACCGTGTCGGGAGTGGCGACCGAGCGCAGCATGGTGGAGCCGCGGGCGGCGCCCGAGGCCGCGTCGATGTAGATCTCGCCGTCGCCGCGGACGGTAACGTATCCGTCTTGGTTTATGTCCGCGTCGCCGCTCGCGACGGTATACGCCACGGGCTCGGTTATGTCGGCTCTGCCGTAGGAGCTGTCGATCGCCGCCACCCATACCGCTGTAGTGCAGCCCGAGAGAATATAGTCGCCCCACGGATAGACTAAAAGCTTATAAGGCACGCCGCTGGGGGCGTTGGTCTTTTTCAGAAATATAAAGTTGGCGCAGCGCCTTAGGGATTCCGACGGGCTGTTCAGCACCGTGAAATCGGTCGTCTCGGGCAGTGTTCCCGCCAGCTGTGTGCTGCCGCCGCCGTCCAGGTTCACCGCGTCGACGCAGCCCAGTTCCAGCAAACGGTTGGCCAGCGTCTCCTTGCGCACGCCGTAGCTGTAGCCCTGCTGTCTGCCGTCGATGGTGTAGAATATTATCGAGCCGTCGGCGCGGATGCCCACCGCGCTTCTTGGCGCGGCGATGTCGTCCGTGAAGTCGAGGCTGCCGTTCCGTATAAGAGAGCCGCCCAGGCAGCCGGTGCCGTACACCGCGCTTTGCCAGCGCTGATCTCCGGTCGCCTCGGCCGCGGTGAAGGTTATCTTCTCACCCGGGGCAATGCCGGCTATCCTGGCCTTGACCTCGTCCGCGGCGGTGCTGTCCACGCTGAGCAGCAGCTTGCCCTCGGGTATCTCTGCCGAGCCGTCGGCCTCAAAGACCGACTCGACCGTGGCCGTGACCGGCTGCCCGAATCTGAAACCGCCCGAGACATCGCCGAGAACTATGTTGGTCCCGGTGCCCGAGCAGCCTGTCTCGGAGCCGAAATCGTCGGTGTATAAGTACAGGATATAGGGCTGGCGGAACTTGTTCAGCGCCTCGACTCCGAATGTCGAGCCGTCCGCCCGCTGCGCTGTTATCGTGATCTTGAGCGGCGACACAAAGGCGGTGCCGTCGGCGTTGAAGCCGAGGCCGATCAGCTCGTCGCTGTCGCAGGTCAGGACCTCGCCGTCCGTGATGGTGTCGCTCATGGGAACGCCTGTCGTGAACGAGAAAAAGTCGGCGTTCATGCCCATCGCGGCGAACACGCCTTGGTTGTTCAGATATTGATTCGCCTCAAGCACGGTGCGCTTGCCGAACACTTGGCTGCCGTTTGAAATGATCGGCAGCACGTCGGGATTCGGCAGATAAGAGAAAAAGTTTTCGGTCTGCTGTCCCACCGACGGGCTCATGAACGTGTTTTTGTTATAAACCGTGCCCTGGGCGTACTCGAGCTCGGAATGTGATGTCTGCTCGCCCAGTATCGAGGAGGCCAGAGCGGATGCGGGCATAAGCAGCACGGCCGCCGCCGAGAGCGCCGCCGCCAGCCTTTTCGCGATTTTTTTAAGCATAAAATTTTTCATAATTCACCTATCCTTGTTTTTGATAATTAATTTAAGCAATCACTTAATTATATCACAATCATCCCGAACTTTCAAGTGCGGTTTTGCGGATAAATGAATACAAAAATTGCATTGTCGTTATAATAGATATAAATATGATTTAAAGGAGCCGATATTATGGAGACACACAACACCGAGAAAACAGCGCCGTTTTTCTGGTTGCGTTTGGGCTACGCCATGGGCGCGTGCGCCGAGAAGATCGGCGTGGGGCGCGACTGCGAGGACATGTCGCGTCTGGCGGCCGACGCGATAAAGCTGGGCGCTGGCTTTGCGGGGGCGAAGATCTGCGACTTCGGGGCGCAGAGCCTGCCGATAACCCGAAGCGGCGCGCGGTTCCACAAGGCCGAAGCGACGGCCTACGCGGGCTTTGACAAGGGCACAAACAGCCTTAAGATAACTCTGCTCGACAGCCGCGGCATACACGTGCCGCCCGAAAAGCTGCTGCGCGGCGGCGCCGAGATACTGAGCCCCGATTTCTCGGGCTTTAAGATAACGCCCGGGCCGGAGCCCGAGGACTGCGGCGGCTACAAAAGCCACTATCTGCGCGAGATAATAAACGGGATCGCCAGCGAGAGGTTCGGGATAAACATGTGCCTTTCCACAAAGTCAAAGACCGTATCCGACATGATCGAGGCGGCGGTCAGAGAGCTGTACACTCGGCTTGACCCGAAGGCGCGGGACGTATACGAGTTCCGCGGCATGATCAGCGACGACGGCGAGCGCCTCGCTCTGCAGCGGGCGGACGGGACGTATCTCGGCCGCGAACAGACTCTGTCGCTCATAATATACGTGCTTTTGCGCGATAGCGGGGCGCGGACATTCGTGCTGCCCGATTATGTTTCAAAACAGGTCGAGGAGGCCGTGCTGAGCTGGGGCGGGAACGTGGTGAGAGCCGGGGGAGACGACGGCGAGATCATGGCGAAAATACTTAAACACGGCAGCCGCGAGCAGCTGCTGATGCAGTACGACGGGATCTACGCCGCGCTGAAGATCCTCGATTTCCTGAACCGTTTCGACATCTCGTTTGAGAGTTTGTGCGACCACCTGCCGCGCATTTTCAAGGCGGAGGCCGAGGTGGAGTGCGGCCAAGAGCGGGCGCGGGATATCATGAATTCGATCAAAAAGAAGTACGGCGGAGCGGAGGAGCGGCGCGGGCTCAGGATAGCCGCAGCGGGCGGCGTCACGCTGATAATTCCCGACGGGAGCGGCGTGATACGCATAATTTCCGAGTCGGAATCCTTCGAGGCGGCGGAGGAGATCTCGGCTTTGTTTAAAAATAAAATAAAAACACTTGCAAAAGGCGAAACATTGTGATATAATAGTTTGGATTTTGAGGGGCGCACGCGCTCCGATGTACGGACTTGCGGGCTTTTGCCCGATAATTTAATAATGCCCGAAGCAAACCGCGCGCACGGGTCGACAATGGTGCGCGCAAGATTTTGCGGGCGATGCCGCACGGCATGACATTCAAAAAGCCCGGCCGCGGGCGGGGACGAAACATGCGCTCCGCTGTCGGGAGAATTTTTGCCGCGCCGTTATAAGTATTGCGAAAACCGCCGCCAAAGCGGGCGGCGCCGTTTCGCGCGGGGCGCCGAGCGCGCCTGTTTGTCCGTGCCGAAATCTAATATATATTTCAGGAGGATAAGTTTGAAGAACAACAACAACGCACGACAGAGCGGCAAACAGCCGCAGAGAGCGGCCAACAAGATGGCGCACAAGGTCGTGGGAAAGATCGCCAAGCTGGGTTCCGGGGGCCAGAGGCCTGCCGGAAAAACGAGCGGAAACCAAAAACCCCAAGCTATGGCGGCGAACGAAAAGAAAAACGTCAAAAAAACGAATAAGAAGGCGGAGGAAAAGCCTTCAAAGACGACAAAAACCACAAAAACAACGACAAAGACGGCCAAAACAAAGGCCGCGAAAACGCCCAAGACAAAAGAGACGAAGCCGGCGCTGCCTATACGTATAGTGCCGCTGGGCGGACTTAACGAGATAGGAAAAAACCTGACCGTGTTCGAGTACGGAGCCGACGCGGTGATACTGGACTGCGGCATGGCGTTCCCCGATGAGGATATGCCCGGCGTAGACATAGTTATACCGGATATAACATATCTGCACAAGATCGCCGACAAGCTTCGCGGCATAGTGCTGACCCACGGCCACGAGGACCATATCGGGGCGATACCCTATGTTTTAAAGGAGTTCCCGCTGCCGGTATACGGCACGAGGCTGACCCTGGGCATACTTAAAAACAAGCTCAAGGAGCACGGTCTTGAGGACAAGGCGAAGCTCAACACCATAAGCGCGGGCGACAGGATAAAGCTGGGCGTGTTCACGGCCGAGTTTATCCACACCAACCACTCGATAGCCGACTCGGTCGCCATCGCGCTCCACACTCCCATCGGGGTTATTCTTCACACGGGCGATTTTAAGATCGACTCTACGCCGATAGACAGCGACATGATAGACCTGGCGCGCTTCGGCGAGCTGGGCAGAGAGGGCGTGCTCGCGCTCCTGTCCGACAGCACCAACGCCGACCGCCCGGGAATAACATACAGCGAGAAAAAAATAGGCAGGACGTTCGACAGCCTGTTCGAGAAGGCCGACGGCAACAAGCAGCGCATAATCGTGGCGACATTCGCCTCGAACGTGCACCGCGTTCAGCAGATCATAGACGCCGCCGTGAAGTACGGCAGAAAAGTCGCGGTCTCGGGGCGCAGCATGGAGAACGTTATCCAGGCGGCGATCGAGCTCAAGTATATGCACGTGCCCGACAAAACGCTCATAGCCCTTGACGAGATCGACAGATACCCCAAGGACCGGCTGGTTATCATAACCACCGGCAGCCAGGGCGAGTCGATGGCGGCTCTGACGCGCATGGCGTTCACCAGCCACAAGATGATAAACGTGGAGCCCGACGATCTGGTAATAATATCGGCCAGCCCGATACCGGGCAACGAGAAGTCGGTGGCCAACGTGGTCAACGAGCTTTTGAAGCACGGCGCCGAGGTGGTCTACGAAAAGCAGGCCGACGTCCACGTTTCGGGCCACGCCTGTCAGGAGGAGCTCAAGATGATCCTCTCCCTCGTGAAGCCCAGGTTTTTCATACCCGTCCACGGCGAGTACCGTCATTTGTGCAAGCACCGCGAGCTGGCCATGGAGACCGGCATAGCGCGGAAAAACATTTTCGTGCTGGATATAGGGCATGTGCTCGAGATAACCCCGACGTCCGCCAAGGTTGTGGGCACGGTTCCCGCGGGCAAAGTGCTGGTCGACGGCCTGGGCGTGGGCGACGTGGGCAACATAGTCCTGCGCGACCGCAAGCATCTGGCCGAGGACGGCATAATCATAATCGTCATGACGATCGACCGCGACACCGGCGAGTGCGTGGCGGGTCCCGACATAATATCCCGCGGCTTTGTGTACGTGAGGGAGTCGGAGGACATGATGGAGGAGGTGCGCCTCTGCGCCGAGGACGTGGTGGACCGCTGTCTGTCGGGCAGGACTCTCGACTGGACCACTCTCAAAACGAGAGTAAAAAACGAGGTGGGCAACCGCCTGTACATCAAAACAAAACGCAACCCCATGATACTTCCGATCATCATGGAAGTTTAAAAAAAATCCCCCTTTGTCAAGGGGGATTTTTTATTTTACAATGCCTTTATAAGTAATCAAAAGCTCGCGCAGCATATTTTTTTCGCTTTCGTCGAGTGTGTCGATGATTTCGCATATTTTATCTTCGGCTTGCCCGCCGTTTTCGGCGAAGCAACTGACCGAGGAGAAGCCCAGCAGATAATCTGCCGAAACTTTCAGCTCGCGGCAGATGCTGCACAGTGTCCGCAGGGCCGGCACTTTTCTGCCGTCCTCGATCTCCCAAAGGAAATTTCTCGAAATTCCGACCCGTTCCGAAAGCTTTTCAAGCGTCAATCTTCGCTCGGCTCTGACATGCTTAATTCTCTCTCCCATCAAAGACAGCTCCATAATATCACCCCAATATTATTTTACAGCAACAGCCGATATAATAAACCATCACGCAGATAGAAAAATTTGCAAAAAGTCTTGCAATCAGATATAATATGTGTTAAAATATAGCTAACAGCGAGAAAAATATTTGTTTTAAAATATTTTTATAAGACTGTTGTATAATAAGTCGGTGAGTTGTGTTAAATATAAACACCGCACAAAATTTGATATTCACAAAGCGAAACATATGTGATCATGCCGCCGCGCGGCGCCGCGTATCAACGCTTTGTGAAAATCTTGTGCGGCGCCGCATTCTCGGTTTCGCTACTTTCGGCGGAGCCTGTTTTTTTGTTCCGGCTCCGAGGACGTTGAATCGATGTCCCACACATTTGCCGTCAAAAACACCCTGCGGTTTCCCGCAGGGTTATTTTTTATATTCTGCTATATCTTGCAAATCACAATCCAAAATCTCGCATAATTTATTTAGTGTGAAAGTGTTAACGTTTCCGTTTTTCCTAAGTCTGTCAAGCTGACCCGTGCTTATCCCGTAGTTTTTGATAAGGGTATATTGAGAGATATTTTTGTTTTTCATAGTGTACCAGAGTTTGTCAAATATTATCATATGATCACCGTCCGATTCAATAATTAAATTATAAATTATATAATTTATATTGACAATTGCCCGTAAACGGGCTATAATTTATTATATAAAATGAAGATATGTACTATGTGGGTAAATATTTGTAATATAATACATTAGTTAATCGGTTGAAAAGAATTAAATTAAATATATTAAAAATTACAGGAGGAAGATTATGAAAAAAACAAAAAAATTGATGAGCTTATTTTTAGTATGTGCGTTAATGGTTTTCAGTCAATTATTTCCGGTAAATGCGGAAGATGACAACATGGATTATTATACTGCTGTGGCGTCACTTGTAAATCGGAATCAGAGTGAGAACTTAGTTGGAAGCATAAACTTAACAATTGGTGATCCCAACATGATCATAGACGGTCGCGAGGAAGAGATCGATTACGGTCGTGGCACCACTCCCATAATCAAAAATGATAGGACTTTATTGCCCGTAAGAGCAGTTGTAGAGGCGCTCGGAGGCGATATATATTATAATGATTACGACGAATCGGTAACGATCAATACGGATGAAACAACTATTCAAATGGTAATAAATTATCCGCAAATGGTTGTTAACGGTGTTAGTCAGTCAATTGATGTTGCGCCAATTTTAGAGAATGACAGAACCTTTTTGCCGGTAAGAGCGGTTACGGAAAATTTGAATTGTGACGTTGAATGGGATGAGGAAAGCCAAACTGTCAGCATTTTCAACACATATCAAACTAAGCGTATTATCGTTAAGGCGAACAGTGGTATGAATTTTGACAAATATGACCCGATCGATATGGTCGCGAGCTCGGACGGAGAGTATATTCTACAGTTTTCAACGATAGAGGACGCAAAAGAGTGCTGCGAGGAGTTGAAACTGGAAAACGGCGTTGAGTATGCCGAAGCCGACGGATACTTACCTCCGGATATTCCGGGGGAAACTCTTACGACAGAATCAAACGGCAAATTTAAGTCTTGGGGCGTGGAAAAGATCGGCGCCGATGTGTTTGCCGAATCGCTTCGCAGCACGCGCAAAAACTTATCCGCGTCTGTGGCGGTCGTGGATACCGGAGTTGATTCAAGCCACAGTTTTTTGAAAGGCAGGATAATTTCGGGTGGTTATGATTTTGCAAACGGTGATTCAAGCCCGTACGACGACAATGGTCACGGCACGCACGTATCCGGAACGATCGTTGACTGCACTCCGAACTTAGACGTGAAGATCCTGCCGGTAAAAGTAATGGACAAAAGGGGCTCGGGCTATGACAGCATCATTGCCTCGGGTATAAGATTCGCGGCGGATAAAGGCGTTGATGTAATAAATTTAAGTTTAGGCGGTTCAATAAGCAATACTTTGGAAAACGCTATGGCGTACGCAATCAAAAAGAACGTGTCGGTTGTTGTTGCGGCCGGCAATGATTCAAGTGACACAAAGTACTATTCTCCCGCAAGATACAAAGACGCAATCGTGGTCAGCGCGACTGACGCTAACGATCAGTTGGCATATTTCTCAAATTACGGAGATTCCGTTGACGTTGCGGCGCCGGGCGTAGATATTGTCAGCTCTATCCCCGGAGGAGGTTTTAAATCCATGAGCGGAACATCAATGGCGGCTCCACACGCGGCTGCGGTTGCGGCAATGTTTAAGATATATGATAGCAGTATGTCTCCGTCTCAAGTAGAGTCAGCGGTGAGAAAATATGTTGACGATCTGGGCGCAAAAGGCTGGGATAAGTATTACGGAGCAGGACGTATAAATGTTAGAGATGTTTTAAAACCGTGTCCCGAAAATACCGCGACACCAAAGCCGGATGTTCCCGATAATGAAATAGTAAGCTATACTTGGTCCGTGAGCAGCGTGTCTTTGCAGGAGAAGGAAACCAAAAGCATAAAGATGTACGCGAATTATAAAGACGGCTCGAAGAAGGATGTGACGTCGTCGTGCGGTCTGTATTCAAATGACACGGGTATAGCAACCGTGACATCAAGCGGCAATGTGACGGGAAAATCGTCGGGAAAAACCACGATATATTTTGATAAGGCTGTGGTAAGTTCCGTAACTATGCCTAAGCCCCTTAGCGTTACCGTAAAAGCGGGCAGTACACCGAATCCGGCTCCGACGGCTACTCCGACAGCTACTCCCAAAAACGATACTATTACAAGTTATACATGGTCCGTTGACGAAATAACGGTTGGCATCGGGGAGAGCAAAAGCGTAAAGCTCTACGCAAATTATAAGAGCGGGGCTAAAAAAGATGTTACTTCACAAGCGGAATTATATTGCGCTGATACAAATGTCGCAACGGTAACATCTGGCGGAAAAGTGACAGGAAAAGGAAGCGGAAACACAACGATTTATTTTGACAATGCCGTCAGCAGCGGAGTGGCGATGCCTAAGCCGCTCAAGGTAACCGTGCCAAAATCTGCCCCGGTTGATATGGTGCGTTTGGAATGGTCGGTAGGAAGCGTCCAATTAAATGTCGGTTCAAGCACGAATATATCTTTGTACGCGATATATGATGACGGCAGCAAGAAGGATATAACAAAAGAATGTCAGTTATATTCAATGGACAGCTCCATAGCAAAGATTACCTCAGACGGCAGGATCGCGGGAATCAGTAAGGGCAGCACGGAAATATGGATGGATTCGATACCGGAAGCGGGCGTTTCACTGCCTCGGTTTTTGAAGGTCGTTGTAAAGTAACTGTAACGCGGGGAGGTCAGACCAATGAAGAAAAAAATACTCTCTTTTATAATGATATTTGCTTTCCTCTGTGTTGCGGCTCCGATAAATATCACGGCCAAAGACAGTGACGACTCTTTTATACAAGTATCCAATATGGTTTCAAAATATTGGGAAGAAGGATATATTGAGTCGATAGATCTGACGATAAACGATCCCTTTATGGTCGTCAATCGAGAGCAAAAAGAGGTGGACCCAGGAAGGGGAACAACTCCGATCCTTGAAAATGACAGAACTCTGCTGCCGATCAGAGCGATCGTTGAAATCATTGGCGGAATGGTCGATTACCAGGACGGCATAGTCAGCATAATAGATGATGGAACAGAAATAGTGACGGTCGTCGGAAGTAACGTTATGACTATAAACGGCCAAGATGAAATTTTGGATGTGCCGTCACAGCTCTCAAACGACCGCACGATGATGCCGGTCAGAGCTGTCGCGGAAGCCTTGAATTGCGACGTGTCGTGGGATTCCGATACCGACACGGCCACGATCACAAGAGATTACCAGACCAAAAGAATAATTGTGCGGGGAAAAACAAATATCAGCTTTGATGATTATGCTCCCATTGAAATTTTAGAATTGGAGGATTACGGTTATGTGCTGCAGTTTGACACGATTGCCGATGCTCAGGCGTGCTGTGAAAGCTTAAACGGCGATCCGAACGTTGAATACGCGGAGCCCGATGTGTTGTTCCTCCCATCGCTCGACGTAGCAGAGAGCGGCATACCCGATGATTGGGGATATAATAGAACAAATATAATTGATTACGTAAAAAGTATGTCCTCAAGCGCAAAAACCCGACCCGTTTCGATTGCGGTCGTGGACACCGGCATAGATACAAGCTGCCGATTATTTAACAATAGGTTAAAGCTGCTGCCGGGCCTGGATGTGAGCGACGAAAGCGGCCACGGAACAAAGGTCGCCGGCATAATAGCGACCGCGACGGAGGGCCTAAATGTGAGCATCATTCCGTATAAGTGCGAATCTGATAGAGAAACAGGCTTTATCTCTCCATTAATAGTAGCCGAAGGCATCAAGTCGGCGGTTAGGCAAGGCGCAGATGTGATAAATGTAAGTCAAAATGCCGGTGATACTAAATACCATCATATTGATTTCGCTGTGGAGCAAGCGGTGAAAAACGGAGTCGCTTTGGTAGCCTCTGCCGGAAATAATGATAGTTATACCAGTCCCGCGAGAGTCCAAGAAGCGATAACGGTAGGCGCGATAACGGAGAATGACGATTTGTGGGAGTACTCAAACAGACTTGTTGATGTGGATATAGTCGCTCCCGGGGAAAAAATAAACGTTTGCGGATTAAATAATGAAATAACATCAGAAAGCGGAACATCGTTTGCCGCGCCGTTTGTCGCGGCGGCTTTGGGCGTGTTAAAAGCTGAGAATCCGTCGTTCGAACCCGAAGAACTGCAAAGGGAACTGGAAAAACACACAGAACCTATGGGCGATAAAAGATTTTACGGAGCGGGAATATTGAATATGAAAGCGGATTCAAGCGTAACGCCCGAGCCGGAAATCAAAACGCCGACGCCTAAGCCGGAACCCGACATGCCGACAGCCAAGCCGAAACCCGACATGCCGACGCAAGCGCCGGTTGTGACGCCGGTGCCGGAAACTGTCATTGCGACGGAAGTACCGAAACCCGACACGCCGACGGCTAAACCCCAAAGTAAGGTAGTGAGCTACACATGGTCCGTTGGTGCGGTCAACGTTTACGCCGGCAGCGACGAATACATAAAGCTGTATGCGAATTATAATGACGGAACAAAAAAGGATGTAACCTCAAGCTGTAATTTGTATTCGAACGATACAAATGTAGCTTCGGTGGATTCAAGCGGAAAAATAACGGGAAAACACGCAGGCAAAACGACTGTTTACTTTGATTACGCGGTTTTGAGCGGAATTACCGTACCGAGACCGTTATCGGTAACCGTGACTGAGAAAAATATTCCCGTTACAGATATATTCCTAATGCCGTCTGTCGTATCATTGTCTGAGGGGGAGACTCAAACATTGGAAACAACAGTAAGGCCGTCAAACGCCACAAATAAGAAGGTGATATATACCAGCGATAACAACAGTGTGGCGACGGTTTCGGATAACGGAGTGATCACTGCCAGGTCGGCGGGCACGGCGACGATAAGAGCGGCATCGGCTCAAGACAATTCGGTATATTATAATTGCAGCGTAACCGTGTACAAAGAAAATATACCGGTCACAAGCATTGTTTTTGAGAACAAATCAATAGAACTCGGAAAAGAATATGAAATAGATCCGATAATTTCACCTCCAAACGCGACTGACAAGGAGTTGATATGGAGCTCTTCCAATCCCGGTGTAGCCACGGTAAGTCAAGATGGCGTGGTAACGCCGAAATCGATTGGATACACGGATATCACCGCGAGAGCTAAATACGGAAATGCCGAGCGCACAAGAAGGTTTACCGTTTTGGGCTCAGCCAAGAATGGGTTTTCGCTATCGTTAGACTCGGGCTTCTATACGGGAGCGTATGACGAGGATATACCCGTTGACATTGAGGTGATAACCCCGGATGATTATGTGCCCGGTTCGCATAAGTACACGTTATGGATCGCCTACCTTGATGGATATCAATGGCAACAAGTCAAAGCGGTATATGTGGATGGAGGCAGCGCTCTGCTTCACTATTATATCAATGCCAAAGAAATTGGCATACCGAAAGACAAAAACAGGTTGACATTCGCATTTGCGCTGTTTGACTCGAATAATTTCACAACCGGCGCGTCTATTGTCGATCAGACGGTTAACGTTACGATAAAATAGTGCAATGATTTAAGGAGATGAGCAAAGTGAAAAAAATGGCTGCGGCAGTAATTGCGATACTGATCATCATATCCTTCGCGGGCGTATTCGCCGCGGATGATAATATGGACTTTTATATTTCGCTCAGCGCAATGGTAAATAATTATGTTAAAGATGATTTTGTATCGACGGTTATAATGCAGATCAACAGTAATACTATGTCTATAAGCGGAAAGGAGATCCCTGTCGATGAGGATAGCGCTACGACGCCGCTATTGGTCAACGATATCACGATGATCCCGTTAAGGGCGATATGCGAGGCGCTTGGATATAACGTATCATATGACGACGATAGCGGAAGAATAAGTATACAATACGGGGACATGACAGCGGAAATGTATCTTGGAAAAAGTCAAATCAAAATTTCGTATGATAACGGCGTCATCGAGGATCAAATTATTGATATAAAAGCCGAACCCATTATAAACGATTTTGACCGAACTATGGTGCCCGCCAGAGCGACTGTCGAAAACATATTTGCCGGCGGAATAACATGGAAGGACGAAGATCAAACCATATATATTACCAAGGACTATCAGACAAAACGTCTTGTTGTTATGTCTGACGATCCCGTTATGGATTTTTCCGAGTATGGTCCTGTGGAGATTATTAAGGACGAGGATAATATGTACGTTTTGCAATTCGATATGAATACGCCGGATATTCTGGTAAAGCAATATTGTGATGAGATAGGCAAGCGTGAAGGCGTGGAGTTCGCAGAGCCTGATTGTTTGGCGGCTGTCGAATAAAACGAATATCCGCCTAAATTATCCATTAATTTCTCATATTCGTTTAGAGGATATTAAACACGGGTTTGAAAAACCGCGCTCAAAAGAGGGCGCGGTTTTTCGCTTTTTTAATTATTTTATTTTGTGCGGGTTTAATCTTTTAAAAAACATTGACAAAAAAATCACGGTTTGCTATAATTGACCTGATATGTTTAAATTTATTTAATAAAGAGAGTGATATTATGGAAATTACGAAGGATATGGTTTCTTACGTGGCGGAGCTGTCGCGGCTCAAGCTGAGCGACGAAGAGGCCGAGACCGCCCGCAAGGGCCTGGGCGAGATCATAGGCTACATGGATATTCTCAACAATATCGACACCGAAGGCGTCGAGCCCATGTCCCACGCGTTCGCCGTCAAGAACGTCATGCGCGACGACGTTGTGCGTCCGAGCCATGATCGGGCCGAGCTGCTCAAAAACGCGCCCAAGGCCGACGACGAGGCTATCATAGTGCCCAGAACAGTCGAATAAGCGGAAACCGGAAAGGAAGTATAATATGAACATTTGCGAAATGACCGCCCTTGAGCTGGGCGCTAAGATCAAGAGCGGCGAGATAAAGGCGCCCGACGCAGTCCGCGCCGTGCTTGACGAGATAAAAAAGAAGGACCCTTACTGCAGCGGCGGCATAAACGCCTACCTGCTGACGATAGAGAAGGAGGCGCTGGAGCGCGCCGAGGACGTACAAAAAAGGATAGAGGCGGGCGAGTTTGAGGATTCGCCGCTGGCGGGCGTTCCGATCGCTGTCAAGGACAACATCTGCACAAAGGGCGTAAAGACCACCTGCGCTTCGAAAATATTGGGCGATTTTAAGCCGCCCTACAACGCCACGGTGATTGAAAAGCTGAACGCCGCCGGAGCGGTGATAATCGGCAAGCTCAACATGGACGAGTTCGCCATGGGCAGCACCGGAGAGACCTCGTTCTACGGCGAGACCAGAAACCCGTGGGATCACGGCCGCGTTACCGGAGGCTCGTCCAGCGGAGCGGCGGCGGCAGTCGCGGCCTGCGAGGCGCCCTGCGCGCTGGGTTCCGACACGGGCGGCAGCATAAGACAGCCCGCGTCGTTCTGCGGCGTCACGGGCATGAAGCCGACCTACGGCGCGGTATCGCGCTACGGCCTTATAGCCTACGCCTCGTCTCTCGACCAGATAGGCCCGGTCGCCAAGGACGCGGCCGACTGCGCGGCTATCTTAGACGTGATCTGCGGCAAGGACGAGATGGACGGCACATCCCTCGACGTTGAGCACAAGAGCTATCTCGACGAGCTCAGCGGAGACGTGTCGGGCCTTAAGATCGGCATCCCCAAGCAGTGCTTTGGCGACGGCTTAAGCGCCGACGTCAAGGCCGCGGTGCTGGGCGTCGCGGAGACGCTCAAGGCCAAGGGCGCCGAGACCGAGGAGTTTGACATGCCCCTTATCGACTACGCCGTTCCCACTTATTATATCATAGCGGCGGCCGAGGCCAGCTCCAACCTCTCAAGGTTCGACGGCGTGAAGTACGGCTACCGCGCCGAGGGCTTTGAGGACCTGACCGACCTTTACATGAAGACCCGCAGCGAGGGCTTCGGCGAGGAGGTCAAGCGCAGGATCATGCTGGGCACCTTCGCGCTGTCCACCGGATACTACGACGCGTACTACAAAAAGGCGCTGCAGGTCAAGGCGCTTATCAAAAAGGCGTTCGACGAGGCCTACGAGAAATACGACGTTATCCTGTTCCCCGCGGCCCCGACGACAGCCCCGAAAATGGGCGAGAGCCTCTCCGACCCGCTGAAGATGTACCTGTCCGATATATACACCGTTTCGGTTAACCTGGCGGGACTTCCGGGAATATCGGTGCCCTGCGGCTTTGACAAGGACGGAATGCCGATCGGAGCGCAGCTTGTGGGCGCGCCCCTGGGGGACCATGTGATCCTTAACGCGGCGTACGCGTACCAGCAGCTGACCGACTATCACAAAAAAGCGGCCGAGAAATTCGGAAAGGAGGCGGAGTAATATGGCATGGGAAACAGTAATGGGTCTTGAGGTCCATGTGGAGCTTGCGACCAAATCAAAAATATTCTGCTCGTGCACGACCGAGTTCGGAGGCGAGCCCAACACGCACTGCTGCCCCATCTGCACGGGAATGCCGGGCACTCTGCCCGTCGTCAACCGTCAGGTGGTCAACTTCGCCATGAAGGCGGGTATCGCGCTCAACTGCGACATCACGCGGTATAATAAATTCGACAGAAAGAACTACTTCTATCCCGACCTTCCGAAGGCGTACCAGATCTCACAGCTCTATCTGCCCATCTGCCGGAACGGCAGAGTGCCGATCGAGACCGAGAGCGGCCTTAAAAAGGACATCAGGATACACGAGATACACATGGAGGAGGACGCCGGAAAGCTTATCCACGACGAGTTCAACGACGAGACCAAGTGCGACTACAACCGCTGCGGCGTGCCCCTTATCGAGATAGTCAGCGAGCCCGACTTTCGCAGCGCGGAGGAGGTCATCGCGTATCTGACAAAGCTCAAGTCGACGCTTGAATATCTCGGCGTTTCCGACTGCAAGATGCAGGAGGGCTCTATGCGCGCCGACGTGAATCTGTCGGTAAGACAGGCGGGATCCGAGGAGTTCGGAACCAGAACCGAGATGAAGAACCTGAACTCATTCAAGGCGATCGCCAAGGCGATAAATTTTGAGGCGAAGCGACAGATCGACGTGATCGAGCGCGGCGGCAAGGTGATCCAGGAGACCCGCCGCTGGGACGACAACAAGGACAAGAGCTACGCCATGCGCAGCAAGGAGAACGCGCAGGACTACAGATACTTCCCCGAGCCCGACCTGCCGCCCATCGAGATAGACGACGAGTGGTTTAGTGCCACAAAGGACAGCCTTCCCGAGTTGGCGGACGCCAAAAAACGGCGTTATATGGACGAGCTGGGTCTGCCCGAGTACGACGCCGATATGATAACCGGCCAGAAGGCGCTCGCCGATTTCTTTGAGGAGACCACCGCCCTGTGCGGCAATCCCAAAGAGGTATCAAACTGGATCATGGGCGAGCTCATGCGCAAGCTGGGCGACGAGGGCATAGAGGCCAAGGACATGAAGCTGACTCCGAAGGCGCTGTCTACCCTGATCGAGCTGGTCGGCAAAAAGACCATCAACCGCAATAAGGCCAAGGAGATATTCGGAATAGCGTTCAAAGAGGATCTGGACGTTGAAAAATACGTCAAAGATAACAATTTGGAGCAGGTGAGCGACGAGGGCCTGGTGCTTGATATCGTCAAAAAGGTCATCGCGGGCAATCCCAAAGCCGTCGAGGACTACAACTCGGGCAACAAAAAGGCCAGCGGCTTCCTGATGGGACAGTGCATGAAGGAGCTCAAAGGCAAAGGCAACCCCGGCGTTGTGAACAAATTGTTAAATCAGGAGCTGAATAAATAAGGCAAAACGGGCGGATAATATCCGCCCCTACGGGATTTTGCGCATAACGTTCGTAGGGGACGGCGCCCTCGACGTCCCGTTAGGCGCCCCCTTGGGGATAATCAGCAAGCTTGCTTGCGGGTTCAAAGCGACCTTTGAAAATCGCTTGCGATTTTCACTAAGCGCTTCCTTAATGCTGTCTGCGGACGGAGCCGCGCAGCGGGTTCGTGGTACTATCGTATTCCGATTGCACACATAAACGAGGCCATAAATCATTAACGTGAGCGGATATGGTGCAAAGCCCGACTGAGAGGGAGGACTATTCGCTATTCACTAATCGCTAATCTCTACGTTGAAAGGAAAATCAAAATAAAATGCTGAATAAAACGTATGTTGTGTTCGACCTTGAGACGGTCTGCACGGGGCCGGACGACAAAGAGCTGCTTGAGATAGGCGCGGTGAAGCTCAGAAACGAGAAAATAACCGACAGCTTTGAGCAGCTTGTAAACCCCGGATACAGCATACCCCAGATAATAAGGGAGCTGACCGGGATAACGGACGAGATGGTAAAGGATATGCCGACGTCCCGACCGGTCCTCAAGGATTTCAAAAAGTTCTGCGGAAACGCGGTGCTGGTAGGCCATGACGTGACATATGACCTGAAATTTCTCAACACCGTGGCTAAAAAGCACCGCATGAAGTTCGGAAACAAGACCTGTGACACGCTCAAAATGGCCCAGGAACTGTATCCCGACGAGACCAAACATAATCTCGGTATCACGTGCGAGCGCCTGGGCGTCTCGAACGACCATCCCCACCGCGCGCTCGACGACGCCAAAGCCACCGCCGAGTGCTTTTTGAAGATGAGCAAAATGAAAAAGCCGAAACAGCCGAGAACGGCAAACAAGACCAAACGGCCGAAAACGGCTAAGTAACAGGAGGAAAGTTATGTGGTACGAAAAAAGCGTGTTTTATCAGATATATCCGCTCGGATTTTGCGGAGCGCCCGCGTCCAATGACGGGGTTTACCAAAACCGCATCAAAAAAGTGATCGACTGGATCCCGCATATTAAGGAAACAGGCTGCGACGCGGTGTATTTCTCGCCCATATTCGAGTCGGACAATCACGGATACGACACCAGAGACTATAAGAAAACAGACTGCCGCCTGGGCAGCAACGAGGATTTCAAGGAAGTCTGCAAGGCCCTGCACGAAAACGGAATAAGAGTCGTGCTGGACGGCGTGTTCAACCACGTGGGCCGCGGCTTCTGGGCGTTTAAGGACGTGCAGGAAAAAAAGTGGGATTCGCCCTATAAGGACTGGTTCCACATCAGCTTTGACGGCAACAGCAATTATAACGACGGCTTCTGGTACGAGGGCTGGGAGGG
>CANQQJ010000007.1 GCA_947625905.1 uncultured Clostridia bacterium | reverse complement strand
CCAGTCGTCTTTGTCGCTGTAACAATAGGGCATATAGCCCTCGCCGTCGGTGTAGCTTAAAGTTTCGTCCGGCGTTAAATACATGATATTGCCCTCTTTGCCGCGATACGGATAATCCCGCTCAAGCATCGGACCTATACCGCAGGAAAATACCGACGTGGCCGTGGCGGTAAGTCCGCCCGCGTTCATGACCCTGCTCGTATCTTCATCCGCTCCCGGCACATAAGTACCCTCTCCGTCCTGCCGGCTGGCAGAGCCGCTCGGCAGAGGAACAAACGCAAACCAAGCGAGATGGTGCTCGGATAGGTCCGGTTCATCTCCGTAAGTCTCTTCCCACTCGTCGCACGAGAGGCCCATTTCGCTCAAAATGGACGACTCCGTCGCGGCTATGGCGGAAAAGCCCCAGCATGAGCCGAAATTCCCCTGATTTTTTACGGGAGTGACGTAATTCTTTTTTTCTCCGCTGCCGTCAAGATCGGCGGCGCGCAGATCAAAAGAGCTCGGGAACTCGTCTGCCTCGGCGGAATCCGCGGTCTCGGGACGATAAAAACCGGTCCCGTTTTTGATAAACTCCCTCGCCGCGTCCGCGGCGGTGATTTTTGTTCCGTCCTCCGAAGCTGCGAAAGCTCCCGCAGGAACAAGCGATATCGCCATGACCGCCGCGATAACACATGATAAAAATTTCCTAAAGAGCCTCATAATATCATCCTCCGTTGTTTATAGATTTATATTAACCGCTTAAAAAATATAATAATATAACAATTATATCACAACTCTTTGAGAATTTCAAATTTGTTTGCGCCCGCAAACAGGAGTTTTACGTCAAAAAATCCGCTTTTCACGCCGCAATATCGGACTTATAAATTATGAAACGCGCTAAGTTCAAAAATTTTGTTTGAATTCAAATAGACATTTCAATTTAATTGTAGTATAATGTAATTAAATAATCAACAAAGAATTAAAGTAAAGAAAGGAATATTGAAATGAAAAGAAAAATAATCAAAATCAATGCCGAAAAATGCAGCGGCTGCGGAATATGCGCTGAGGCGTGCCACGAGGGAGCGATAGGCATGGTTAACGGAAAAGCGCGTCTGCTGCGCGAGGACTACTGCGACGGGCTCGGCGACTGTCTGCCCGCCTGCCCGACGGGCGCGATCACATTTGAGGAACGTGAGGCCGCGGCTTATGACGCGGCAGCGGCTGCGGCGGCGAAAAACGCCCGCTCGGAAAGCGGCGCTCTGCCGTGCGGATGTCCGGGAACGAACGTGAAGGAGATCGGTCATATATACGAGGATGACCGTAAGCCCGCCGCAAAACAGCAAAGCCGCCTTTCTCAATGGCCGGTTCAAATCAAGCTTGCACCGGTAAACGCACCTTATTTTGACGGCGCGAATTTGCTTGTCGCGGCGGATTGCACAGCCTACGCATACGGGAATTTTCACGACGATTTTATCAAAAATAAAATCACTCTTATAGGCTGCCCGAAGCTCGATATGGTCGATTATTCTGAAAAACTGACGCAGATCATCGCACGGAACAATATAAAAAGCGTTACGGTCGCGCGCATGGAGGTTCCGTGCTGCGGCGGTATTGAGAACGCCGTCAAACAGGCGCTTATGGCAAGCGGCAAATTTATACCGTGGCAGGTGGCGACGATCTCTACGGACGGAAAAATTTTGGAATAAGGATTTTTACGACAGGAAATCTGCTTTTCACGCCCGAATATACGGTGCGTCGGTCATATTCCGAAAAACGGCTTTTAATATGCGTTATTTCGCGACGGCGGGATAGACAGATTCAAAGTTTTGTGTTATAATGTACACGATAAATTCTGAAAGGACGGATATTATGCATAAAAAAATAATTTCGGCAATTTTGAGTGCGCTGCTGCTTTTCGGAGCGGTAAACATAACCGCGCTGGCCGAAGACGAAAAAGTCACGCTTATAGTCGAGACCGAGGGCACTCCGCTTTTAGGAACCAAAGAGGCCGCTTTGATGGGCGCGTCCGAGTTTTTGAAAACCGACGAGGCGAAAGAGACCGAAGCGCGGCTTTTAAGCGCGCAGGACAAGGTCAAGTCGGCTGTCAAAAGGCGCTCGGGAGCGGACGCGGACAAGGGCTTTACCTACACAAGCGTTTTTAACGGATTTTCAATGGAGGCCCGCGAGAGCGATATTGAAAAAATCAAGTCGATAGACGGCGTCAAAAATGTATATATTTCCGAAGCGGTCGAGATTCCCGATCAGCCCGCCTCGGACGGAAACGGCGGACCCGGTTTCGGCGGTCAGATGATGAACGCGCAGGCGATGTATGACAGCGGCTATAACGGCAGCGGGCAGGCCGTGGCGATCATAGACGCGGGATTTGATGTCGTTCACGAATTTTTCTCATCGACCGCGGAAGACCCGAGATTATCCAAAAGCTATGTAAAAGATCTTATCGAAAACAACGAGCTTAACGCGAAGGCTGAGGCAAATCAGGTTTACAAAAACGCGAAGATCCCGTTTGCCTATGATTACGGCGACAATGACGCTGATGTGTATTACCCTCAGCTGTCGCACGGCACTCATGTGGCGGGCATCGCGGCGGGCAAGAACGGCGTGTTTGAGGGAACAACATTCTCCGGCGTCGCGCCCGAGGCTCAACTCGTCTTGATGAAAATTGCCGACTCGGAAGGCAGCACATATAACTCCGTTATCATCGCCGCGATGGACGACGCGGCGAAAATGGATGTGTGTGCGGTAAATATGAGCTTGGGCTCAACGCTGGCGGATTCTCCGATGTACACGACCGCCTGCGATAACCTGAGAAACGCGGGAATTGCGATCATCAGCGCCGCCGGAAATGACGACAGATACAACGAGACCGCCGAAAACCCCGATTACAGCTATATCGAATATCCGGCAGTCTGCTCGGCGTCGACCGCGGTCGCGTCGTGCGATACGGACAAGAGGTGGCTCATAGGCGGCGGCATAACGCTCGCCGACGGGGAGAAGATCATCGTTGACGAGGCGGTGTACAGCGAGCTGTTTTTTAAAAAATTCTCGGATAAGTTTTATGACTATGTATATGTGGGCAGCGAGACAACTCCGCCCGAGGATGTTGTGAAAGGAAAGATCGTTATCTCTGTTTTAAACAGCGGAATAACAAGCAGGTATCTTTTAGATTGCGGCGCCATTGGAATGATATTTGTGGAAAACGACGAGATCGACGGCAGACTGCATACCGTGAGTGATGAAATACCCGGCTTGGTGGTGCGCAAGTCCTACGGCGAAAAGCTGATAAACGCCGAGGACAAGCGGTTTAAGACCGATGCGGAAATATGCACACTATACAGTGAATTCCCTGACGCGGGCATATCCTATTTTAGCAACTGGGCGACCGGCTCAAGTCTTGAGCTAAAGCCCGAGCTCACCGCGCCGGGCGGCAATATTTTGTCGTCGGTCAACGGTGACGAATACGAAAACAATAACGGTACCTCCATGGCGGCTCCGCAGATCACGGGCGCTATGGCGCTTATGAGCGATTTTGTCGAAGCGGAATATCCCGAGGCCGCGGGTGCGGACAAGGTCGCGCTTATGGAAAACATTTTGATGAGCTCGGCAAAACTTTTTTACAGCGACGAGGAAAAGACTCTCCCATTGTCGCCGCGCAAGCAGGGCGCGGGACTTGCGAATTTGCGGGACGCACTGACAATACCTGTAATTTTGAAGGGCGACAGCGGCAAATCAAAATTAAGTCTCGGCGACATGCTCGGCGACGAGATAACGCTTAACTTCACGGCCGAGAACCTGACCGATCATGACGTGACCTATGACGATATATCGGTTTGCGCGCTCACCGACGGATATGAAAACAAAGACGGCAAAAATATGGTATCCGATTCGGTTCCCCTCGAGATCGCCGATATCGAAAAGCCCGAAACCGTGACGGTCCCCGCAAGCGGCAAAACAGAGGTAAGCGTAAAAATAACTCTAAACGGCGAGCAGACTGCGGCCAATAAAGAAATATTCACAAACGGCTTTTGGGTGGACGGATATATAACCCTGAGTTCGAAGGACGGCTCGGTGACAAAATCGAGCATGCCTTACACGGGATTTTATGGCGACTGGACAGCCGCTGATGCGTTTTGCCCCTCGTATTTCGAAGAGGGCGGCAGCGCCGCTAACGGTTATATCGGATACGATTCGAGTGTGCTCGGCACAAACTTGTTTGTGAGCGGCGATGAGGATAAAAGCGAATATGAAAATGAAAGTTATGTGGGCATATCTGGTCTGACCGACACGGAGGGATATTGGATAAGAGTGCGAATGCTGCGCGCCCTCGTTGACACGACCTTGATCGTTAAAGACTCGGGCGGCAATGTCGTGTATGAGAAAAAGCGTAACGACGGTCTCTGCCGCCAGCTCGAAATCAATGATTACTTTGAAAATGTTTCGCTGGATGGGCTCGGGCTTCCGGCGGGCGACTATACCGCGGTCCTGTCCGGTAAATTCGTATACGGAGACAGAAACAGGACCGAAGAAAAGACGTATAAGTTTTATATCGACACAGAGCCGCCCGAGATCAGCGACCCGAAAATATACGAAGAGGGCGGCAAAAAGTACGCGTCGTTTAAGGCGAGCGACGACCGCTATCTGATGGGCGCGATGGCAAATGACGGAAGCAACACGGTAAGCGCGGCGGTCAAGGCTCAAAAAGAGGCTGAAATAACGCTTGATATAACAGATTTGAATGAGGAGACAGTTGAGTTTTCGGTTTTCGATTATGCCTATAACGCGTATGATTTTAAGATCGGAGCGCTAAGCGCCGAGATCACCGACAGCATCACGGGCGGAGGCAGCGCCGCGTTTATCGCGAGCGTTGTAAACAACTCCGCCGACGCGGACGCGGATGTTATGATGGCGCTGTATGACAGCGGCGGCGTGATGATCAGCGCTGACGTGCAGAGCGCGTTCATAAACAGCGGCGAAAAGATCTCGCTTGCCTTCAGCTTTGAAAACGCGCCGAACGCGGCCGAGGCACGACTCTTTATCTGGCAGCGCGGCAAACTGACCCCGCTGTGCGACCCCGTGATATTCACCGAATTTTAATAACCAACGGGCGGCAAAATGCCGCCCGTTTGTCTCGCTCAAAATTCGTAGGGGACGGCGCCCTCGACGTCCCGTAGGGCGGATATTATCCGCCTGCTTTGCCTCCTCCCGGGAGGAGGTAAAAAAATAGGCTCCCCCGAGGGGGGGAGCCCGGTTGCCGGTTCCTACTTTTTCAATTTATCGAAGTCCTCCCTAAGGCCGGAGAAGAATTTCTGCTGCGTATAATTTGAGATCACGTTAACGGGCTTAAGCTGGCCCACGGAATATCCCTTCATAAGCATCAGATCGCGGTACAAAAGGTACGTTTCCGGCTGGAGGAACAGGACCTCGGTCGGGGCGCACAAGCCCTTTTTTACTTTATCGCCCATCGACGGGTTCGCCTTCGCGAGATTTCTCTCAAGCGAATCCCGCAGCGCATCTTTTGTTAGGTCCTTGGGGATCTTGGCGATCTCCATAAGATAAACGTAGCGTATGTTGTCGGTGTCGGGATAGACGGAGCAGTCGATCAGGTCAAAGCCGCATTCTGCCGCTGTATCCTCGGCGGCGCGCCGCAGAGCGATCTCTGTCGTCTTTTCGCCCATAAGGCTGACCGTTTTATCCATACGGTACTGATACTCGATCGTTGGCGTGTTGTTGTATTTGCCTGTTATAAGGAACACGTCGCGCATTCTGTAGCGGTAGAATCCCGACAGGTTTGTGATGACAAGCTCGTATTTTTTGCCGACCTCAAGCTCGTCCAAAAGCTTCAAATTCTCAAGGTCGGGCTCGTCGTCGGACACCTCGATGAACTCATAGAAATTCGAATTCGGTATGATAACGGAATTAAAGTTGTCAAATTCAAACGGCTCCGAGAATATTCCTTCCGAAGCGGCCACGCCTCTGGCAAATATGGAGATCGTCGGGCCCGCGTAGCGTTCGCTGCATTTTTTCCAATATTCCTTAAAGGTGCCGGTCACCGCGCCGCTGAAATATTGCATGTTCGGCCAGACCTTCGGTATGAACGGTTCGTCAAAGCCCTGCTCGAATATATCCCTGAGTTCTTTCGCTCGCTCGGGCATCGGCGTGATACCCGCTTCAGCTGCCGCGCGCACGTCGCTCGGCATTTCTATCGAAGGGTCGATCGTGCCGTTTTTTATGTCATTGACCAGCAGCTCCCAGTTGTCCTCGATATAGCGCAGTATCTCAAGCGCGAAACCGCAGAACGAGAACGTAAACGCCTCGGAGTCGGGGTCGGCAAGCGCGAATCTGGCGTGCAGATAACGCGTGTTAGTGCCGGGCTTGGCGAAGTTTGCCTCTTTCAGCGATGTGAACTTCACGTTCCAATAATTCAAAAAGTCGAGCATTGTCGTGTCCGAAAAGGTCGCATGAGGCAGTCCGTCGGGCTGGATATTCAGATTCTCGTTCAGCTGTATGGTCGACACGGTCCTTCCGTTTCCCAGATTCGGTTTTTCTTTAGCCATAACTGCTGTCTCGTAAAGCGTCACATAATTCACAAACAGATCGCGCGCGACAGTCGTCATGGGTATTTTTTTCGGTATGCCGACGGTTCCCGAGGTTTTGTTGTAAAGCATTATCTCGTAGCTTGTTATAAGATTGCGCTCGCCCTTTTGGCTCATGCGCTCGATGTACGGCGCGTATGTGTCATAGTTTGAAAGCGGCACGTTTTTCCGATATGACTCTATCGAGTCTATCGCGGCAAAATTATATTTTTTGCCGTATTCCGTGTCCTTGTTGTCGTCCAGAATTTTTTTCAGGAACTCCTTCTGCGTGCGCATAGGGTCCTTGGTCATTTCCTCAAGCTGCTTGACGATAGGCTCTCCCGCCTTTACAGATGCCTGATGAGCAGCCTTTGTTATTTCGCTCATAATTAAATCTCCTTTTTGGGAGCGCGGCGCCGCGTAAAGCGCCGCGCTCACTTTTAGAATTTAACAGCAAGCTATACTTTTAATCTGCCGATCATTGTCACAAACTCGGCGCGGGTTATGCTCGCCGCGGGTGCCATCGTGCCGTCGGGATAGCCGTTTATAACTTCGGCTGCACACGCCCACTGAATGGCGGGCACCGCGTATTCGCTGATCTGCGCCGCGTCGGTAAAGATCATATTCGCGCTCTCGCCGGCCGACACGTCCGCGCCCTTATACTGCATGTATCTGTAGAGTATGGCCGCGGTCTGCTCGCGCGTCACGTTTTCATCGGGTCTGAATGTGCCGTCCTCAAATCCCGTCACTATGCCGTTTTCGGCCGCCCATGCGACATACGGAGCGTAATACTGGTTCGCGTCAACGTCGCTGAACGAGCCCTGCGATGACTGCGCGTTCTCCATGCGTCCGACTATCGTCACAAGCATGCCGCGCGTCATTGTCATTTGAGGTCCGAACTCGGTGTCGCTGATGCCGTTCACAATGCCCTTGCTGTACGCCGAATTTACCGCGTCATAGAACCAATCCGAGGTGCTCACGTCGGTAAACGGCATTCCGCCTGTTGTCTGGGGCGAGGATGTTTCCGTCGGCGTCTGAGAGGTCGATGCTGTGGGAGCGGGCGTCGCGTTCGTGCCTGACGAGAACGTGCTGCCGCCGCCACCGCCGCCGCCGCCGTAACCGCCGGGGTTGGAGGATGTACGGGAGCTGAGCGTCAGCTTCTTCACATACTCGCCGTTTGCGTCAACATAGCTCTGCTTTTCATCGCTGAAGGATACCGCTCTGCCGTCGGATGTTGTTCTAACGCCGCTGAAATTCGCAAAAGCCGTCGCGGCGGTGCCGCCCTCCGCGGTAAACTCGCTGCTGCTGTCCGTGCTGATATTAATGGTCGAATTCTCGGCCTCGAAGGGCTCAACTCCGTAGCTTGAGGCTGCTAAGCCGGCCGCCGAGGCGTTTATTGAGCTGTTGTTTGAGAGTCGGATCGTGCCGTATGCGCCCTGATCGTCATGATAGATCACAAGTCCCGTCGCGCGTTTTGTGCCCGACGTTTCCGCCAATGTATCCAAGCTTGAGAAGTTTTTGACCTCAAGGTTATGCACGCCGCAGCCTATGCCCATGTGCTCGCCGTCTACCACGCATACCGCTGTGACGTGAGCGGAGCCGTCAAGAGTGAGCTTTGAGGGTATATTGAGCGCAAGACCTATGGTGCCCGATACCGAGTCTCCTGCGTAAGCGTTTACCGTGGTTCCCAAGATGCTCATGTCACCGTAGGATATGATTCCGCAGGAATATCCGTCATTGATTTCATCGAATCCGCCGACGGACTCGTCATATACCGCGTTTCCGGCCCGAACCGTGAGCGTGCCGCTGCCTTTTATCTCAAGGCCTTCGGCCATGAGGCCGTAACTGTTGGTGTTTCTGACATCGCCGGTTGTCACCGTAAGATTTCCGTCTATTTCGAGAGTGTTGTCGCCCGAGCAGTAAAGCGCCGCGGCTCCTTCCGTATATTTTTCCGGCTTGTCAAATCCCGAATACGCGCTGTAGATCATGGGGCTCTCACCCGCGGGAACATAAAGCGTCGTGCCGGGGCTTAAGTAGAGACCGTCTTCGCGATTTGTGACAAATTTGAAATCCGATGTGAGCGTCAGCGTTTTTCCGTCACAGATCGCGCCGGGCACCTCGATCGGGTTTCCGAGTTCTTTTGTCTCGTAGTCATATCCGTCATAGAGCTTGCCTGTCTCGCCGTCAAAGTAGAGCATATGATCCGTGGGCTGGATCGCGTCGATAAATGTGGCAGTATTGGAAGGAGTGTCGGTTCCGGGTACGACGTATGTGCTTCCGTCATATTCAAGCTCGCCGTTATAATCTTCGGCCAAGGAATATCCGTAAACATTAACGCCTTCGGCGGCGCTCGCGCCCCAAACAGCAGAGCCCTGACCGCCTGTGATTACAGACGAATAATTCATAGCGGTGATCGTCGCCTTGCCGTCTTCAAACTTTCCTGTCTCGGCGTCGTAAAGCCAGGCGATTATGCCCGGGGCGTCGTCATCCTCGGAAGAGTTCGCAAAGTTGATCCTTTTGCCGAAAGCCGCTATGATTGCGTAGTCCTTGGTCAAAACGGAGCCGTAACTTTCACTGTTTCCGTAGATCACTATGCCGCCTTGCGCCTCAATAAACGATTTTTCCTCGGCTGTGATGCTTCCGCCGTTCATTATCATGATAGCTTTTGAGTTTTCGCACTGAGAAGTGGAGAGATGCGATTCGCCTTTCGTCTCAATGTCTTCGGCCGTAACGCCGCAGATCGGAAGGTTGCTCTCTCTGACCTCGGGAGCGATAGCGCAGGCGTGTACGCTGACTGTGCCGTCAAAAATCAGCTTTTTGTTCGACATTATTCCGTATGAGTAACCGGCGCCGTTGCTTTCATACGCTCTGACCTGTCCGGTGCCTTTTATCGTCATATCATCGTATGAGAATATGGCGACTACATTATTGGCAGCGTCGTTAAAGCCGCAAGCCGCGGCGAGCAGGTTTCCGTCAATTTCCAGAGTGTTGCCGCCTTCTCCGCCGATCGCGAAAGTCATTTCGGACTCGGCGTCCGGAACTGCCGTTATATAAGCCGTCTTGCCTTCGGGCACTTTTACCGTGACGCCTTCGCCGATCCGGAGGGCGCCGCTTCCGGTTGACGCTAACACCACATTATCAAGGGTGAGAACATTGCCGTCCGCGCTCATTCCTTTGGGGATCTCATCGGTCGAAAGAATCTCGCCGTCCTTATTGTTTTTGCGGAATCCCGCCTCGGCGTCATAATATATGATGTAGTCGGAGTACATAGGCGCGGCGGTTATTTTGGCCCAAAGCGCGGGCTCGCCGTTTGCGTTAACATAGCAGTACTGCGTTTCGTCAAAGGTCAGGACGTTTTCATCGGCGTCTTTTACAATAATGCTGCCAAACGGCTCTAAGTGCGCGTTGATTGCGCCGGTGTCGCCGTCGCATACGATGCTTGAATTTTCATCCATGCCTATGGCGAGCTGTTTGGTTCCGTCAAGTTCCTCCGCGTTGCTGTCGGTCAATTCGGTAAGGCCGAACGAGTATAGTCCGCCTTCGGCCAAGCAGATTATCTCGCCGCCGGTGTACGCGTCTACAGTGCCGGCGCCGTTGAGCAGCGTGATACCCATCGCTGCCGAGATATAGCAGTCATTTCCGAGACTCATAGCGGTGATGCTCGCGCCGCTCGCTGCCATCACGCTTGATGCAACACAGCCGTATGTGTTCGCGCTTCCGAACGCGCTATAGCCGTAAGCCGTTATATACGCGTCCTGAGTTGCGATTATGCCGTTTACGTTTTGGGTGCCTGACTGAGAATAATCGCCGGTGAATATTCCTATAGACTCGGTGAATGTCGTTTCGTTTTCTCCCGTGACGATTCCGCCGAAAGTGTTGATATCCGCTTTTTCAACATCAAATGTGTTCGTAGCGTATATGCCCGCGGAATAATATGCCTCCTCGACGCTTGTGGTTATGTCGCCGCCGTAGGCGTAAATGCTGCCGCTGCCGGTCACGTTTATGTCCTTATAGGAGTATATTCCGAAGCTGCTGATGTTTTCTCCGCAGCCGCCCGACGTCGAAAGACTTCCGTCGATATTGATATCGCATGTGCCGAGGCAAACAATGCCGGCCGATAAGCGGTCAGCCGCATCTTCTTCGGGCTCTCCGGCGATTATGACGGGATTTTCGTTTTCGTGAACTATAAGCGTTGTGTTATCCGGCAGACACAGTCCGACAGCCGCCGTTGTGAAAAAGCTGAAATCGTTTGTGAGAGTAAGCTCGCTGCCGTTGCCGGACGCGCCTGTCACGTTGTTAAGCTTGTTGCTGTATACTCCGCTGTTGATGTCATAGTCCGTGTAGAACGAACTGTCCGCGGGATTGTAATAGAGCGTATAGTCGAACGTTCTTCCAGTTACGATCGTACATTCCTTCACGGATATTCCGTCCATTAAAAACGTGCCCTCGGACAAATCAAACGAAGCCTCTCTGTTGCTCTCGTCGATTACCGAGAAGTTGCCCGCGGGAGCGTTATGCATCGAGGCTAACGGCTCCTCGTCGATACTTTGCATATACGCCGCCGTAGTGCCCTGTGCCGTGATACACTTCGGTGACTCTATCGCGTTCTGATCCAGGTCAAACACAACTTTGCCGTATTCAAAGTTTTCGTCAATATCCCAGCGGTTTACATAGAGTTCATAGATGCCCACGCTGCAGCTGCCCTACGCGCCGTTGGCGTCTATAGAGCTTCCGTCCGACACGCACACGCGCCTTGTCATTCCGTCCGACACGGGAATTTCCAGACCCACCGAAAGAGTGGACCGGTCTTCTCCGTCATCCGGAACGTTTCCCGCGGAGGCGTAAACTTGAGATGATTCACGCGCCATTATCGCTCCGGTGCTGATTCCGATCGAGGACGATACTGCCTGAGCTCCGACGCCGATGACCACCGCGCCGCTTGACGCTGTAATGGTGCAGTTTCCGTTCGTATCGTCGAGGTTGCCGACAGCCAGAATACCGTAGCTGTCAGTCGATTGCGTGCCCGAGCCCGTTCCCACGAGCGCCGCTCCGTCAACATTTAGCGACTCAAATACGTACACTCCCACGGACATGGTAAGGCCGCTGCCGCCCATTACCGCAACGGTTCCGCCGCCGATAACATCAAGGTTGTCCGCCATCAGACCGAAGCAGTCGTATACGGTGTTGCTGCCGTCGTCGCCGTCAAATCCTATCAGCGCCAGATTACCGCTGTTGTTTGTGTTTATTGCCAGTTCCTGAGCCCGAATTATGCCGGTAGTGCCGCTTTCGGCGATCTCCGGCTCGAGCTCTCCCTTTGACGCGTTGATTATCATAACATTCGAATTGTCGGGAATATTGATCGTCGCTATGCCGTTTATTTCAAAGGCGTAAGGCGCGGTTGAAATAATAACCGTGTCGCCTGCGGGGAAATTGATTTCACCCTGCGAATAATCTATACCCTCCAAGGTCTCGTCCGCCGAATCCGCGTCGGTGTAAAACTCGCCGTCTTCGGAATCAAAGGTCAGAGTGCTGCTTAAAGTTATAACGTTGAACGCACTGCTGTCAAACATTTGCGCAAGCTCGTCCGCCCTTTTTTCCGCGACGCCCGTCCAGTCAATGCCGGCTAAGCCGCCCCAGTCTGTGTCGCCCCACTCGACTTCGCCGATACCGCCGGTATAGCCTTCTTTGAATCTGGCGGACGGTCGTTCGCGTCCGTCATTCGGATCGGCAAAAACCGCTTGAGTGAAAAGCGATGCCGCCATGGCCGCCGCGATAAACAGCGCCAAGACTTTTTTAATGTGTTTCATGATTTGAACCTCCTTAGTTATAATTATGAACTGCAATTTTATTTTTCCATATTAATTTTATCATAACGATTTTCGCATTTCAATGCCGTTTAAGTTCAAAAACAGGCATTTCACGTCATTATGATTTTTGTGCCGAAACTTGCCTCCGTTATCATGATCGCGCGTATAAAAACGGCGCAGCTTGGGCTGCGCCGTAAATATTTTATTTGTACGAAAGCTTTTTGGCGAGAGTTATATGCTGCTCTGAAAGCGTTTTCTGCATGGCCAGACCGTCTTTGATATCGACGTCGATAATTTTATTGTCCTTCATGCAGACGATCCGATTCTGTTTCCCGGAAATCAAAAGCTCGACTGCGAGGCTTCCCATTTCCGAGGCGGTAACGCGGTCGCGGACGGAAGGACTTCCGCCGCGCTGCACATGACCTAGGATAGTCGCTCTCGACTCGATGCCGGTTTTTTCCTCTATCTTTTTCGCCATTTCAACAACGCCGCCGACGCCTTCGGCCACGATCACGATGAAGCGTTTTTCGCCGTTGGCCTTGCTGTGCAGGATGGGCTTTAAAACATCGTTCGTAAGCGACCATTTTACCTCGGGCACCAGTATCACGTCCGCGCCGCAGGCTATGCCCACGTCAAGCGCCAGAAAGCCCGCCGATCTGCCCATGACCTCAATAACCGAACAGCGCTCATGGCTCTCTGTTGTGTCTTTTATATTGTCGACCGCGGATTTTATCGTGTTCAGACAGGTGTCATAGCCTATGGTGTACTCGCTGCAGCCTATGTCATTGTCGATCGTTCCGGGCAGCGCGATGGTGGGCAGACCCGCCTTGCAGAGTCCCGCCGCGCCCCTGAAAGAGCCGTCTCCGCCGATGACCACAAGACCGTCGATGTCGAAGATCTTTGCCATCTCAACGCCGCGCTTTATGACTTCCTCATTTTTAAACTCGGGACAGCGCGCGGTCTGAAGTATCGTGCCGCCGCGCTGCAGCGTGTTGGACACGTCGCGCGGACGCATTTCTTTTATATCGCCTTTGATAAGGCCGGAGTATCCGCGCTTTATGCCCATAACTTTAAGACCGTGATGCGCTCCGACCCTTACGACCGCTCTGATCGCGGCGTTCATGCCGGGCGCGTCGCCTCCCGATGTCAGCACGCCTATGGTTTTTATATTTTCAGCCATATTAATCACCTCATAAATCATATTATATTTTCTGCCTTGGATTTTTACACAATCGTTCTTTTTACTATACCATATTTCTTCAAAATATGCAATAATAAATTTTTACTAAGTTGCGCGAAAATACCGAATTAAATTTATATGTATTTTAGGCGCGTCGGCGGGAACGTCATTCGAGCCGTAAATAATAATTTTTTGGCGTTATTGCACGAAACCCCCCTGTTTTTTGCGTGAAAAGTATTTGATTTTTTTGTAATATGTGGTAAAATATATAATACAAAAAAATTTTTAATGCGGAGGTAAGCAAAATGAGAAGAAAACTTATCGGTATTTTAACGGCGGCGGCCATGCTCGTTTCAACCGTGCCGCTGATTTCCGTTCCGGCTTTTGCCGAGGAGGGCACCGAGCTCGCGACGCGCGAATATGTGGCTGATGACGCCGCCAGTGGTATCCGAAATATTGCAGGGCACCGAGCTCGCGACGCGCGAATATGTGGTTTCGGAATTCGTGCAGTCGGTCGGCCGCAGCAATTTCACGGGCAGCGCGTACATACTCTCGACATTCGCCGACAAAGACGATATTGACGAGGACTATGTGGGCGATTTTGAAAAGGCGGTCTCAAACGGCCTGGTGCGCGGCTATGAGGACAAGACGCTGCGTCCCAAAGAAAACGTGACACGCATCGAGGCGCTGGCAATGCTGGCGAGATGTATTCCCGAGGTGCCCGATGATGCGGGTGAGCCTATCGAGTTTATGGATGTTCCCGATTGGGCGAAAGAGAATATCGACGATCTGACCCGCGCGGGCATCGTCAAGGGTTACGGCAACGGCCTTCTGGGCTCGGACGATAACATAACGGTAGAGCAGGTCGGCCTTCTGACCGACAGAAGCGACGAGCTTTTGAACACCGTGCCCGTCGGCGAGAGCTTTTACGGACACATCAACAACAAGACGTTCCGCAACGTTCAGCTGTCGAACGCGCCCGTTATCGATGCCGCTCACGGCGCTGTTGTTGTACCTCCGACTCCTGGTCTTATTTCAGCGATATTCAGCTGCAGATATACGATCAGGAAAACGATCTGCTTAAAAAGCTCATGAACGGAGAGCTCGAGTACAGCCCCGGAAGCGCCGAACAGAGAGTTCACGACATGCTGCTCTGCCTGCAGGATTCAAAGACGATCACCGAAAGCGACAAAGCTCTTGTGCAGAACTGGAGGCAGAAGATCTTAAACGCGCAATCGGTCGAGGAGCTTGTGAACACGGCGACCGAGATCGCGACAGAGACCGGAATAAATGTTTTGTTCTCGGTCGATGTAGCCCAAGACCCGGAAACCGGCATTGCTCTTCCCGAGATCACCCTGAAGAAATACACATCAATAGGATTGATAAATTTCAGGTCGGCGACAAAGGAGCTGCTTGGCGAACGTTATTTAAATACGGTTAAAGACGTTGTTAAGTCAATGGGCGGCGAGTTTTCGGATGATGACATAAAACGCGCCGTTGACCTCCAGGCGCTGGCGACGCGGGACAAAAACTATGCCGCTGATATCTTGCAGGGCATGACTATAAGAATGTACTCCGATCAGAAAATAACTCAAGAGACAATAAACAAGGATACCGAGGCCATGCTGAGCGAGCACCCCGATCTTGACCCCGAAACCTTGGAATCCGATAAGGAAGATTCTCGCATCCTCTCCGCGGCCGAGGCCGAGAATGCGGCGAAAAATATTGATTTCCGCGATATATTAAACAAAATAGGATTTAAGAATTATGACAATGTGGCTGTTAACAGCGAAGATACATTGAGCGAGATCGACAAAGCTTTTACCGCGGATAACCTTAACGCTCTTAAGGTAAACGCGCTGTTCGGCCTGTCTGACTTTAACGCGCCTCTGAATGACCGGGAGAGCGACGCGATGAAACAGATCAACATTGTGACGTATATGGCGTATCTGTACATCTCGTCCGATACCGACACGAGTTTGCTCGAAGAAATGGCGGAGGCTTTTTTGGGCACGGCGGCAGTATACGCCGCGCAGAGCGGAGGCGCCGATCAGGATGAAGAAAGCGTGCTCAGCGCGGAGAATCTGGGATTGATAAGATCATACCTGCCCAACGACATCGGCCTTATCTACTGCGACTATTACTACGACGATCAGATCTCGTATGATGTAGCCGAAATGCTGGATGAGATATGGGGCGAGTATGTCGAGACTTTTGAAAAGAATCCGTGGATGAGCGAGGAGACCAAGCAGAACGCTATCAAAAAGTTAGCGAATATGATCGCGGTGATCGGTTACCCCGACAATTATGAGTTCCCGACGATCACATCTCCGGAACAGGGCGGAACAGTATTTTCGAACACGGTGAGCGTCCTTAAAGATATGCTCAACACAAAAGTCCGCCAGTGCAGCGAAAAAGAATTCCTCAGAGAGCAGATGCTGGCGCCGCCCGATATGGTCAACGCGTTCTACGCGCCTCAGCTCAATATAATGTGCGTTATGGCGGCAATACTGAACAAGCCGATCTACGATCCCGAGGCTGACAGAGCGGAAAACCTCGGAGCGATCGGCGCCGTGATCGGTCATGAGATCGGCCACGCGTTTGACTCGCTCGGCTCGCAGTATGACGAGAACGACTGTCTTAATAATTGGTGGACCGAAAAGGATCAAGCAGAATATCAAAAGCGCATTGATAATTTTGTGGAATATTATCGGAATTTTGAGGTCCTGCAGGGCGTGCCGCAGGACAGCGAGAAAACGATCGGTGAGAATATGGCCGACTACGCGGGTCTGCGCTGTATTTTGAATATTCTCGAGGGCGACCCCGAGGCGCAGAAGAAAGCTCTGGAATCATACGCCGCGTTATGGGCCGAGCTCGGAAGCGAGTCGACAAAAATGAACATTTTGGCGGCGGACGTGCACTCGTCAAACAATGTAAGAGTTGACGCGGTCGTTGCGTCGATGGACGAGTTCTATGAGCTGTACGACGTAAAAGAGGGCGACAAGATGTATGTTGCTCCCGAAAACAGACTGGATCTTTGGTAATATAATTTTTCGTATTTAAAACGGAGGTAACCGAATTGACCAAAAAAATTAGCCGAATAAGACTAAGCAAAAAAATTATAGGCATTTTGACATCTGCGGCAATGATCGTTTCAGTTATCCCGCTCTCCGCCCCGTCTTTCGCGGCGGAGAGCGGAGCGTTTGCCGCGCGCGAGTATGTCGTGTCGGAGTTTGTGCGCTCGGTCGGCCGCAACAATTTACGCGGCGCCGCGGACGCGCTTTCGGATTTTGCCGACAGCGCGGATATAGCCCCAAAGTACGCGGCGGATTTTGAGAAGGCGGTTTCAAACGGCCTGATCCGCGGCTACGATGACGGCACGCTGCGCCCGAAAGATAATATCACGCGCGTTGAGGCGCTGGCGATATTGGCGAGATGCATGCCGAAGAACTCGGGAAGCGGCGGCGAGCCTATCGAGTTTACGGATGTTCCCGACTGGGCGAAAGAGGACATAGACGCTCTGACGCGGGCGGGTATCGTCAAGGGCTACGGCAACGGCCTTCTGGGCTCGGACGACAACATAACCGTCGAGCAGGTGAAGCTTTTGACCGACAGGAGCGACGAGCTTTTGAACACCGTGCCGATAGGCGAGAGCTTCTACGGCCACGTGAACAGCAAGGCGTTCCGCAACGCGCAGGTATCTTCCGTCAGCGCGATCGACGTCATGCACGGCGGTATTATCGACACCGAAAACGCGTGGTCCAATTTAGGAGACATGCAGGCGGGAATAAACGAGAAAGAAAGAGACCTGCTTCAAAAGCTTATGAACGGCGGCCTTGAGTACGAGCGCGGAAGCGCCGAGCAGCGCGTCCACGATATGCTCTTGTGCATGGCGGGATCCGCCGAGCCCACCGAGGAGGACAAGCAGCTGATCACAGACCTCAGAAACACCATAGTGCACGCCGACACAGTCGAGGCGCTTGCGGACGCGTCGACCGATATACTGAGAAATATAGGAGCCGCGACTCTGTTTGACATCGAGGCGGTCAAAGACCCTCAGAGCGGCGACGCGCTGCCCTGCGTGCTGATAAACCCGGTCGGCGATATGGGCGTTATAAATTACAGACAGTCGACCAAAGAGGCGTTCGGCTCGTTTTATGAGGACGCCCTGAAAGAGGTTCTTTCGGCGATGGGATATGAGTTTTCCGAGGCCGACATCAAGAAAGCTCTTGAGCTTCAGGATGCGGCGAGCCGGGACGAGAATCCCATGTCGCTTATAATTATGGGAATGAGCCTCAGAATGATGGTCGATCCGTCGGTCAACGTCGAAGACATTGTCGATGAACTGTTCGCCGTCGCGGCGGAGCACAACATAAATCTCGAAAATTACAGCGTTGATGTGCCGAATTATCAAAAATACAGCGAAACGGCGGCGGACGAGCTGCTGTCGAATGTAAAACTCGCCTCGACCTTGAAGGTGCTCGGTTTTGAAAAAACCGACGTCGTTATGTCTCATAGCGAGGATACCGCAGGGGAGATAGACGCGCTTTTGACCGATGATGATTTAAACGCGCTCAAGATCAACGCGCTTATCGCGCTGACGGCCGCGGGATGCTATTTGAACGCGGAGGAGGGCGCGGCGTTCGAGAATCTTGAGAACGTCAAAACCGCCGCCATGATGTTTATGTCGGGTGACGAACCGCCGACGCGCGGGAGTATCACCGAGATGACCGCAAAATTCCGTGAAATGACCGGCGGAGACGACGAGATCGGCGGCGGGATTTTAAGCGACAAGAATATCAATGTTATCAGACAGCTGCTGCCGAATGACCTGGGCTCGATCTACTGCGATTATTATTACGACGATTCCGCGGCAGACGACGTGCGCGCCATGGTCGGCGATATACTCGGCGAGTATTCAAGCATTATCAATGCCAACGCGTGGCTGAGCGATCAAGCCAAACAAACCGCGCTCAAAAAAATCGAAAACATGAAAGCCGTTATCGGACGCTTTGAAAACGGCTCGTATCCGGTGATCATTCCGCCCGAGGAAGGCGGCACGTATTTTAACAACAGCATGAGAATAAACGGCGGCGCGTTCAACACGGTGAAGCGGGAGTGCGACGAGGACGACTTTTCGGCTGTGCTGGCGCAGATACCTCCCGACACGACCGACGCGGCGTATATTTATGACATTAACAGCATATTTGTGTGCGCGGGATTGCTGCAGGAGGGAATGTATGACCCGAGCGCGAGCCGCGCGCGGAACCTGGGCACCGTTGGCGCGTTCGCGGCTCACGAGATAAGCCACGCGTTTGACATAACGGGCGCCGAGTATGACGAAAAAGGCAATACAAAAAGCTGGTGGACAGACGGCGATCTTGAGGAATACAGCAAGCGCGTTGAGAATTTTATCGAGTATTACGACAAATTCTCGCTTGCCGAGGGAGTCGAGCAAAACGGCGAGGAGGCCGTCTCTGAAAATATGGCGGACTTTGCGGGTCTGCGCTGCGTCTTGAATATCTTGAAAGACGACCCCGACGGTCAAAGAGAGGCCGTGGAAGCGTGGGCGGAAGCGCTCGCCAAGCTCGGAACCGAGAACTTTGTCACCGACTCGCGCCTCATACCCGATATCCGCTCCGAGAGCAGCGTCAGGGTCGACGCCGTTATAGCGTCGATGGATGAGTTCTATCAAATTTATAATATCTCGGAAGACGATCCCATGTATGTGCCGCCCGAGCAGAGACTGAAATTGTGGTAAAATAAAAAATATCCCTTCCGCGTCCGCCGGAGGGATATTTTACATTACATATTATTCTGCGCGGTTCTTAAAGGGTATCGCTATAAGCTTAGCTATCGCCGGAGCGCCCGCCGTGAAGTAAAGTATCAGCACGAACTGGACAAGCGCATTTGAAAAGCCCGAGCCGAGCATGCCCTTCAGCATATCGGCCGCGGGACCGGCCGCCGCGTCAAGCATCTCATAGATAAACACGCATACAAAAACTCTTATGACGCGCTCCAAAACTCCGGTGTCGGTTGTGAAGTTTATAAAGCGGCGCTCGATGAACCAGCCGATAAAAAATCCGATGCCCATACCGGCGTTTTTGTACGAGTCGACCGCCATTTTCGAGCCCTCAACGATAACCGAGCCGTCGGCCGCGTAGTCAACGGGGTATGATTTGAGCGCGGCATAAACGATAAGAAGCGCGCACAGCGCCACACCGCCGATCATTACCCAAATGTCAGCTTTGGGATTTTTGTCCACAATAGGCAAAAGCTTCGCGATGAGGAACAGCACCGCGACTCCGATAACGAGCGCGACTATAACATCCTGCGGCGTGTGAACGCCTAGATAGTTTCTTGAAAACGCTATCAGCAGCACAATCACCCATAAAATGACCTGAAAAAATCTCGGGATTTTTACGCCGTCATCGGTGTTCATGGCGTATCCGCCCCAAAAGCTGACCGCGTTGGTCGTGTGTCCGCTGGGGAACGAGTATCCCGTGGCGCCGGCCTTGGCCGCGGGCACCGGCTCGATTCGGGCATCGCGTATCCACGGGCGGTAAACGCAGGCGGTAATTTTAACAAATCCGTTTATGATTCGGTTCGTAAACAGCGTGAACATTAAATATATGCCCTTTTTCTTGTCAAATGCCCAGTACACAAGTCCGAGTATCAAAAGCAGCGTCGATGTCTCGCCCAGCTTCGTTATGTACTCCATGATCGTGTTTAGAGCGCCTCCGGTAGCCTCTCGGAAATTTTGAAGCATAAGCAAATAATTGATGTCCATAAAACTCTCCTTTCTTGATTCGGCGCGGGCGTTTTCTGCGCCGCGCGTCAGGTTTGGTTTTTAATTTTTTCATGCATATTATACCATATAAAAATCGGCGTGTCTACATTGTTCGTGTCGGATTTGGCGCGATTCACGTCATGAGCAGGCTTATTTTAAGCGCGAAACCGAGCCCGATTACACGAATTGTGCGTTTTGAGACATGAATCGTTATGGACATACATTAGTTTTTATCATAGAATAAATATATCAAAGCAGAGGGCCTTAACGGTCGGGAGGTGTAAATTGTGAGATCATACGAAAAAAGGCAGTATATGCTCGGTATCACAGCCTTTATTTGCGTGTTCGTTTTTGTTTTCTTGGTCTACTCATTGATGCAGCGGACCGATCTGAAAGACATAAGCATGGACCCGGGAGCCGATATGGGCTGGAGCTATGAGATCATCTCGGGCTCGTCCGCAAGACCCGTCAGCGCGGAGCTCGTTGACGAATACACGGTAAGTTTTCCCGGAGAGAGCGGCAGGGCGGTTAAGGCCGAGAGAACTTTGAATGAGCAGCTTGACGGCGCGCATCTCGGAATTTTTTTGTATGACGTCGTGTGCGGAGCGGATATATACCTCGATGACGATATGATATACACAAGCTTTGAAGGCGCGCCCAGAGACGAGTCGGGCTTTGCCGTGACCGAAGGCTTCGAGCCGTGCCCGTCCGAGAAGATTGAAATTTTTTTGCCCGACGACTATGTGGGCCGCAAATTGAGCGTTATTTCATATTTTCCGTCCGAGACGGCGGATATCGTTCCGATATTCCCGTATTTGTGCAGCAGCGAAACGCTGTTCGCTTTGACCTCGGTCGAAAACGTTACGCCGATCACGCATATGGCGCTGTGCGCATTTTTGGCGATCCTGACCGCGCTTATCTATCTGCTCGATATAAAAAACGGCAGAGCGGACAAAAAGGTGCTGCTCCTGACGCTGTTTTATTTGATATGGTTCATGTACCGGGGCCTTGAGTCAAATGCCGGAACATACAGTCTGCTGCCCGAAAAGCTCGGCGCGCTTGAATTTATCTGCGGGCTGCGCATGGCGCCGCTGCTGCTGTTTATAGCCCTTTGTCTCACATCGTGGCGGCGCGTTGTACTTGCCGCCGCGACCGGGTTTTGGTTTGTGTTTGACAGCGTAAAGATGATAAGGGAATGGGTATTAAGCGGCTCGTATCCCGCGGAACCGACGGCTCCGTTAGTATTAGCTTTGATCATACTGACGCTGATTATGTCAATATTCGAGATGAGATATAAAAAGATGAGATTCAAAAAATCTTATATCATATATATTCTTATCGTGGCGGCCGCTGCCGTTGTGCGCTTGATCAGGTTGGGCTTCCATTGGTACGGAAATGTGGCGGACTATTTAAAGCTCTTGTTTGTGAGCCCGATGCACGGAATTTTTTATCCGCTGATACAGTATGTATTTTTCATCGTAATTTTTACTATCACGGCGGGCGTTATGATCACGTTTGTGAGGCGCACGCTCTATTCAAGAGTTATGCTCGGCGTGCTTGAGGAACAGAACAAGCGCGCGATGGAAAGCTACAAGAGAATAGCGGAATCGGAGGAAGAGACATACTCGATAAGGCATGAGGTACGCCATCATATGCTCACATTGTCCGGCATGCTGAAGAACGGTGAGATCGACCGAGCGGTTGAGTACGCGCAGTCTTTGACAAGCGAATACAACGATATGCCGGATGGTCAATACAGCAAAAACATGATGGTGAATATTATCGCGAGCGAATATCTGGGCCGCGCCAAGGCGCGCGGGATCGAGGTCAAACACAGCCTTAATATTCCCGAGGAGATCCCGATCTCTGACACCGATTTTTGCGTATTTCTCACAAATATGTTCGAGAACGCCCTGAACGCCTGCGAAAAAACAGAGCCGGGCCAAGAGAGGTATATTCATGTTAAAATGTATATACAGGGAAAATATCTTTTTATCGGGTGCGACAACAGCGCTCCCGAAAACGCGGCCGCGGCCCAAAAAGACAAAACGCACGGCTACGGCCTGGAAAACATGAAGAGGATTGCCCAAAAATACGGCGGTATGCTGCATACCGAGAGGAAATACTCATCGTTCTCGCTTAAAAGCGATTTCTGCTTAAGCAGGAGTTTGTCCGATATAAAAGTTTGATAACGGAACAAAAATAAAGGCGCCGCGTTGTGCGGCGTCTTAACTTAATCAAAAATATCTTTTTTGTCGAGAAAGCCCAAAAACCTGAGCTGGACTCTGTTAAACCGCGACTTGCTGATAGGGACGATCTCGCCGTTTGAGATGAGTATGTCAAAGCGCGTGATCTCGGTAATATAATTCATGTTGACCAGATAGCTTCTGTGCGGCCTCACAAAAGGCGCCCGCGGGAGCTGCGTCTCGATCTCGCTGAGCGTGCCGCGAAGAACGACATCGGCCCCGTTGATTTTGTGAATGATTATGCGGTGTCTGTAAATTTCAAAATAGAGGATATCATTGAGATTTAACTTTATTAAGCCGTTTGACGAGGTAAAGCAGACGTTGTCCTTTATATGCTTTTTCATATAGCGGCCGAGACCCGCGACGAGCTTTTCGCTGTCAAGCGGCTTCAGGATATAGTACAGCGGATCGACGTCAAAGCTTTCGATTGCGTATTCTTTGGCTGTTGTTATAAAAATGATGTCGATATTTCTGTTGTGCTTGCGAAGCTCTTTCGCGTAGTTCATGCCGTTGCCGTCGTCAAGCAAAATATCAAGAAGCAGCAAGTCATACTCGGTGCCGCTTTTTATCGAGTTGTCAAGTGCCGACACGCAATCGAACGATTGAATGAGACAATCGGTTTCCATATCGGCAAAAAAGCCGCGCACGGACTTGGCGGCGGCGTCGCAAAATTCCGCGTCGTCATCGCATATAGCGATTTTCAGCATGACAATCACCTCGATCCGATTGTTATTTTTATAACACTAAAATTTTTTTATCATAAAAAACAGAAAAAATCAAGCAAAAAATAAAAAACTCATATAACTTACGGGTTTTATAGAAATTAAGCGGCGCGAGCATCTTGCGTATAATAAAAATCGGCGGCATTGCCGCCGCCGATCTTCGGGTTATTTAAAAACTTTTTTGATTATGATATCGACCTTTCGGCCCACATAGCCAACTATCACATCGTCGGCTATATTGGCGATCACCGATTTTTCAAGCTCGTCCCATGTTTCCTTGTCTTTGTTATCCTGAGCGCTGTCTCTGTAATTTTTAAGCGACCATGCCTCCGACCAGATCTCGTTTTGCAGATTTCCTGTCCCCGAGCCCATGTCGTAGAACTCATAGCCTGCGGCGTTTGACATTCTCGAAGCTTCAGCATAGCCGTCCGCCATGGATTCGGCGATGAGCTTGATCTTGTTTATGATACCCTTTGACGACGCGTTAACGCCCGATTTTGAGACCGACATGATCTCCTCTTTCTTGTCGAGCGTCATGCGCTTTGTCTTGATAGCAGCGTGCAGCTCATACTCCGAACCGTCGTTCTCGATCCAGAAGTCGCCGTTTCCTATCTCAAGAAGCTCGGGCAGCATGCCGACCATTTCCTCCGCCAGAAGGCGCAGCTGAAGCGACTGCTTGGCGGTCAGCTTGTTATACTCCGCCGATTTTTCCGCTTCCGCGAGTATGTTGTCGAGCGTTGATCTATCGTTTGTCAGCTTACATACGTCTGTTTTCATTTTGTGACCCCATTTCGTTAAAATATCTGATCATATTATATATTATTTTAAAACAAAAATCAATAGAAAACTTTAATTTTGACGTGAAATGTTCGGATTTTGACGTGAATGGACGCGAAACGTCTTGCGTTCCCCGGCGGATGTGTGATATAATTATAATGTAATATTAAAATATCCGGGGTGATAAATGTATGAGCTTAACTATGGCCCTTCCCGTTTTGTATAACGCCGCGGCTGCCTTGCTTTTTTATTTTGCGGAGGAAAAAACGCCTTTCGGGCGCCTGAACCGAAAGACGAGGCAGATAGCGATCGGCGTTGTTTTCGGCTTGCTTGCGGTTTTGTCCAGCACTGATCTTATCGGCGTTGACATCGGCTCGGGAGTTATAATAAATGTGCGCGACGCGTCTCCGATATGCGCGGCGCTGATTTTCGGCGGCCCCGCAGGCATAATCGCCGGACTTATAGCGGGCATATACCGTTATGCTGCGCCGTTTTTCGGTCTCGCGGGCACATACACTCAGGTTGCTTGCACGGTGTCGACGATCGCGGCCAGCTTTTTTGCCGCGTGGCTCCGAAAGGTCATGTTTGACGATAAAAAAGCGACATGGTTATACGGCATAGGCGCCGCGGTTATCTGCGAAGTCTTTCATATGCTCATGATATTTTTCACAAACATGAACGACGCGGACACCGCTTTCACTTTTGTTCAGAACGCGACTCTGCCAATGATCATTTATAACGCGCTTGCGGTGGGATTTTCGATCATCGCGGTGACGCTTGTGAGCCGCGAGAGAGTCCTGATCTCGTTTGGGAGCGGAGAAAACAGACGAATATCCAAGACGTTTCAAAAGTGGCTCTTTATCTTTGTTGTGATAGCCTATGTTCTGACGAGTTCATACACATATATTCTTCAGAGCAAAATGGCGGACACCGAGACAGAGTCGGTCATAACTACTTCGATCAATGACGTCAAAAACGACATAAGCGACGCGTCGGACGAAAATCTGCTCGAAAAAACGCGGGTAATAGCGAAAGCCTATATAGCCTCGTCCGATAAGAGCGCCGACTTCCTCGTGCGCCTTGCCGAAGCGAGCAACACAAAAGAAATAAACATCGTGAGCGCGGACGGCTTTATATCAAACAGCAGCGTTCCCGATTATATAGGCTTTGATATGCGCTCGGGAGAACAGTCGAACGAGTTTCTTGTTATCAACGAGGGCGGCGTCGACCACTATGTTCAGCCTTATATGCCCCACACCCACAGCGATGGTGAGTACAGAAAATACGCGGGGGTCGCTCTTCCGGGCGGAGGCTTTATACAAGCAGGCTATGACTACAAGCAGTTTAAATCAGATATCGACAGCTTCGTCGGCAAGATCGCCAGGAACCGCCATATCGACAACAGCGGTTTTATCGTGATATGCGACAGCGACTGGAACATTGTTACCGCGGGAAGCGAGTATGAAGGCCGAAACCTTAAAGAAATGGGCATATGGGTCGTCGATACCGAGGCGGTAAACGAGGAGAGCGTGTTTGAGACAAAATTCGCGGACACTTCTTATTTATGCGAATACGCCTTTGTCGAGGGGTATTATATCTTCGGAGCGCTTCCCAAAACCGAGGCGCAGTTTATGAGGAACGTTTCGGTTTATCTCAGTCTGTTTATGGAGATCCTCATTTTCGCGGTGCTGTTTATCTTGATCTACTTCCTGATAAAGAGCGTCATACTCAACAACATCAACAAGATCAACGGCGCGCTTTCGAGAATTACGGGAGGAGATCTTAATGTCACGGTCGATGTGCGCACCAACCGCGAATTCGCTTCGCTTTCGGATGACATAAATTCGACCGTCGATACCTTAAAGCGCTATATCGGCGAGGCAGAGGCGAGGATAGACAAGGAACTGGAGTTTGCCAAGCAGATCCAGTATTCCGCGATACCCACGGTGTTCCCGCCGTTCCCGAGCCGCAAGGAGTTTGACGTCTACGCGCAGATGTTCACCGCCAAAGAGGTGGGCGGCGACTTCTATGATTTCTATATGCTGAGCGATTCCTCGGTCGGCTTTGTGATAGCCGATGTATCGGGCAAGGGTATTCCCGCGGCGATGTTCATGATGCGCGCGAAATCGGTTATAAAAGACCTGGCCGAGAGCGGCGCCGATATAGAGCGCATATTGACCGAGGCCAACGAGAAGCTCTGCGAGAGCAACGACGCGGGCATGTTTGTCACCGCGTGGATAGGTATACTTGATCTAAAGACCGGAATGCTCACTTATTCCGGCGCGGGCCACACCCCGCCGGTCATCTGCCGTACGGACGGTACCTGCGAGTCGGTAAAGCAAAAGGGCGGCTTCGTATTGGGCGGAATGGAAGGCATCAAGTACCGCAAACACGAAATGCGGCTGATGCCGGGCGATCAGATATTCGTGTACACCGACGGCGTGACCGAGGCCAACGACGAAAACGAAGACTTCTACGGCGAGGAGCGCATGCTAAAGGTCGTGGGTTCAAATGCCGCGATGGGTCCCGAGGGCATCTGCCGTGCCGTCAAGTCGGACCTGGACATATTCGCGGGGGGCGCTCCGCAGTTTGACGATATAACAATGCTGTGCTTCACGCTCAACTATGTCAGCGGCGACAATTCGATCGTGTTTATCCCGGGCGAGAAATCGACCGACGCGGTCATAGACTTCACAAACAGGATAAAGTCAAAGCTTGACGTTGTGCCCAGGATAGGCAACCGCGTGAGCATCGCGATCGACGAGATATACGCCAATATCTTAAACCACAGCAAAGCGACCATGGCATCGATCACATGGTCGATCGACGGCGGCAAGCTGTATCTTAAATTCACGGACAACGGAATTCCCTACAATCCGCTCGACGCGCCCGAGCCCGACATAACGCTTTCGGCGGATGATCGGCAGATCGGCGGTCTCGGTATTCTGCTCGTCCGCAAAATGACCGAGTCTATGGAATATGCCCGCGAGGATGACAAAAATGTGCTTACATTGACCGTGGCGCTGCTGTAGATGAAAAAAATATATGCAATATTAATAGGGGCGCCGATTCGGCGCCCCTAAATTATCCTAAATTATTATGAATTCTGAATATCAAGGATCTCGTCAAATCCGGTCGCTTCAAACACTTCGTTTATAAGCTCGTTGGGATTGCGGATAACCATTTTGCCGTCCGCGGCGTTCATCTTTTTCTGAGCCGCCAGCAAAACTCTGAGACCCGCGCTCGATATGTAAACAAGGTCGGCAAAATCGAAATCGAGTTCGGTTATTCCGTCCAGCTCGCCGAGCTTGCTCTCAAGCTCGGGCGCGGTGTTTGTGTCCAGTCTTCCCTCAAGGGCAATTTTTGCGGTTTGACCGTTTTTTTCTAATTTTATATCCATAATCAGCACTCCTTCATTATAATTATGTTTATTTATAAATATTATATCACTTGTCGAAATAAAAATCAAGTTATAAATTTTTATTTTATCACAACCGCGTGGGAGAGATTATCGAGCCATGTGGTGCCGTTTGCCCGAAGCGTCGAAAGATCGTTCAGTATAACGGTGCGCGGCTTAATAATTCCGCCGGACGGGTCAGCCGGGCTTACAAGCGAGCTCACGTCGTTCACGGTGTAGTAAAACCCGTTGTCCTTACCGATATAAAGCATCTCGTGCCCCGGGAAGATCAATATTGCTCCGGGCGGCAGAGCGTCAAGGATCTCTTTCTTTTGTTCTGTCGTCATAGCGGACATCTCGGCAACCTCCGCGGGCACAGCCGACTGCCATGTCGTGTTTCTCGGAAGCTCAAATCCGAAGCATTTGTATATCTCCCTGACAAACGACGAGCAATCCTGAGAGTTCATCATGCCTCCCCAGCCGTAACGGTTGCCGAGCGAGCGGAACGCCTGCGTGATAACGTTCGCCTCGGTGTACGGCAGATATCCCACGCTGACGCCGCGGTTCGCGGGAATGAGCGCGAGCTTTTGATAAAAGCTGCCGTCCTCGTTTCGGGCGGGCATTTTCACCACATAGTTGTTCCAGGGCAGTCTGTGAGCCACGGTCCCCGAATGATCGGTGACGAGCTCAAGCGCGGTGCCCATGGTCAGCAGTTTTTCGTTTAAGTCCGAATCGGCGCTCGGCTCAAGATAAACCTTCTGGTCGGTAACGACCAAAACCTGATTAGGGTCGAGCGCGGTCTGCCATTCGGCCTTGTCCGCGCATACCGCGATATCCTCGGTCGGCGCCCAGCCGGAGCAGCACGCGCTCTTAACGAGGCTGAATTTTCCGTCGGCGGTCGTGAAGTATATAACGAGAGGCTCGTTGACAAGTATCGCGCTTGAAACCAAATTGTCCCATTCGGGATCGCTCGGGTCGTCAGAGAGATAATCCTCGTAGGGATAGGCTTTCATGACCGTTCTGTTTACAGCGAATCCGTATCTGAGCTTCATGTTTTCCGAGACTGGCGCATTTTTGATATTGTCGCGTATTGCCTGATAGTAGCTTTCGGGCACGGGCTCTCCGCTTAGATAAAGCCCCGTCGGCGACTCAAAATCGGCGTTTAGGTCCGCCATGTACCGTCCGTTGTATGTGTCGCTTTGCGCCATAAGGTCGTTGGTGTAAGTTTCGGGCGTGTCGAGTATTTTTCGGTTGAGAGCCTTTATCTCGCTATCGTTCATAATGACTTTGTCCGCGTCGGGATTTTTTGATATCCAGTAGGACGGGACGCACATCTCGCTTATAACGTTGGGAGCTTTGATCGTGCCGTCATTCGTGTCGCCTTGAGCGTCCGCGCCGTTTAAATAATTCGATTCAAGCGGCACCTCGATCGGAGCCAGATTTGAATTCCAGCGGAACAGCTTGGCGGCCGCGGCGCTGCTCGGCGCGTAGGCGTTAAGGCGGCTTTTCATTTCATCGTCGCTCGCCGCGTCGCTTATGCCGACCGCGTCGATCAGGTTCCCGTCCTCGCTGTAGTAGGCGCAGACATAAAACATATCGGCGGCCGCGTGGACGGGAAGCGGCGCTATAATCGCAGCGGCGGCAGCGGCCGCGATTATTTTTCTCAGCTTAATGATCATTTGTTTGTAAATTTCACAGCTGTTCCGCACGCCATGACCTCTGCCGCTCCCTGCATAACGGCGGCGGATGAATATCTTATGTTCACGACCGCGTCGGCTCCCATTGCTTCCGCCTCGGCGATCATGCGGCTCGTTGCGAGATCTCTCGCCTCGTTCATCATTTGGGTGTAAGCTTTAAGCTCGCCGCCCACGAGCGTCTTAAAGCTTTGAGTGAGGTCCTTGCCGATGTTTTTTGACTGGATAGTGCTGCCCTTTACAAGGCCCAGCGTTTCCAGTTCCTTTCCGCTGATATAATCCGTGTTTACCAATAACATAATAGATACCTCCGATTAAAATATTTTAAAATTATTTATTCATTTCAGTTTTATCCAATGTATTATACTACAATAAAATATATTTTTCAATACCCGGAGCATAAAATGCCGCTTTTTTGACGTGAACGGGTATTTTAAAGATGCGAGATATAAAATAAAATAGTGCTTGCAATATGCTCCGCGTAATGATATAATATTCTTAATGTATATAATAAGTAGAAAAGGACGGCCTCGCGCCGCCCGAAAAAAGGAGATAAACATGCAAGAGCAAGTAAAAATTTGGAACAAAGACATTGAATGTGAAAAAGACCATTCGAAAATCGAGGAAATCCAGCTGGAGAGGCTGCGCTATATGCTTGACAAGGCGTATAGCAACGTCAAGTTCTACCGCGACCGTTTCGACAGTCTGGGGATAAAGCCCGAGATGGTGAAATCTCTTGACGATCTCAAAAACCTGCCGTTTACCACAAAGGACGATCTGCGCGACAATTACCCCTTCGGCCTGTTCGCCGAGCCCATGAACAAAGTTGTCCGCATACACGCCTCGTCGGGCACGACCGGAAAGCCGGTAGTGGCGGGCTATACCCAAAAGGACCTTGACACATGGTCCGAGGCGATCGCCAGGATCGTTATGGGCGCGGGAATCGACGAGACCGACGTGGTGCAGATCTCGTTCGGCTACGGCCTGTTCACGGGCGGATTCGGCCTGCACTACGGTATCGAAAAAGTCGGCGCCACGATCGTGCCGATATCCAGCGGCAACACCCAGCGCCAGCTGATGCTGATGGAAGACTTCGGCGCCACCGGTCTGGTAGCAACTCCGTCATACGCTACATATCTGGCCGAGATAATAAAAGAAAAAGACCTGCTCAAGAGAATGAAGCTCAAGTATGGCTTGTTCGGCTCCGAGGCGATGAGCGAGAATATGCGCTTAAGCCTTGAGCATTCGCTCAATATGCTTGTCACATCCAACTATGGTCTGACCGAGGTCATGGGCCCCGGCGTTTCGGGAGAGTGTATCTACAAATGCGGCGAGCACATCAACGAGGATATGTTCATCGTTGAGATCATCGACCCCAAAACGGGCGAAGTGCTGCCCGCCGGAGAGCCCGGAGAGGTCGTTATCACGACCCTTGCCAAAGAGGCCATGCCCGTCGTCCGCTACAGGACCCGCGACATATCCTACCTGATCGAGGAGCCCTGCAAGTGCGGCAGGACCTCGTACAGACTCGCGCCTATCCAGGGCAGGACCGACGACATGATAAAGATAAAGGGAGTAAATCTGTTCCCGTCGGAGATCGAGAGCGTTGTGCTCGAGTTCCCGCAGGTCAGCCCCAACTATCAGCTTATCCTGCGCCGTGAGAATATGCTGGATAAACTGGAGATCGTAGTCGAGCTGATAGACGGCTCGCTGCTCGAGAAATATTCCGAGATCGAAAAGCTGACCCGCGAGATGTCGGAGCGTCTCAACAGCGTGCTGGGCCTCCGCGCCAAGCTGAGGCTGGCCGAGCCCAAGTCGATCGAGCGCACCACGGGCAAAGCCAAGAGAATAGTTGACTTGAGAGGAGAGAATTAAAGTATGCAGAAAAAGCTTATGCTCGGAAACGAGGCGGTCGCCCGCGGACTTTGGGAGTGCGGAGTGACTGTCGCCTCGGCCTATCCGGGCACGCCGAGCACCGAGATATCGGAGTTCGCCGCGAAATACGATGAGATATACGCCGAGTGGGCGCCGAACGAGAAGGTCGCCGCCGAGGTTGCGCTTGGCGCGGCGGTAGGCGGAGCAAGATCGTTCTGCGCCATGAAGCACGTCGGCCTCAATGTGGCCGCCGACCCGCTTTTTACCGCGTCGTATACAGGAGTCAACGGCGGCATGGTTATCGCCGTCGCGGACGACCCGAGCATGCACTCGTCTCAGAACGAGCAGGACAGCCGCAACTACGCCAAGGCCGCGAAGATCCCCATGCTCGAGCCTTCGGACAGCAAAGAGTGTAAGGAGTTCGTCAAGCTCGCCTACGAGATCAGCGAGGAATACGACACCCCCGTGCTGTTCAGATTGTCGACCAGAGTGGCGCACTCCCAGAGCGTGACGCCCATTGAGGACAGAGAGGTGCCGGAGCTTAAGGATTACGAAATCGATATTTCAAAATATGTAATGATGCCGTCGAGCGCGATACGCCGCCACCCGGTTGTGGAGGAGCGTACAAAGAAGCTCGCGGAGTACGCCGAAACAACTCCGCTCAACCGCGCGGAATACGGCGACACCAAGATCGGAATAATTACAAGCGGAATGTGCTATAACTATGTGCGCGAGGCGTTCGGAAACGACGTTTCGGTGCTGAAGCTGGGAATGGCGTATCCCATGCCGACAAAGCTTATAAAAGAGTTCGCCGCCAAGGTGGATAAGCTGTACGTGGTTGAGGAGCTCGACCCGTTCATCGAGGAGCATTGCCGCAATATCGGCCTTGAGCCGATAGGCAAAGAGCTGTTCCCCATGTGTTACGAGTTCTCGACAAGACAGATCAAGGAGCTTATCAGCGGAACCAAGGGCGCCGCGTTCGACGAGCCCGACGAGGAGATCCCCGTCCGCCCGCCCGTGCTGTGCGCCGGCTGCCCCCACAGAGGCACGTTCTATATTTTAAAAAAGCTTGGCGTCAATGTGTGCGGAGATATCGGCTGCTACACCTTGGGCGCCGCGGCGCCGCTGCAGTCGATACATTCGGTCGTTTGCATGGGCGCGTCGATCGGCATGGCGTTCGGCATGTCGCTGGCGAGAGGCAGTGACTACGCCAAAAAGACGGTGGCCGTCCTGGGCGACTCTACGTTTATTCACAGCGGCATAACGGGCCTTATCGACATAGTTTACAATAAGGGCATAAACACCGTTATGATACTTGACAACTCGATCACCGGAATGACGGGACATCAGGACAACCCCACGACAGGCAAGACCTTAAAAGGCGAGATGACCAAGCAGGTCGACCTTGAGCTTTTGGGAAAAGCCGTCGGCATCGACAGGATAGCGATAGTTGACCCGTTTGACCTAAAGGGCACCGAGAAGGTCATAAAAGAGGAGCTTGCAGCCGAGGAACCGTCGCTGATAATCGTGCAGAGGCCGTGCGCGCTGCTTAAATCCGTGAAGTTCCCGGGCCCCATAGCAATAGATCAAGACAAGTGCAAAAAATGCAGAATGTGCATGAAGCTCGGCTGCCCCGCCATCGTGGACAAGGGCGGCAGGATAGAGATAGACAAGACCCAGTGCGTGGGCTGCGGCCTGTGCCGCGGCGTGTGCGCTTTCGGCGCGATAGAGTAGGAGGCGGATCATGAACAATACAAACTGCAAATCAATTATGATCGTTGGAGTCGGCGGACAGGGAACTCTGCTTGCCAGCCGCATATTGGGAAATCTGCTTCTGGGCGAGGGCTTTGACGTGAAAGTATCAGAGGTGCACGGCATGTCCCAGAGAGGCGGCAGCGTCGTTACCTACGTGAAGTACGGCAAGAGCGTGGCGTCGCCGATAATCGACAAGGGAGAGGCAGACCTGATACTGGCTTTTGAGGAGCTTGAGGCCTACAGATACCTGCCCTATCTCAAAAAGGGCGGCACCATTATCTGCAACACACAGAATATAGACCCGATGCCGGTCATAATCGGCGCGAAAAAATATCCCGAGAACATAATCGAAAAGATAAAGGCGAAGAACGCCGCCATAGTTCCCGCGGACGCGGCCGAGCTGGCGATGACGGCGGGCAATATCAGATGCGCGAACGTGGCGCTCATCGGAGTGCTGTCAAAACGTATGGAGATCCCCGAACAGGCGTGGATAGACACGATAAAAGCCACCGTTCCCCAAAAGGCGGTGGACGTGAACCTCAAAGCCTTCGCCTTAGGCCGCAAGGCTTGAGATAGGCTCGCCCGAGGAGGCGGCAATTACCATGTTGTAGGGGCGGATATTATCCGCCCGTCAGCCTCTCCCTCCTTTAGGAGGGAGAGGGAGGATACTATTCGCTATTCACTAATCACTAATCACTACGATAGGAGGTAAAATTAAATGTATGTAAAACAAATTTCCGTGTTTATGGAAAACAGACCCGGCAGACTTGCCGCGATAACAAAAGTATTAAAGGACAACAATATTGACATCCGCGCGATCAACATCGCCGACACGACCGATTTCGGCATACTGAGAATGATCGTTAACGACCCGGTAAAGGCCGAGCAGGTGCTCCGCGCCAACGATATGACCGCCAACGCCGCTGACGTTATCGCCATCTCGATCGACGACAACATCGGCGCTTTCAGCGACGTTATCACGATACTTAAAGACAAGGATATCAGCATCGACTACATCTACTCGTTCATAGGCGAGAAGTCGAGCAAGGCGGTCATAATAATCAAGACAAACGACCTTGAGAACTCGGTCACGGCGCTCAAAGAAGGCGGCGTGAAGGTTCTGTCGGCCAAGGATGTGAACGAGCTCCGTTATGCTGAATAACAACGAGGAATACGCGCGCTGTCTCAAAGAAAATTTCGGGATAACCGACAAGGCGCTGAGCATATACGAGACCGCGTCGGAGCGGCTGAGCGGCGTGTTTGAAAAAATCGAGAGGACTGCCGAGATAAATCAGGCGAAGGTGCTCAAGGCGTTTCAAAACAACCGCATTTCGTATGCCCACTTCGGCGAGACCACGGGCTACGGCTATGACGATCTGGGAAGAGACGCTCTCGATAAGGTCTACGCCGAGATCTGCGGCGCCGAGGACGCTATGGTTCGGCACAATATCGTCTCGGGAACGCAGGCGATCTCTGCCTGTCTGTTCGCCGTGCTGCGCCCGGGCGACGTTATGGCGTCGGTCGCGGGTGCGCCCTACGACACAATGGAGGAAGTTATCGGGATCCGCGAGGGCGATCATCCCGATCCCGGCTCGCTCAAGGATTTCGGCGTCGGGTACCGCCAAGTCGATCTAAAGGACGGCAAGCCCGACTATTCCGGCATCGAAAAACTGCTCAAGGCCGAGAAAATAAAAGCCGTGCTTATCCAGCGCTCAAGGGGCTACGACTGGCGCGACTCGCTCTCGGTGGCCGAGATAGGAAAAATAATAAAGCTGGTTAAAACGATCAGTCCCGAAACGCTCTGCGTGGTGGACAACTGCTACGGAATATTCGTCGAGACAAAGGAGCCGACCGAGCTCGGAGCTGATCTGATAGTCGGCTCGCTGATAAAGAACGCGGGCGGCAGTCTGGCGCTGAGCGGCGGCTATATCGCGGGCACAAAAGAGTGTGTGCGCAGGGTCGGCTTTCGGCTGACCGCGCCCGGGCTCGGTAAGCACGTGGGCGCCAGCCTCGGTATGAACCGCAATATGTATCAGGGCCTTTATCAGGCGCCGCATATCGTGGCCGAAAGCATAAAGACGGCCGCGCTGTGCGCCGCGATGTTCGAGGAACTGGGCTTTGAGGTCTGCCCGTCGAGCACGGCCGAGCGCAGCGACATAATCCAGGCGATAAAATTCGGCAGCGCCGAAAACGTGATAAAATTTTGCCAAGCGGTACAAAAGGGCTCTCCGATAGACAGCTATGTGACGCCCGAGCCCTGGGACATGCCCGGCTACGACGATCCGGTCATAATGGCCGCGGGCGCCTTTGTGCAGGGAGCCTCGATAGAGCTCTCGGCCGACGCTCCGATCTGCGAGCCGTATACGGCCTATATGCAGGGCGGAGTTATATACGACAGCGCCAAGATCGCCATACTGCGCGCCGCGTCGGAATTTTAGGAGGGCTCGGACATGGCTAAGCAATGCGTTTTGTATGACAGACTGTGCACGGGCTGCGGCGAGTGCGACTACTGCGACTTAAATCCGCTCAAGCTGTGCGACAACTGCGGCAAGTGCCTTGAGACAGGCAAGGAATACAACGAGATAAAGATCGACAGCGTGATATTGTCCGATCACGATCACGATCATGAGCATCATCACCACCATCATCATCATGATTGTGACTGTTGCTGAATTTTAAAAATCTGTTCCATTCCCTGTAGGGGCGGATATCATCCGCCCGTATGCCTCCTCCCGGGAGGAGGTGGATTTTCGCCGAAGGCGAAAAGACGGAGGTGGGATTTCTTAACACTATGAAAATTATTGTAACATCCGACACTCACGGCTCTTTGCGTCCGGAGGTCAAGTCCGCGATAAGCAGCGCGGACGCGGTCATCCACGGCGGAGATTTCGCCACGGAAAAAAACTATAACGATATCAAGGCGGCTCTTAAACCGGGCTCGCCTTTCTTTGCTGTCCGAGGCAACAACGACCGTTGGTCTGATGCGCTTCCCGAAACGCTGGAGTTCACATTGGACGGCTTAAAATTTTTCCTGATACACAACAAAAAAGATATTTCCGATAAAATCGACGCCGATATTGTCATATTCGGGCACACCCACAAGTTTTTATGCGAGACCCGAGGCGGCAGGCTTTGGCTGAATCCCGGGAGCTGCGGCAGACGCAGATTCGATTTGCCGATCACTTGGGCGGTGCTTACCATAGAAAACGGAGAATATTCCGCAAGGCGCGTCGACATTTCCGAAACCGCGCAAGTTATGAAAAAGCCAAAGGACCCGCGCGCCGCCATACGCGGAATAACCAAGCGTCTGAGCAAGGGCGAGAGCTCATACAAAATTGCGAAAAAGCTCGGGCTTGACCCCGACTTCACCGAGCAGGTGATCCGGATGATCGCGACGCACCCGGGGATAGACGATGAAGGTATTTTAAACAGGATCAATAAGGAGTGAGAAAAATGTCCGCTGTTATTTCGGATGAGCTGATATACGAGGTGCTTTCGGCCGTTGGGGAGATCCCCGAGGGAAAAGTTGCGTCCTACGGGCAGATAGCCCGCCTTATCGGCAGAGAGAAAAACGCGCGTCTCGTTGGGAAAATTTTAAGCGTATCCGAGTATTACGGCGACTATCCCTGTCACCGGGTGGTAAACAGCGCGGGGCGGCTCGCTCCGGGATTCCCCGAGCAAAGACAGCGGCTGCTTGACGAGGGCGTGGAGTTCACCCCGAGCGGACACGTCGATATGAAAAAATACCAATGGAACGCATAATAAAAAAGCGGCGCGATGTGCGCCGCTTTAAGTTTGCGATAGAATTATCTCTGAACACGGCCGCTGCCGTCGCCGCCCGCCAGGTTCTCAACATCCGCGCGGGTAACCAGATTGAAGTCGCCGGGGATAGTGTGCTTGAGAGCCGAAGCCGCAACGCCGAACTCGAGAGCGTCCTTAAAGTTCTTTCCGTCAACGAAGCCGCAGATCGTGCCGCCCGCGAACGAGTCGCCGCCGCCTACGCGGTCAACGATGGGAGAAATTCTGTACTCTCTGGAGTGATAGAATTCCTTGGTGTCTCTTGAGTAGATGCATGCCGACCAGCCGTTGTCGGAAGCAGAATGGCTTACGCGCAGCGAGCTTATAACATACTCGAAGTTAAACTTTTCAACCATCTGCTTGAAGATATCCTCGTAGCCGGCGAGCTCGAGGTCGCCGCTTGTAACGTCTGTGTTGCCGGGCTTGAAGCCGAGTACCTTCTCGGCGTCTTCCTCGTTGCCTATGCAAACGTCAACATACTGCATCAGGTTTGTCATGATCTTCTGAGCCTTCTCGCTCGACCACAGCTTCTTGCGGAAGTTGAGGTCAACCGAAACCTTAACGCCCTTAGCCTTGGCGGCTTTAAGAGCGGCTTCCGTCAGCTCGGCGGCAGCGTCCGAAACAGCGGGGGTAATGCCCGTGAAGTGGAACCAATCCGCGCCGTCAAAGATCTTGTCAAAATCAAAATCAGCCTCGGTGGCTGTCGAGATTGAAGAATGAGCTCTGTCATAAACAACGTTCGAGGCTCTCATCGAAGCGCCTGTCTCGAGGTAGTAGATGCCCAGTCTCTCGCCGCATCTCGCGATGTTGTCGGTCTTAACGTTCATCTTGCGCAGAGCCGCAACGGCGCACTCGCCGATCGGGTTGTCGGGAACAGCCGTAACGAACTCGGCGTCGTGGCCGTAGTTAGCCAGCGATACCGCAACGTTAGCCTCGCCGCCGCCGTAGTTTACGTCAAACTCATCGGCCTGGATGAATTTCTCGTTGTTAGGTGTTGATAATCTGAGCATAATTTCGCCCATTGTAACAATTTTTGCCATTGTAAAAATTCTCCTTTTTTAAAATTTAAGTATTCGCGTCAATGCTTACAGAGCCGCGCGCGCCGCCTTGATGTTCTTGATAAACTCTTTGGCTGTCTTTGTGATGTCGGCATAGTCGCCGGTCTTGGCGCCCTTTGTGAGAGCCGAGCCCGCGCCTACGGCAACAGCGCCCGCCTTGATCCACTGGTCAACGTTGTTTACGTCAACGCCGCCTGTGGGCATCAGCTTGGCCTGGGGCAGAGGACCTCTAACGTCCTTGATGAAGTTGGGACCCACGATGTCGCCGGGGAATACCTTGCAGATGTCAACGCCCGCTTCCATAGCGGTGAGGATCTCCGTGAAGGTCATTGTGCCGGGCATGTAGGGCACCGCGTAGCGGTTACAGAGTTTTGCGGCCTCGGCGTTGAAGCCGGGGCTTACGATAAAGTTGGCGCCCGAGAGAATTGCCTGTCTTGCTGTCTCGGAATCCAGGACCGTGCCGGCGCCCAGCAGCATCTCGCCGTTGGGGTACTTCGCGGCAAGAGCCTCGATAACTTTGTGCGCGCCCGGAACCGTGAATGTCAGCTCGATCGAGGGGCAGCCGCCCTCCAGGCATGCGTCGGAAATTCTGATAGCGTCCTCAGCGCTGCTCGCGCGAACGACCGCAACCAGACCCGCGTCTGTCATTTTCGTTAAAACCTGTTGTTTATCCATTTTTACTCCTCCTAATTTAATATTAAAAATAATTCTTTTGCGTATTTTTTATTTTTCATGTATATTATACCTCAAGTTTTTACAATAAGCAAGCATTAATTTGAATATTTTTCACATTTTGGCAATGAAATTTAAAACTTTGAGCATACTCGGTAATTTTGCGTATTGTTCCGAAACGAAGCCTGTGTTATAATTAAAATATAAAGAAAAGATTTTCTGTTTGATACGAGAAACGAGGTGAGAAAAATTATGAAAAAATGCAGGATAACCGTGATGAGGCGGGCGAGATACGACGACTTGATAGAAAAATACGAGAACCCGATCGAGCATCCCTGCGATATCCGCGAGGGCATGGTTTTTGTCGCGAACGGCCACAAGAGGCCCGAGGGGCTTTGCGAGAGCGCGTGGGAGAGCATGTCGCCTTTTGTGATGGCTTTAGCCTGCGGCGGCGGTGATTTTTTCGGCGGCTGGATGAAAAACAAAAAATCCGCCATGATATCATGCAATGACGGATTCCGCCCGGTCAGCTTTCTGATCGAGGCTCTCGACGAGGACGCCGATTAGATTATTTGCTTCGCTTATTTTTAAGGCTCGCGGCGATCATTTTCCGCTCGGCGGATATTTCGGATATCAGACGGCCGAGAGTCCAGCTTGAGTTGGTCTCGGTCAGCATCGCTTTGAGCCCTATGCTCATTTTTCCCTTGCGCATAAAGTTCAGAACGGCGTCCAGATTTTTCGGATCCATGCCGCAGAGCAGCATAAATTCCTCGCCGAAGCTTTCGCCGCCGCTCGGCTCGGGCTTGTTTTCAAATTCATCGGGGTACGCGATATATCCGACCGAGTCGCCCATGCGGCTTTGGTCGATTATTTTTATCCCTATCCCCATAAGGTTCAGTATCGGGCGCAGTTTGTTTATCTTGCCCTCGCCGACGTTCATAAATATTATAACAGGCTTCATGATCTTGTCTCCCGCAAATCGGATTAACGGCGATCTCACCGTCTTTTTTATTTTACACCGATCTCGGCCTTATGTCAAGCGCTCTAATGCGGAGCGGCGGTCTACGCGCCGCTTTTGATATGTTTGATGTAATCGCTTTCGGTGTAAACCTTTATTATGCTTATGTCGCGCTCGAGCTTTGACAGAATTTCTCTTGTTTCAAAATATTCGCGCGCATCGCCCTCGCCCGAAATAACGACCGAAAGGGCGCCCGCTCTGATGCCGCACAGCCCCGAGCACAGGCGTGACGCGTATTCGCGGACTGCCCCTTCTGCGCTATCTCTGTCCGACGCGCTTACAAACATCACCACTTCGGTCGGGATCTCGCGCTTGCGGCGCGCTCGTCCTATCGACTCGGTCGCCGCGTACAGCGCCGTCATGATCCCTATGACCGCGAAAACCCCCATAAATACTGTTAGAATTTGATTGATCATAAACTCAACTCCTTGATATATTATATACGAGACGAGTGATCGCGTGATAAATTGTTGTTGACTAAGGCGCCTCCGTTTAGTATAATATAAAACAGTATAGCGGAAATTTCTATTCGCTAATAATCACTAATCGCTGCGTTGGGAGCAAATTTATGAATGAAAAAACATTGTCTATACTTGAATTTAATAAAATAATAAGATCGCTGTCGGCGCTTTGCAAAAATCACGGCGCGGCTAATATCGCCGATGATTTGAAACCGTCGCCGAGCCTTCGGGAGGCGGAGCAGGCTCTGCTTGAGACCGACGCGGCCGTCACCATGTCTCAAAAATTCGGATTTCCCGAGATCCTGAGGCTGGAGCCGGTGGAAGGCTCGCTCAAGCGCCTGGCTGTGGGCGGCAGCCTCAGCGCGTCCGAGCTTTTGAATATCGCCAAAGTTTTAAGGTGCGCAAGGACGCTCAGTCGGTGTGCCGAGGAGCAGACGGGAATACTTTCGGGTTATTTTTCGGAGCTGACAAGCTTTAAGTCCCTCGAGGACGAGATCACGCTCTCGATAATATCCGAGGACGAGGTGGCCGACACGGCCAGCCCCGCTCTGGCGGACATCAGACGAAAGATGAAGAACGCCGCGTCGAAGATAAAGAGCAGCCTTGACGGAATGGTGCGCTCTCAGCATTACAAAAAATATCTGATGGACGCGATCGTCACCATGCGCAACAACCGCTATGTTGTCCCGGTCAAGGCGGAGCACCGAAGTGATGTGCCGGGCATCGTCCACGATATGTCCTCAAGCGGCAGCACCGTGTTTATCGAGCCCCAGAGCGTGGTCAGCCTCAACAACGACCTGCACGAGCTGGAGCTTAAAGAAAGGACCGAGATAGAGCGGATATTTTACGAGCTTTCGTCCGAGGCCGCGGAGATCTCGGATGAGCTCAAATATAACTACGACACGATCATGTACCTTGATTTCGTGTTCGCAAAGGCGCGGCTGGCGCTTGAAATGAAGGCGGTCTGCCCGAAGCTCAACTCCGACGGCAGGATAAATATAATACGCGGCAGGCATCCGCTTATAGACAGGAGCAAAATTGTTCCGGTGGACGTGCGCCTCGGCGGCGATTTTGACGCGCTCATAATAACCGGCCCCAATACCGGAGGCAAGACGGTCGTGCTAAAGACGATAGGTCTGTTCTGTCTGATGGCGATGGCGGGTCTGCATATCCCCGCCGCCGAGGAGAGCGAAACGGCGGTATTTGAGGACGTGTTCGCCGATATAGGCGACGAGCAGAGCATCGAGCAGAGCCTGTCCACGTTCTCGTCACACATGAAGAACATCGTGCATATAGTAAAGAATATGAACGCGAAGTCGCTTGTGCTGTTCGACGAGCTGTGCGCGGGCACCGACCCGGTGGAAGGCGCGGCGCTGGCGGCCTCGATAATAGAGCGCGTGCGTCAGGCGGGCGCCAAGATCGCGGTCACCACCCACTACAGCGAGCTGAAGCTCTATGCCATTGAGACCGACGGCGTGATGAACGCGTCCTGCGAATTTGACGTAAAGACGCTTAGCCCAACGTATAAGCTGCTTATCGGCGTGCCCGGAAAGAGCAACGCTTTCGCGATCTCGAAAAAGCTGGGCCTTCCGATCGATATAATCGAAAATTCAAAGGATAAGCTGTCGCGCGGCAGCCTCAAGTTTGAGGACGTGCTGGGCTCTATCGAGGAGAACCGCCTGTCCGCCGAAAGAGCGCGCGCGGAGCAGGAAAAGCTCAGACAGGAGGCGCAGCGGCTCAGAAACGAGCTGGCCCGAGAGCGTGAGAAGATCACCAAAAAGAAAGACAAGATATACGATTCGGCACGCGAAAAAGCGGATAAGATCATCAGGCAGGCGCAGGAGGACACCGAGCGCATGCTTGAGGAGATAAACAAGCTCCGCCGCGAGAACCGCGAAAAGGAGACCGCCCGCGCTATAGAGGAAGTGCGCAAAGAGCTTAAGCTCAAGGAAAAGAAAAACGTGCGCCCCAAGAGCCGCAGAAACGACGGCAGAAAGAGCAACGTGAACCTCAACACATTAAAGCCGGGCGCAAACGTGCTGATCATGGATCTCAACGATAAGGGCTCGGTGCTGTCGATTAATAAAGACAGCAAGACGGCGGTGATACAAGTGGGGATCATGAAGATAACCGCCGAGCTTTCGAACCTGATAGTGCTTGAGGACGAGCAGGGCGAAAAACCCAAAAGCTACACGCCGCCGCGCGCGCAGACCGTCAAAGCGGAGCGCAGCGGAAGGACGGAAGTCGATCTTCGCGGCATGACGATAGGCGAGGCGGAGCTCGAGGTAGACAAGTTCCTTGACGAGGCGGCGCTCAGCGGTCTCAGCGAGGTAAGCATTATCCACGGCAAGGGCACCGGCGCGCTCCGCGCGGGGATACAGGACTATTTAAGGCACCATCCGCACGCGCGCAGGTTCAGACCCGGCCGTTTCGGCGAGGGCGATCTTGGCGTGACCGTGGTCGAAGTGAAGTAAAAAAATTAATATTTTTTTCAAAAATATGTTGATTTTTTGCGGAACTAATGTTAAAATTATTAGATGGTTGTTTCTTATGTAAATTAATTGATTTGGGGAGATATAACAGGTATGCTAAAAAAGACATGGATTCTTAAACAGTTTGACAAAAACAGGGTGCTCGAGATTTCCAGGACCTTTAAGGTCTCACCGCTCACGGCTATTATTTTGTATAACCGCGGCATCAGGGAGGATGAAGATATACGAAAATTCCTGTCAAGGGATCTGAGCGAGCTGCACGATCCGTTCTTAATGAAGGATATGGACAAAGCGGTTGAGAGGATCCTCGCCGCCGGCGAGAACAACGAGAAGATAACGATCTACGGCGACTATGACGTGGACGGCATCACCTCGATCGCCATACTCTATAAGCAGCTCAAAAAAATGGGCATAGAAGTCGGGTTCTATGTTCCTGACCGAATGGTCGAGGGCTACGGAGTTAACCGAGAGGCGCTGGACAAGATCAAAGCCGACGGCACCAAGCTCATTATCACGGTTGACACGGGAATCACCGCGGTGGAGGAAGCGGAGTACGCCAAGTCCATCGGACTTGACTTTATAATAACCGATCACCACGAGTGCAAAGAGACGATCCCGGACGTGTACGCCGCGATCGACCCCAAGCGCAAGGACTGCCCTTATCCGTTCAAAAGTCTCGCGGGAGTGGGCGTTGTGTTTAAGCTTATACAGGCGCTCAACAAGAGCGAGCCTCTTGAAAATATTATGAACGAATACGCAGATCTGATGTGTCTCGGCACCGTGGCGGACATCTCGCCGCTGATCGATGAGAACCGCGTCATTGTAACCGAGGGTCTTAAAAAATTCAAGACCACAAAAAATATCGGCCTTAAGGCGCTTATCGACGTTTCGACAAACGGTAAAGCGATAACCACCTCGACCATCGGCTACACAATAGCGCCCAGGATCAATGCCAGCGGCAGACTGGGCTGCGCGTCGACCAGCGTTGAGCTGTTTTTGACCGACGACAAAGAAAAGGCGGCCGAGCTCGCCGAGTCTCTGTGCCACGAGAACACTCTGCGCCAACAGACCGAGCAGAAGATGTTTAAGGAGGCTCTTGAGTATATCGAGCAGCATCCCGAGATCAAGGACGATGATATTCTGGTTATTCCTCATGAAAATTGGCACCACGGTATAGTCGGCATAGTTTCGTCAAAAATAACAGAGAAGTATTATAAGCCGTCTATCCTGTTTGCCGTTGACGGTGATTCGGCCAAGGGCAGCGGAAGGAGCGTTACCGGCTTCAATTTGTTCGGCGCGCTGGAAAATTCCGCGGATCTGCTTGAAAAATTCGGAGGCCACGAGCTGGCCGCGGGACTGACAATAAAGGCGGACAATATTGAAGCATTCAGGAAAAAGATCAACGAGTACGCCAAGGGAAACACAGCCAACGTTAACCGCGTGCCCGAGATCTCGCTGGACGCTCAGATAAAGGTGACGTATATAACGCTTGACACCGTTCACGATATAAACAAACTTCAGCCGTTCGGCGTCAACAATCCCACGCCTTCATTCTCGGTGCGCAATATAAAAATACACCGTATCAGCGTTATGAGCGAGGGCAAGCATTTGAGAATGACGCTTTTTAAAGACGGAAAGTACCTCGACGCGGTGGGCTTCGGCATGGGCGAATACTACAGCAGCTTTGAGGAAGGCGACTTCGTTGACGTTGCGTTCGCGCTTGATATAAACGACTACAAAGGATTCCAGAATGTGCAACTGATACTAAAGGACATGAGACCCACGGAATCAAGATAAAAAAAGGGCGCAGGGGACAAGAGCCCTTGCGCCAACGTAGTAATTAGGGAATAGCGAATAGCGAATACGCGGAGTTAATTCGGTAAAAACGTTTGCATATCCCCGCGTTCATAGGTCTGATCGTTATTATCTAATCACTAATCGCTACGTTCCCACCTCCGTCAGGCTGCGCCTGACACCTCCTCCCGGGAGGAGGCAAACGGGCAGCCCCTTGGGGATAATCAGCAAGCTTGCTTGCGGGTTCAAAGCTATCTTTCAAAATTGCTTGCAATTTTGACCAAGAGCTTCCTTAATGCTGTCAGCGGAGCTGACTGAGAGGAGTTAACAGGGCTCCCGCAAAGCGCCAACGGAGTGCAAAAGGGCTCCCGAAAACGCTTGCGTTTTTGGGAAGAGGAGTAGCATCGTTAATAAACATGCCGGCGGCATGTTTTAGATGCGATTGAGGCGCGGCAGCGCCGGACATAAAGAGCAATAATGGAGTGAAACGGAATTATTGCTACAAATAAATGCCGCCGGTAAGGGCGAAGCTTCCGACGCTTGCGTCGGAACGAGCCAAGAGGCGAGGCAGACAGGGCTCCCGCAAAGCGCCAACGGAGTGCGCTTTGTGGGAAAGAGGAGCAAATTCGTAGCGATGAGTAAAATACGCTTGCGTATTTTACGATAAGCGGAGAAATTTGCGACGAAGGGAGACGCGACGACATGAAGGGCAACGAGCTTTCTACTTTAATTGATTTGATCAGAAAATATAATAAAAACGGCGACCTATCCCAGGTGGAGAAGGCTTATCACTATGCCGTTGAGCATCATGAGGGCCAAAAGCGCAAATCGGGCGAGCCTTTTGTCAACCATCCCATTCAGGTAGCGTCGATCATCGCCGAGATGGAATTTGACACCGAGTCGATCTGCGCCGCACTGCTTCACGACGTGGTCGAGGATACCGAGGCCACTCGAGAAGATCTGGTGCGCGAATTCGGTGAGACCGTCGCCATGCTGGTGGACGGCGTTACAAAGCTGGCCAAAATCCCGTATTCCTCAAAAGAGGAGCAGCAGGTAGAGACGCTGCGCAAGATGTTTTTCGCAATGGCGAAGGACGTGCGCGTCATCATAATCAAGCTCGCCGACAGGCTCCACAACATGCGCACTCTGCGCTTCATGAAGGAGGACCGCCAGCGCGCGATATCCCGCGAGACGCTTGAGGTGTACTCGCCTTTGGCTCATCGCTTGGGTATGGCGAAGATCAAGATGGAGCTTGAGGATCTGGCGCTTCGTTACATCGACCCTATAGGCTATTATGAGATCGTGGACAATATCGCTCAAAAGCGTGAGGAGCGCGAGCAATATATCAGCGAGATCATTGACATAATCAAAAAGAAGCTTGATGAAATGAATATCAAGGCGACCGCCTACGGCAGAGCCAAGCATTTTTACAGCATATACAGAAAGATGTTTATGCAGAACAAGACGATCGACGAGCTGTATGATCTGTTTGCGGTGCGCGTGATAGTCGACACAGTGGCCGACTGTTACGCGGTGCTGGGCATGGTGCACGAGCTGTACACTCCGATGCCGGGCAGGTTCAAGGATTATATCGCGATGCCCAAGCCGAATATGTACCAGTCGCTGCACTCGACGCTTATAGGCCCCGGAGGCACCCCGTTTGAGATACAGATCAGAACATGGGAGATGCACCAAATCGCCGAGAACGGTATCGCGGCCCACTGGAAGTACAAAGAGGGCAAAAGCGGTACCGACGATATGGACGAGAAGCTGGCCTGGATAAAGAATCTGCTGGAGCTTCAGAAGGAGACCACCAATCCCGACGAGTTCATGGAGACCCTCAAGATAGATATGTTCAGCGACGAGGTTTTCGTGTTCACGCCGAAGGGCGACGTCAAGGCCCTGCCGGTGGGCTCCACGCCGATAGATTTCGCGTACAAAATACACAGCGCGGTCGGAAACAAGATGATAGGCGCCAAGGTCAACGGCAAGATCGTGCCGCTGTCTCACGAGCTGCGCAACGGCGACTTTGTGGATATAATCACAAGCTCCACGCCTCACGGCCCCAATATCGACTGGCTCAAGATATGCAAGACCAACGAGGCGCGCAACAAGATAAACCAGTGGTTCAAAAAGGTCAACCGTGAGGAGAATATCGAAAAAGGCAGAACGGCACTCGAAAAAGAGATGTCCAAAAATAATATACCGCAGAAATATATCGAGGATGCGGATTTTGTTGATCCGCTGCTCAAGCGGTACGGATTTAAGGAGATAACCGATCTGTACGCCGCCGTGGGATTCGGCGGGGTGAACGGTACGCGCTTTGTGAATCGTTTCATAACCGAATCAAAGAGCAGACGCCTGCTTGAGCGCGAGGTCACGCCCGAGGAACTGGCAGTGCCCATAAAGGTCAAGCAGGGCCCCAAGAGCAGCGCGGGCGGCGTTGCGGTCGAGGGTATCGAGAACTGTATGGTTCGCTTTTCCCGTTGCTGCAATCCGATCCCGGGCGATGATATTGTCGGCTATGTGACCAGAGGCAGAGGAGTGGCGATCCACAGAGCGGATTGCCTCAACATCATCAACGCGCAAAACAGTGAACTGGAGCGCGGTCGATTGATATCGGTGCACTGGATAGAGGATCCCGAAACACCGCTTTCGTACAAGTCCACCATAACCATCACCGCCTCGGACCGAGTTAATCTTCTGGTCGACATTATGAATATAATAAACGAGACAAAAGCCCCGGTAACAAACGTAAACGCCAGAACGGGCAAAAACGATCTGGCAATTGTGGAGGTCACCGCGCAGATATCGAACACCCGCCAGCTTGACAAAATAATCAAGGACATCAAGAACCTGAGCGGTATTATTTCGGTCAACAGACGGCGGCATTAAACGGGGAGGACGGACATGAACGGAAATATTAAAATCAAAAGATTGATCCTCGGCCCGGTCGCGACAAACTGCTATGTGTTCTGCGACACCGCGCGCAAAAAGGCGGCGGTTATCGACCCCGCCGACAAGCCCGAGCTCATATACAAAACAGCGGAGGACGAGGGCTGCGATATAGAATTGATAATACTGACCCACGGCCACTATGACCATATCGGCGGGCTGAAGGGCCTCAGATCAATGACCGGCGCGCCCGTTTACTGCCACATAAAAGGCGTCGACGTGTTGGGCGACCCGCGGAAAAACTGCTGTGAGGATATCGGCGGCAGGATAGAGACATTTTCGGCTGACGAGACGGTTGCGGACGGTGACGAGATAGCCTTCGGAGACGAGAAGTTTAAAGTCATCTATACTCCGGGGCACACGATAGACAGCATGTGCCTTGAGTTTGGCGGCATGGTTTTCTGCGGCGACACCGTGTTCTGCGGCAGCGTCGGCAGAGCTGATCTGCCGACGGGCGATATGGCGGCCGAGATAAATTCGATAAAGAAAAAACTGATGGTATTGAGCGGCGGCACGCCGCTTTATCCCGGCCACGGCGAATCCACAACGGTCGGCTACGAGAGAAGCCATAATTTTTATCTGAGATAAGAGCCTCGCCCCTTGGGGAGAGGTGCCCGCTTGCGGGCGGAGAGGGGTTCTATGAACAATCCATGGGGAGTTCTCACTGGGATAAGACCCGCTGCGACCGGAGCCGCGGAGCGGGTTCGAGGCAGAATTAAAGTCCGATTGCAATGAATAAACGAGGTCACACATCATTTGCCCATAGCGGACAAGCGGGGCGCGCAAAAAAGACGGAAAGGAAAGAATAGCCGCATTATGAATGAAAACAATCCATGGGGAAAGCTTACCGGAATAAGACCCGCCAAGATTGCTACCAAGCTTTTGGCGCGAGGCATGACCGATGAGCAGGTCATAGACTATTTTATGACCGAATGCGGAACCGAATATCAAAAAGCGGCCCTTGCGCTAAAGTGTGCGAGGGCTCTTATTCCCGTGCGTGAAAAAATGTACGAAAACGGCGTCAGCCTCTATATCGGTATCCCGTTCTGCCCAAGCAGGTGCCTTTATTGCTCTTTTGTCACAAACGGCACAAAGCAGGCGGCGAAGCTCAAGCCCGCCTATGTGGAGGCTCTCAAAAAGGAGATCGCCTACACGGCCGAGATAGTCAAGGAAAACAAAAACACCGTTGAGACCGTCTACATAGGCGGCGGAACGCCCACCTCGCTTTCTGCCGAGCTTATGGACGATATGCTGACCTGCCTTGAAAACGAGTTCGATCTGTCGCGGGTCAGGGAATTCACGGTAGAGGCGGGCAGACCCGATACGATCGACAGCGAAAAGCTGGACGTTATGAAAAGGCACGGCGTCAGCCGCATAAGCATAAATCCTCAGTCGATGAACGACGAGACGCTGCATGTTATCGGCAGGGCGCACTCGGCGCAGGATATACGCGGCGCTATGGCGCTGGCGCGGGAGCGCGGCTTTGACGATATAAACATGGATGTTATCGCGGGTCTCCCCGGAGAGAATCTTGATATGTTCAAGTACACGCTTGAGGAAGTGGAAAAGCTCGAGCCGACCGACACCACGGTGCATGTTATGAGCATAAAGCGCTCGTCGAGACTTAACGAGTATCTGAGCGATTACGATTTGAGCGACGGCGGAACGGTCAGCAAAATGGTCGACTTCGCCCGAGAGTTTTTGGCATCAAAGGGCAAACGCCCGTATTATATGTACCGCCAGAAGAACCAGCTGGGCAACCTTGAGAATGTGGGGTACGCCCTGCCGGGATACGAGTCGCTGTATAATCTCTATATCATGGAGGAAATACAGACTATCATTTCGATGGGCTGCGGCGGCGTTACAAAAACTGTCGACAGGGAAACCGACCGCATTGAGCGGATATTCAACGTCAAGGAGCCGAAGGATTATATTTTGCGCCTTGACGAAATGCTCCACCGCAAGGATATACTTCGCGGCGCGGTCCCCGACTTCCGCCACAGAATTTCCGAATTTAAAAGAGAATTATAAAAGCCCCGAAGCAGGGGCTTTTATATTATCTGAATCTGAAATTGATTCCGGATTGTATTAAAATTGCGTTACAGTGCTATCCTTTCGCGGCGCTTTGATACGAAGAAAAGGTTAAGGGGCGTTTTTTCGGTTCCGTTAAGCTCAAGAAGTTCGGGAACCGCGAATCTTACGCGCTCAAGAAGAGCATCAAATGAGCCACTTTCAAGCACAAGTTCCGGTATATCGTCGCTTGTCGCGATCCATACCTGAGCTTCATCGTCCCATGTCAGATTGATCGTATATTCCATAACGCGTTCCTCCGTTAATATTATATGTCGAAGATATTATTTTAGTCGGTGATCTCGGCGTGGAGCTCCTGCAGGGATTTCACGCCGCCGGTAGCGTCCTTGATGGTTTTCAATCCGGCGATCGCGGCCTTGGCTTCGGCCATTGTGGTGACGTATGAGATCCTGCCCTTTATCACGCCTTTTCTGATGTAGCTGTCGTCGGTGGCGCCCTTTTTGTCGGTGGGCGTGTTGATGACAATGTTGACCTCGCCGTTGGTGATTATGTCCAGAACATTGGGGCGTCCCTCGCCCAGCTTGGCGACAATCTCGACGTCAATGCCGTTGTCGCGCAGCATTTTTCCGGTGCCCTCGGTGGCCACTATGTCAAAGCCGCATTCCTTAAAGCCCTGCGCCACTTCCACCAGCTCGTCCTTGTCGCGGTCGTTGACGCTGATAAGCATTTTGCCGCTTGTGGGGAACTTGATCTGCGTGGCCTCCTGCGCCTTGAGGAACGCCTCGCCGAAGGTGGGGGCCATGCCCAAAACCTCGCCGGTCGAGCGCATTTCGGGCCCGAGCACGGGGTCGACTTCCTGGAACATATTGAACGGGAACACTGCCTCTTTAACTCCGTAGTGAGGTATCTTCTTTTCTTTAAGCTCGGGAACGGGCGACTTTCTGCCGGTCAGCGGCGCGGTTATGATGTCCGTCGCCAGCGGCACCATGCGAATGTTGCAAACCTTTGAAACCAGAGGCACGGTCCTTGACGCTCTCGGATTTGCTTCCAGAACGTAAACCACGTCGTCCTCGATGGCGTACTGCATATTCATAAGACCGCGCACGTTCATCTCGCGCGCGATTTTCGCCGTGTACTCCTTTATTGTCTTGACGTGCTTTTCGGGTATGTTCATCGAAGGCAGTATGCAAGCCGAGTCTCCCGAGTGTATGCCCGCGAGCTCGATATGCTCCATAACGGCGGGCACAAACACGTTCTCGCCGTCGCTGATGGCGTCCGCCTCGCACTCCATGGCGTGGTTCAGGAATCTGTCGATCAGTATGGGTCTGTCGGGCGTCACGCCGACGGCAGCCGCCATGTAGATGCGCAGGCTTTCCTCATCGTGCACTACCTCCATGCCGCGTCCGCCCAGAACGTATGAGGGGCGCACCATAACGGGATATCCGATCTCCTCGGCGATCGCGATAGCCTCGTCCACGTTGACTGCCATTCCCGACTGCGGCATCGGTATGCCCAGCTTGTCCATCATAGCGCGGAACAGGTCTCTGTCCTCGGCCAGGTCTATGGTCTCGGGGGTCGTGCCCAGGATGTTTACGCCGTTTTTCTTGAGTTCCGCCGCTAAATTGAGAGGCGTCTGTCCGCCGAACTGAGCGATAACGCCCACCGGCTTTTCCTTCTCGTGTATGCTAAGCACGTCCTCAAGTGTTAGAGGCTCAAAGTACAGCTTGTCCGATGTGTCATAGTCGGTCGAAACCGTCTCGGGGTTGCAGTTGACAATGATCGTCTCAAAGCCCAGCTTTTTGAGCGCTATGGCCGCGTGAACGCAGCAGTAGTCAAACTCGATGCCCTGTCCTATTCTGTTGGGTCCGCCGCCCAGTATCATGATCTTGGGCTTGTCGGTGTTCACATTGCTCTCATCCTTCATGTTGTATGATGAATAGTAGTAGGCGGAATCCTGCGTGCCGCTCACGTGCACGCCTTCCCACGCCTCGGTGATGCCCGCGGCTATCCTTGCGTTTCTGATATCTTCCTCCGAAACGCTTAAAAGATCGCTCAAATATCTGTCCGAGAATCCGTCCTGCTTGGCTGTTTTGAGCACCTCGGTCGGAGGAACGCTGCCCTTATACTGCTTGAGACTTTCCTCTTCCTCGACAAGCTCTTTCATCTGCTCGATGAAATAGTGCTTGATCTTTGTGATTTGGTATATATCCTCGACCTCCGCGCCCTTGCGCAGGGCCTCGTACATGATGAACTGCCGCTCGCTGGTGGGCGTCTTGAGCATATTTAAAAGCTGCTCCTTGGTCTTTTCGCCGAAGTCCTTGGCGCCGCCGAGGCCGTATCTGCCTATCTCAAGGCTGCGTATCGCCTTTTGGAACGCCTCTTTGTATGTCTTGCCTATGCTCATTACCTCGCCTACGGCGCGCATCTGTGTTCCGAGCTTATCCTGAGCGCCCTTGAATTTTTCAAACGCCCAGCGCGCGAACTTGATAACAACATAGTCGCCGTCTGGATAGTACTTGTCAAGTGTGCCGTATTTTCCGCAGGGAATGTCGCTGAGATTAAGGCCCGACGCCAGCATGGCCGATACCAGAGCGATCGGGAAGCCGGTAGCCTTTGAGGCAAGAGCCGACGAGCGCGACGTTCTGGGGTTGATCTCTATAACTATGATCCTGCCGTCCTCGGGGTTCCTGGCGAACTGAACGTTGGTGCCGCCGATGACCTGAATGGCCTCAACTATCTTGTAGGCCTGCCTTTGGAGCTCGGCCTGAACGTCCTCGGGTATGGTCAGCATTGGCGCCGAGCAGAACGAGTCGCCCGTGTGAACGCCCAGCGGGTCGATATTTTCGATAAAGCACACGGTTATCATGTTGCCCGCCGCGTCGCGCACTACCTCAAGCTCCAGTTCTTCCCAGCCGAGAACCGATTCCTCTACCAGGACCTGTCCCACAAGACTGGCCTGCAGGCCTCTGGCGCACACAACCTTAAGCTCCTCGGTGTTGTAAACCAGGCCGCCGCCCGCGCCGCCCATGGTGTAGGCGGGTCTTAAAACAACGGGATAGCCCAGCTCGTCGGCGATCTTCAGCGCCTCGTCGACCGAATACGCGACCTCGCTGCGCGCCATCTCAATGCCAAGGGAATTCATTGTGTTCTTAAACTCTATCCTGTCCTCGCCGCGGTCGATCGCGTCGACCTGCACGCCGATGACCTTCACGCCGTACTTGTCAAGCACGCCCGCCTTTGCCAGCTCCGAGCAGAGATTGAGGCCCGACTGTCCGCCTAAGTTAGGCAGCAGCGCGTCAGGGCGCTCTTTTTCAATGATCTGCGTGAGCCGCTCAAGGTTGAGGGGCTCGATATAAGTGACGTCGGCGGTCTCGGGGTCGGTCATGATCGTGGCTGGGTTGGAGTTTACCAGCACGATCTCGTAGCCCAGCTTTCTCAGCGCCTTACAGGCCTGGGTTCCCGAATAGTCGAACTCGCATGCCTGTCCGATGATTATCGGACCCGAGCCGATGATCAGCACCTTATGTATATCTTCGCGTTTTTTTAGTTTTTCCATAGATAGCTTTCTCCTTTATGTTAATGCAAAAATTATTTAATTCCTATATCATGCCTGAAATGGGCGTCCTTAAAGCTGATAACGTCAACGTATTCGTAGGCCTTTTTGATCGCCTCGCCGAGATCTTTGCCCATAGCGGTCACGCCCAGTACTCTGCCGCCGTTTGTAAGCACATCGGTGCCGTCGAGCTTGGTTCCCGCGTGGAAAACCGTGGCGCCCAAGCTTTCGGCCTGCTTGATGCCGTCTATCTTATAGCCCTTTTGGTATGACTTGGGATATCCGCCCGACGCCATAACCACGCAGACGCAGGCATCGTCCGACCATTCGATCTCGATGTCGGCGAGCTTTTCGTCAACGACCGCGTTCATTATGTCAAACAGATCGGTCTTGAGCCTCGGCAGCACGACCTGAGTCTCGGGGTCGCCGAAGCGGCAGTTGTACTCGATGACCTTAACGCCGTCCGCCGTTTTCATAAGGCCGAAGTACAGCACGCCCTTAAACGTTCTGCCTTCTGCGTTCATTGCCTTCATTGTGGGAAGGAAGATGTTGTTCATGCACTCGTCGGCAACCTCGGGGGTGTAGACGCGGCTGGGCGAGAACGTACCCATTCCGCCCGTGTTGGGGCCTTCGTCGTTGTCGTAGGCGCGCTTGTGGTCCTGCGCCGAGACCATTGGCTTCATGGTCTTGCCGTCGGTGAACGCCAGCACCGAGATCTCGGGGCCGGTCAAAAATTCCTCGATAACGACCTTGCCGCCCGCGGCTCCGAATATCTTGTCGTCCATAATGTCGTGAACGGCGGTCTCGGCCTCGCCGAGAGTTTTGGCGATTATAACGCCCTTGCCGAGCGCCAGCCCGTCAGCCTTTACAACGACCGGAAATTCGTTTCGCGATCTTATATAGTCGATCGCCGCCGCGCTGCTGTCAAACGTTTCGTATGCCGCGGTTGGTATCCCGTATTTTTTCATCAGGTCTTTTGAAAACGCCTTGCTGCCCTCGATTATGGCCGCCGCCTTGTCGGGGCCGAAGGCTCTGAGACCCGCGGCCTTAAACGCGTCCAGCGCGCCCGCGGCCAGAGGATCGTCGGGAGCGACCACCGTCAGATCTATCTTGTTTTCCTTGGCGAAAGCGGTCTGCTTATCAAAATCCATCACGCCGATGTCCACGCATTCGGCAAGTTCGGATATGCCGCCGTTGCCGGGCGCGCAGTATATTTTTCCGACCTTATCGCTCTGCGCGAGCTTCCACACGATAGCGTGCTCTCTGCCGCCGCCGCCGATAACCAATACCTTCATAAAATTCAGTCTCCTCACTATAGTTAATTTTATACATACTTAATATATAGTTTACATGAACATGACAGAAAATGCAATAATTTTTTAAAAATTTTTTAACTAAAAATTAATGTTATATTATTGATATATTTATATTGAAAATTTTATATAATTCGTTTATAATTATATACGGATATTAAAAATCAATTTATGATTGGAGGCAAGATCATATGAAGATCAGACGAATTCTTGCGCTTGCGATAATCTGCGCGATGGTTCTGCCGCTTGCGGGCATAACGGATGCGAGTGCCGCGGAGGTGCCCGACGTCAGCGGATTTAAGGAGACGAGCGTTCTTGAAAAACAAATAAGCACAACCGATCTTAAACCGCGCGAGGACGGGAGCTTTGACGGTTATATACAAAGTATGACGACAAAGGAATTTTTGACGTCGGAATATATCAAGGTGACATACACGGTGACGGGCCCGGTTGCCGATGACACCAATGTGTTCACTCTGCAGCCTTACGAGATAACGGAATGGAGCGGCTGGCAGGATAATTTTATAACTATAGGAGGCTCCGTTTCGGAAAACGGAGCATATACGGCCTATGTGCACACAGCCGATGTTACGGCCTCGTTTAAAGGAAATAAAGATGATTATGTCGCTCAAGGTATAAACATTTCGTTTGTTGAGCCTGCCGACGAAGTTGTTGTTACTCTGACGGGCTACGCTTATTTATCGCAGCCGAGCGGACTTCCCGAGACGGCGAGAGGCTGGCTTGAATATTCGATAAACTATTCAAAGGCATTGGACGCGGCAAAGTATCAGGATGCGTCGTTTAAGACCTTCCAAAGCGCGATAACGACCGCCGAGGGAGTTTTAAACAACTCTTCCGCCTCGGATTCGCAGCTACAGACCGCGAGAAAAAATCTTGAGGCCGCCAAGTCAAACCTTTTATTCAAGGACAGCGCCGACCCGGGCAACCCGCAGCCTTTCAGAACTCTTTCGCCGCAGGAGACGGTCGGCGAAATGGGCGTGGGCTGGAACCTGGGCAACACCATGGACGGACACAACGCTTTCCATCCCGGCGAGACGATATGGCAGTCCGTCGCCACGACAAAGGATATTATACGTTCGGTACATGACGCGGGATTCAACACGGTTCGTATTCCCGTGACATGGGGCGACATGATCGACGACGAAAACGGATACGCCATAAACGACGCGTGGATAAACCGCGTTCAGGATATTGTAGATTACTGCGTTGAGCTTGATATGTACGCGATAATCAACATTCACCACGACGGCGCGGACGGCTGGCTTGCCGTCGGCTCGGATAACTTGGATTATGTGTATGAGAAATACGAAAACGTCTGGAGGCATATAGCCGAGAAATTCAAAGATTATGACGAGCATTTGATTTTTGAGGCCGCCAACGAGCTCACAAGCACCACTCATGATGCGAGTAATAAAAATGATACGAATGTTAAAAACTATGATATTCCGCTTATCATGAACCTCAACCAGATATGCGTCAACGTTGTGCGCTCCACGGGCTCAAACAACAAAAAACGCTGGATCTCGGCCGTGTCGCATTTTGCCAATGCGGGAACGGACAGCGCCTTCAAAATGCCGACCGACAGCTATAACACCGACACGCGCCTCATGTTCGCCGCTCATATTTACAAAAGCAGCACAAACGCGACATGGACATACAGCAATGTTTACGAGGTGGTCGACCAGCTCAGGAAAATGAATAATAAATTTAAAAATTATCCGATGATCCTTGGTGAGTACGGCAACCGCAACAAGCTTAACAAAAACAATCCGAGCGGATTTAATGATTATGACCGCGCGTATTTTGATGAGATCGTGACCCGCGCCTGCCAGGTCGCAAAGGTAGTGCCGTGCGTCTGGGACCAGGGCTGGTTCGATATGACCCAATCCCCCGACTCGTCTTGGTCGGTCTGGGACAGAGAGGGCAAAAAGCCGATATTCAAGACCATAACCGACGCGATGATGCGCGGTATGTTTGTCGCGCCTTCCTCGGCGAATAAGAGTTATGACATGAATGACATAAAGATCAATCCGAGCATAACCGAGATAACCGAGATCGTTCCCGATAAGACGGCCGTTGAGATCGAAGTCGGGGGAAGCGAGAAAGTCGGAGTTTCGGTGCGGCCCGCGGAAAGCAATGACGTCGTGATATGGAAATCCGACAATGACGATGTCGCGACGGTATATAACGGACTTATACAAGGAGTAAAGATCGGAACGGCAAACGTGACGGCGTATTCTCAGAGCGGATCGGCTCAGGCGGTGATCAAGGTTGTTGTCAAGGCGAAAGAATCGGCTGCTCCGGCGCAGAGCATAACCGTCGCTCAAAAGGGATATACTCTTATGCAGAATAAATATTTATATATCGACGCTGCGGCGGATAATGGCGAAAAGCTGTATTATTACACATCAAACGAGAATGTCGCCACGGTTAACGCGTTTGGAAAAGTGGTCGGCGTCGGAGCGGGCACGGCGTTTATAACGATCGCCGCCGAAACGGGAACAACTTTCACGGTGCCCGTAACGGTGATCGAGGCAGCGTCGGATAACGGTATAAACGTCGCGCTTAACGTGCTGTACGGCGGAACATACGCGGGCACCGAAAGAGGCGCGGCGGTCAAGATCACCTCGGACGGACAATATAAGGCGGAGTTTGATCTTGCCAAAGATTTATCGGACGCGGGCAAAAAAGCCGGCGTTTCGGATATCAGAGATTTTGTAGCGATTTATTTGAAGGATTATGATGTCGACACGAGCGGCGCGGTCAAAAGTCCCGTTGACAGCTGCGAGATCAGATACGACGAGATCAAGGTGAACGGTCAGCCTTTGACGATCACAAAGACCGGCTTTAAGTCAGCAATCAAAGACAGCGGCATTTTTGACACGAACGATCCGTTCAACGGCTGGGACGGCTCGGCCGTTAATGACGACTACATCATTACCGACAAAAACAAACACATCGTAAACTTTAAGAATATCGAGAATCCCTCAAAGATCGAGATAACCTTTACCATTCAAAATCTCGTGTTCACGCAGTCGGAGGAGGGCAGGCCCGCGGCGTCGATCGGCTCGGATATGAGCGGAGAGATCACTATCCCCGAGGGCTCGGAGGCTGAAATCTCGGTAAACGTTGAACCCGCCGACACCACGTCTCTGGTGAGCTTTGTTTCGGGTAACAGATATCTGCTTATCACCGACACCCGCGGCGCGGCAGTAAAAGACGGCAAAGCCGTCGGCAAAATATACGGAGCCAAAGCGGGCAGCACCGTGCTGAGCGCGATAACCGACAGCGGACAAATGATCAGCTTTATTGTGCATGTTGCGCCGGCACCGTTTAAGAATGTTGAACCTGTCATAACCGCCGGAAAGATCACCGCGGTGACAGCGGTCGTGAACGAGCTGCCCGATATCGACAGCGTGACGGTTATCGCCGCGGCGTATAACGCGGACGGCGCGCTTTCGGACGCGGAGACAAAGAATGTGCCCGTGTCGGATATACACGTCGGCGCGGCATCGTTTGACGGATTTGATATAGCGGTCCCCGAGGGCGGCTCGGCAAGGGCGTTTATCTGGAGCGGAACCGACACGATAGCGCCGCTGGGTAAATAAAATCATGAAAAATTGTTTTGAAGAAATAAAGGGCGGTCTGGGCTTTGGCGCCATGCGGCCGCCCAGAGACAAAAACGGCGAAGTGATCTTAGGCGAGTTCGCCGATATGATCGACAAATATATGTCGTCGGGCTTTAACTACTTTGACACAGCCCGCGGCTATGTCGGGGGCAGGAGCGAGGATTCGCTTAAAAAGTGCCTCACGTCGAGGTACCCGCGGGAGAGCTTCGTCCTTTGCGACAAGCTTTCAAGCGAGTTTTTCAAAAGCGAGGCCGATATTTACGAGACGTTTGAAAAGCAGCTTGCAAGCTGCGGCGTTGAGTATTTCGATTTTTATCTGATGCACGCGCTGTCCTCGAGGAGCTATAAAAAATACAGCGAGCTGGGCGCGTTCGAGGCAGCGAAAAAATTGAAGGCTCAAGGCATGATCCGACACATAGGCATCTCGTTCCACGATACCGATGACGTCCTTGACATGATACTGAGCGAGCGCCCCGAGATCGAGGCAGTGCAGATACAGCTGAATTATCTGGATATGGACGATCCGGGGATCCGCAGCCGCGCGAATTACGAGATGTGCACAAAACACGGAAAGCCCGCGTTCGTTATGGAGCCGATAAAGGGCGGCAGGCTCGTCAATCTGCCCGATGAGGCGAAGGCTGTTTTGAGCGAGAGCGGAGGAGGAACCCCCGCGGCTTACGCTCTGCGCTGCGCGGCGGGATTTGACGGCGTGCGCCTTGTCCTGTCGGGCATGTCGAACATGGCGCAGGTTGAGGAAAACATCGCGCTGTTCGGAGATTTAAAGCCGCTGAGCGAGCGTGAGCTCGAGGCGGTGAAAAAGGTTTGCGAGATCTTAAAAAACGAGCAGACTGTTCAGTGCACAGGCTGCGAGTACTGCACCCGCGTATGCCCCAAGGATATAGCGATACCGCTTTTGATATCCTGTCTTAATTCAAGGATAAGATACGGCGAGGGCGGATTTTACTACGAGGTGTACACCTCGGGCCGCGGCAGGCCCGAGGACTGCGTGAAATGCGGAAGATGCGAGGCCGCCTGTCCGCAGGATCTGGAAATAAGAAAGATCCTGGAGCGGACCGCGAAAGCGTTTTCCGGCGGCTAATAATAAAGCAGGAGCGGATGCTCCTGCTTGTTTTATGCTTCGATCTTCTCAAAGTCAGCGGCGCCGTGCTTGCACCACGGACATATAAAGTCGGGCGGCAGTTCCTCGCCCTCATAGATATATCCGCAGATAACGCAGCGCCAGCCGGTCACTTTTTTCTCGGTTTTTTTAGGCTGCGGCTTGATGTGCTTGTGGTAATACGCGTATGTCAGGCTTTCGCCGCTTGAGAGCGAGACCGCGTCTATGAGTTTAGCGACAAAGATCGTGTGGGTGTCGCAGTCGACCGCGTCGATAACTTCAAACGACAGATACGCGTTGGCGTATTTGTCAAGATAAAGCAAGCCGTTTTCGGCCCTTTTCGCGCAGTCGATCTCCGAGAACTTGTCGGCGTCTCTGCCGCTTTTAAAGCCGAAGGTCTCAAACATCGAAAACGGGGTTTCCTCTGTCAATATCGAAACGTTGAACTTGCCGCTGTTTTTTATCATGTCGTGGGTCAGATTCGCCTTGTTGACCGATATGATAAATTTAAACGTCCCGCTTGACGTGATCTGCATTACCGTGTTTATTATGCAGCCGTTGTCTTTTCCGCCGTCGTTTGCCGACAGCACATACAGTCCGTAGCCCACTTTGTAGATAGCGTTTGTGTCCATGATCTTACCTCCATATATATTTGTATTTATTATACTTTATTCTTTATCGGGCGTCAAGAAAATATTATGTGGCGAATCCCGCGAACTGGGTCATGTACAGAGCGCGGTACTTGCCGTTTTGTTTAAGCAGCTCGTCGTGGGTGCCGCTTTCCACGATCCTTCCGTGATCCATGACCACGATCATGTCCGCGTCGCGGATAGTCGAAAGGCGGTGGGCGATGATTATGCTCGTTCGGTTTTTCATAACGGTGTGCATCGCGTCCTGTATAGCCTTTTCGGTCCTGGTGTCAACGTTTGAGGTGGCCTCGTCCAGTATCAGTATCTTCGGGTCTGTGACAAAGGCTCTGGCGATCGCCAGCAGCTGCCTCTGACCCTGGCTTATGTTCGAGCCCGACGCCTTGAGCTTGGCCTTGATCCCGCCCTTCATTCTGCGAATCATGCTTTGGCAGCGGCTCATCTCTATCGCCGATTCGATCAGATTATCGTTCGCGTCGGGATTTCCGTATTTCAGGTTGTTTTCGATGGTGTCGGAGAACAGTACCGTGTCCTGCAGCACGATGGCCGCGTTTTCTCTGAGCGAGCCGCGCGACATATTTGCGATGTTTCGGCCGTTTATAAGTATCTCGCCGCTGTCGATATCGTAAAAGCGCATCAGCAGATTGACGATAGTGGTCTTTCCGCTTCCCGTCGCTCCGACCAGCGCGACTTTTTTGCCGCTCGGCACCGTGAGGCTGAAGTCGCGGATAACCGGCTTGCCCTTTTCGTATGAGAAATTCACGTTTTTAAACTCCACCTCGGCGGTCTCGATCTCGCCTATCGGCTCGCCGCTCATGTCCTCGGGCTGCTCGTCGAGCACGATGAACACTCGCTCGGCTCCCGCGACCGCCGTCTGCAGCTGGCCGTAGAGCTGCGCGATCTCGTTTATCGGGCGGCTGAACTGCTTGGCGTATATGATAAACGCCGAGATAACGCCTACCGAGATCATGCCTTTTATCGCGAACAGACAGCCGAAGGCGGCTATTATCACAAATCCGATATTTCCGATGCAGTTCATTATCGGGCCCATAACGCCGCTGAAAACCTCGGTCCTGATCCCCGCGGAGGTCAGCGAGTTCGAGGTGTCGGTAAAGCTTTTCGCGGTCGCGGTCTGGTGATTATAGGCCACGACCGAGCGGTAGCCGTCGATCATTTCCTCGACCGTGCCGTTCATTTCGCCCAGCAGGCGCTGGCGCTCTCTCGAAAATTTGCGCACCCGCTTTGACAAAAATTTCGTGGCCGTGAATGTCAAAATAACCGTTATAAAGCTGAGCAGCGCCAGAGGGGTGCAGAACCACAGCATGACCGCGGCCGTGCCCGTCACGGTCAGCACTCCCGAAAACAGCGACGGCAGCGACTGCGAGACCGTGTTTGATATGTTTTCTATATCGTTTGTCATTCGGCTCATAACATCGCCGTGGCTGTGGGTGTCGAGATATTTGACAGGCAGGTCGACGATCTTGCTCAGCAGCTCGCCTCGCATGCGGCTGACGATCCTCTGGCTCAGGCGCGCGCTGAGCATGCCCTGAAACAGCTGGCACACGCTGTATATAAGATACACGCTCAGCATCAGCGCCAGAGTTTTTATCAGGCGTCCCTCGGCGGCTCCCGCGATTATGTCGATAGCGCGGCTCTGGACGCTCGGCGCGTACACGCCGCAAAGGGTCCCCAGTACCACTATCGCCAGCATGGATATAACCACGGCTTTTTCTTTCGCGAAGTATTTCCAAACTCTCTTTAAGGTCGCGCCTACATTGTCGGCATGCTCGACCTCGGCGAATCTGTTGCCGCGGTTCCTGCCGGGCAGCTTTTTCTCGACCACAACTCTTTGGGTTTTAATTTGCTCGGCCATCCGCGCTCACCCCGCTTTCCTCGTCCGACATCTGCGAGCGGTATATGTCGCGGTACGTGCCGGATGTTTTTAAAAGTTCCTCATGGCTTCCGCATGCCGCGATCACGCCGTGCTCCAAAACAGCGATCCGATCGGCGAACCGAGCCGACGCGATCCTCTGCACAACGATGATTTTTGTCATGTCGGGCCTGTGCTTTTTAAGCGCAGCGTACAGATCGGCCTCGGTTTTAAGGTCAAGGGCGCTGGTCGCGTCGTCGAATATAAGTATTTCGGCGGGGCTCAGCACCGCCCTGGCGATCGCCACGCGCTGCCTCTGTCCTCCCGAGAGGCTTGTGCCCCTCTCGGCCACCATTGTGTCGTACCCGTTCGGAGTGTTCATGATAAAATCGTGAGCCTGCGCGATCTTGGCGGCCTCGATTATCTCATCGCCGCTCGCGTCGGGCTTGCCCCAGGCGATGTTTTCTTTTATCGGCGCGCTGAAAAGCTCGCTCTTCTGAAGAGCGACCGAAATTTTTTGTCTTAGCGCGGTCTGGTTGTATTTTTTAACGTCAACTCCGTCAACCAAAACGGCGCCCTCTACGGTGTCATAGAATCTGGGTATCAGGCTCACCAGCGAGGTCTTGCCGCAGCCCGTGGCGCCCATTATCGCGATCGTCTCGCCCGGGTTTATCTTGAGGCTTATGCCGTCGAGCACGTTTTTGTCACTGTCCGGAAAAGCGAACGACACGCCTTTAAACTCGACGCTTCCCCGAAGCTCGGTTCTGCCGTCAAAATCTCCGTCCTTGAGGTCGGGCTCGGAATTTAATACCTCGCGCACTCTTTTCCACGAGGCGTATCCGCGCGATATGGTCTGAAACAGCATTACAAGCATAAGTATTCCGTTTAAGAGCTGCGTCGCGTATGTTATCGCCGCCATGACCGCGCCGGGGCTGGCCGTGCCCGACATCACCTGCGCGTTTCCGGAATACAGGATAAGCACTATCGCGCCGTAGAGCAGCATATTCATAAGCGGGCTCATAAAAGCGAAAATAATTAAAATTTTGAGCTGCGTTTTTATCAGCTCGTCGTTGGCCTTGCCGAAGCGGACTTTTTCGTAAACCTCGCGCACGCAGGCCTTTATGACGCGTATGCCCGAGATATCCTCCTGCATGATCGAGTTTATGTTGTCGAGCTTTTGCTGAAGCTTCGGGAAAAGCGGGTTTGTTTTAAGTATCGAGACTATGATTATAAGCAGAACAAGCGGCGCCGCGCACAGAGATATAAGTCCGAACGCGGTGTTGAGCTTGAACAAAAAGAACACGCTTCCGATAGTGAGCAGCGATGTCCTGATAAGGCCGCGGACAAACATGCTCACAAAGCCCTGCACCTGCGTTATGTCGTTGGTGACGCGGGTGATAAGCGAGCCCGTGCCGAACCGCTCCACCTGCGGGAACGAGAACCGCAGTATGTTTTTAAAGCAGTCCTTGCGCATATCGTTGCCCACGCTCTGGCCCGCGTACTGCACAAAAACGTTGTTGGTCGAGCCGAAAACGCAGCCCAAAAGCGCGATGCCGAGCATCGCCGCGCCCATTCTAAGCACCATGTTAAGGTCGCTGACGCCGCCGTTTGAAATCCCGAGAACGCCGTCGTCCACAAGGCGGCTCATTATGTCGGGCTGCAGCAGGTCCATCGAGACCTCGCCCACCATGCAGAGCGCCGCGAACACCGCGTAAGGCAGGTACGGCCGTATGTATTTCCACATTTGTTTCACTCCTGTCCGATTTACTATTTTAACATAAATCAATATCTGTTTTCAAGCAAAATTTTTAAATCAAAAAATACTAAAATATCGGAAATAGAATTTTTGAATATAAAATCCGCGGTCGGGCATAATAGTTGTGAATCCAAAATTAAAAGGAGACTTTGACGTTATGGATATATTAGCTTTGATATTGTTAATAATCGGCGGTCTCAACTGGGGTCTTGTCGGCCTGTTCGACTTTAACCTGGTTTCGTTCATCTTCGGAAGCATGAGCATAATCAGCCGTATTATTTACACGCTGGTCAGTCTGGGCGCCATATGGTCGATCACGTTCTTTTTCCGTGAGCGCATCCTGTCCAGGTACCAGCTTAAAGAAAGCAGCAGATAAGCTAAAATATGGCGCTTTTCGCGCCATATTTTTTATGGTATTTAGTGTTATTTGCAGCCGCAGCCGCAGCCCGAGCCCTCACAGTAGGGATCGCCTGTCGTGTTATCGCCCGCGGGCGGGAAGAACTCGTCAAGCGGGAAGCGGATAGTGTTGAACAGATCGCAGGGATCGTCGTCGCCCGCCGCGGCGCAGACCTTTTCGGGAACGCAGAAGTCGACCGCGTCGATCATCAGCGAGACGTCTCTCTCAATTCTGGCGATCGTGAACAAGCCGAAGCTTACCTGCACCTGTCTTGCGTCGTCGTCGACCACAAGATCGTCGCCGTAGCAGGAGCAGATGTTCTCGGGTATAGCGGCGGCGCTGCAGCATCCGCAGGAGTTCTCCTTGTCAACCAGCTTTGCGCCGAGAGCTATGGGATCGACAGCCTCGACCGTGACGGTTGGCATGTTGGTGGACTTTCTGACGCTCTCGATCTCCTCGCCGGGCTGCATGGTCGAGGTGAACGTCTTGGTCCTGCCCTCGCTGCCATAGAGGATTATGCGCTTGTCGTAGGTTGTGAGGCCGTGTATCTCTTCGGGAGCGCCCAGACAGGTGAACACCTCGAGAGTGACGTCGATAAAGAATTTTATGTCTATCGAGTAGTAGCCCGAGTTATAGAGCAGAGGCTCGATATCGGTATACACCCAGATGATCTCAGCCTTTTTGAGCTTAACGTTTATCGCGTCCTCAATGAGCTGCTGGTTCTCGGCGGTGAAAAACACTCTCGAATCCGCGACGCAGTTTCTCTCTCTGCACGAGTCGTAGATCTTCTTTGCGCTGACGCATATGGGATCCGAGAAATCCTCGCGGCGCCTTTCGCCTGTGTCGGCCGCTTCCGCGGCGCAGTCCTCGGCGATGCCCGCCGCGTCAACATTGGCGTCGTTGTCACAGTCACAGCCGCAGCCGCAGCCGTTTTGTCTGCCGTAAGTATTTTTATAACTCATAATCAAACCTCCTGAATATTTCGCGGCCTTTGCCGCTTTCAATATATTCTATGGCGGGTATGAAAATTTGTTACAAATAATCGAATATGAATAATATCAGCTCATATCACATAATCGTGGCCGGAGTATTCGCGGCTTCGGTCAATGATGTCCTGAATGGTTATACCGTCCAGATACTCGGCGATCACGTCTCTCAGCCCCTCCCAGACGAACAAAGTCTTGCACGAGGCCTGCCTCTCGCATTGATTGGGCTTTTGATCAAGGCAGGCGATCGGGGCAATGCTGCCCTCGGTTATCCTGAGTATCTCACCGACGGTGTATTCGGAAGGCTGCCTCGACAGCTTGTATCCGCCCTTAAAGCCTCTGCTCGAGCGCAGAATTCCCGTGTTGTTGAATAGGGATATGATTTGCTCCAGATATTTTTTTGAAATCCCCTGGCGCTCCGCTATGTCCTTAAGTGAAATAAATCCGTCGTCTGTGTGCTCTGCCATATCCAGGAGCATCCTGACCGCGTATCTGCCTTTTGTTGAAATCTTCAATTATATCACCCCTATCAAAAATTTATCTACTAATATACTATTATACCATAGGATTTATAGGATTCAAGGGCTTATCGCCAATTTTTTGCAAAAAAAAATAAAAAAATTTAAAAAAAGTCCTTGACAAACATATTATTATGTGCTATTATCTAAAACATACTAAATCTATAGGAATAGTGACAAAAGGAGAAAACCATGATACAAGAATATGTGAGACTGTTTACAAAGCTTCTCAGATTCAATTGGAGGTTCGGGCGAATGTGAGGCCGCGAGCAAGCCGGTTTGAAAATTTTTATTAAAATAAAATATATTTAAGAAGGAGATAATTATTATGGCAAATATAAAAGATACATCAAAATGGGGATTTGAAACAAAGCAGCTGCATATCGGACAGGAAAGCCCCGATCCCGCCAGCGACGCGAGAGCGGTTCCGATCTATCAGACCACATCGTACGTTTTCAAAAATTCGGACCACGCGGCGGCGCGCTTCGGACTTGCCGATCCCGGCAATATCTACGGCAGACTGACAAACTCGACGCAGGACGTTTTCGAGCGCAGGATCGCAGCGCTTGAGGGCGGAGTCGCGGCGCTTGCCACGGCATCGGGCGCTGCGGCCATCACCTACACGATACAGAACCTGGCGCAGGCGGGCGACCATATAGTCTCGCAAAAGACCATATACGGCGGAACCTATAACCTGCTGGCGCACACTCTGCCGCAGTACGGAGTTGACACCACTTTTGTCAACATACATGATCTTGATGAAGTTAAAAACGCGATCAGGCCCAATACAAAGGCGATATTTATCGAGACTTTGGGCAACCCCAACAGCGATATCGCGGATATCGACGCGGTTGCCGAGATAGCGCACGCAAACAAGATACCGCTGGTTATAGACAACACCTTCGGCACGCCTTATCTTATCCGCCCGATCGAGCACGGCGCTGACATAGTTGTCCATTCGGCCACAAAGTTTATAGGCGGCCACGGCACCACGCTCGGCGGCGTTATAGTTGACAGCGGAAAATTTGACTGGGAAGCGAGCGGAAAGTTCCCGTCGCTGACCGAGCCGAATCCCAGCTACCACGGCATTTCGTTCACAAAGGCCGTCGGAGAGGCGGCGTTTGTGACAAAGATACGCGCCATACTGCTCCGCGACACCGGAGCCACGCTGGCGCCGTTCAGCGCGTTCCTGCTGCTCCAGGGTCTTGAGACTTTGTCTCTCAGAGTTGAGCGCCACGCCGAAAACACCAAAAAGGTCGTTGAGTATCTGAGCAATCATCCCAAGGTTTTGAAGGTCAATCATCCGTCGCTGCCCGATCATCCCGACCACGAGCTTTACAAAAAGTATTTCCCGAACGGCGGAGGCTCGATATTTACGTTCGACATAGACGGCGGCGAAAAGGATGCGCGCGACTTTATCGACAGACTGCAGATATTCTCGCTGCTGGCCAATGTGGCCGACGTCAAGTCGCTGGTTATACATCCTGCCAGCACCACCCACTCGCAGCTGACCGCCGAGGAGCTGCTCGATCAGGGCATCAATCCCAACACGATCAGGCTCTCTATCGGAACCGAAAGCGTTGACGACATAATAGCGGACCTCGAGCAGGCTTTTGAATAAAAAGCGTTCGGCTACAGGCGCGGTATCAGGCATAATATCCCGTAGATGATCGGCTGATGCGCAAGATATATAACAAGCGAATGTCTGCCGATAAACGTCAGCGGTCTTATGTCGGGCTTTCTTAGAAAGCGCAGAAGGTTCGATCTTTTACATAATTTAAAAAGGTAATACCCCGCGAGGTACAAAAACAGCCACGGAAAGAGCGGGAAGTAGTCGACCGAGAAAAAGTCCCGGGGCGGGAACCCGAAAAACGCGGTTATGCAGTTTGTGTAAAGCGCCGCGGGCAGCGGCAGCCCCGCGATATGCCCCGCGTTTATGTCAAACGCCAAAACAAACAAAACAAGCGATAAGATCAGCCCGATGTACGGGCTGATTTTTTTAAGGGTGAAATCAAGCAGCGCGGTCACGAGCGCCGCGCTGCCCAAAAATGTCAGTATCCCGAATAATATTATGTTTTGGGGCATAAAAACAGCGGTCGCGGCCGATATGCCCGCGCCGAGCAGGAACAGAATTATACCGTTTTTTATCGGCTTTTTGCCCAGCGAAAAGCAAAAGCCCGACACGGCGATAAACGTGAACGCTATGCTGCGCTGCCAAATGACCGCGGAGAGAGAGCCGATAAGGCCGCCCTGCAGAAAGCCGAGCGAGCACAGATCCCAAAATCCGTGGTATAATATCATGCTTATTATCGCGGCGGCGCGGATACAGTCGACCGCCGAGAGCCTTTTTCGCCTGCTCACAGCTATACCGCCGCTATGACCTCGACCTCGACCAGCGCGCCCTTGGGCAGAGCCTTGACGGCCACGCAGGAACGGGCGGGCTTTGATGTGAAATACTCGCCGTATATCTCATTGAATTCGGCAAAGTCGTTTATATCCGCCAAAAAGCAGGTGGTCTTGAGCGCCTTATCGCAGGACGATCCCGCCGCCTCAAGCACCGCGGTCAGGTTTTCCATGACCTGCCGGGTCTGGCCTTTGATGTCGTCGGCTTCAATGCTTCCCGCAGCGGGGTTTATCGCTATCTGGCCCGAGGTGTAGACCGTGCCGCCGATCTTGACGGCTTGTGAGTAGGGGCCTATGGCCTCGGGAGCGCCGTTGGTGTGTATCTTTTCCATAATATTACCTCCGTATAATAGATTATCTTAATTTAAATCCGCTCTTTGTCAGGGCGTTTATTATCTCGTTGAGATGGTCGCGGTTTCTGGTTTCGACCGATATTCTGAGAATACAGTCATTGATGTCAATGTGGCTGTCGCCTCTGTTATGGTCGAGCTCCACAACGTTCGCGCCGTACGACGCGATTATCTCCGACACGGTCAGCAGCTGTCCCGGCTTGTCGGTGAGCTCGATAACCAGCTCGGTCAGGCGGCCCGTCATCTGAAGGCCGCGGTTTATAACTCTCGAAAGGATAGTCACGTCTATGTTGCCGCCCGAAACCAGAGCCACCACGTTTTTGCCCTTGGTGGGCAGCTTGTCAAACATTATCGCGGCGACCGACGCGGCTCCCGCGCCCTCGGCTATGACCTTTTCTCGCTCGATAAGCTCTAATATCGCCGTTGAGATCTCGTCGTCCGAGACTGTCACGATATCGTCAACGTAGTTTTTGCATATATCAAACGTCAGATCGCCCGGAGTTTTCACCGCGATTCCGTCGGCGATGGTGTGGACCCCGTTAAGGGTCTCGATCTTGTCGTCATTTATAGAGGCTTTCATTGACGGGGCGCCCTCGGCCTGCACGCCGTACACTTTGATGTCGGGATTGAGCGACTTGAGCGTGAACGCCACTCCGGATATAAGTCCGCCGCCGCCCACGGGAACAACGACCGCGTCCACATCGTCAAGCTGGTCGATTATCTCAAGGCCTATCGAGCCCTGGCCCGCGATAACCTTTTCGTCATTAAACGGGTGGATAAACGTGGCGCCCGTCTCCTCGACCATTTGCAGCGCCTTCTCGTAGGCGTCGTCATAAACGCCCTTCACCAGAACTACGTCCGCGCCGTAGCTCTTTGTGGCCTCGACCTTGGATATCGGAGCGCCGTCGGGAATACATATCGTTGCTTTTATTCCGTGCATGGACGCCGCCAGGGCCACTCCCTGCGCGTGGTTGCCCGCCGAGCAGGCGATAACGCCCTTTGCCTTTTCCTCGTCGGTCAATTGAGAAATTTTGTAATACGCGCCGCGCACCTTAAACGAGCCCGTCACCTGCAAATTCTCGTTTTTGAGATAGAGATTGCAGTCGGGGCACATTCTGGTCGCGCGTATCAGCTCGGTCGGGCGCAGCACCTGCTTAAGCACGTGCGCGCCGTGGTAGATTTTATCGAGTGTAACCATATCTTTCTCCTTATTTGATCACTGTATTATTTTCACATCTATTAATTATAATGGCAAACCGCGGCGATTGCAAGTTAAAATTACACAAATTATTGTTTATCGCGGCGGAATTTCTTGTATTCCGCCTCAAATTTTGGGGTTGACAAAGGCGGATGCGAGTGATATTATAAAGTACAGAAAAAATATTTTCTTCAGGGCAGGGTGAAAGTCCCTACCGGCGGTACAGCCCGCGAGCCATTTTGGCATGATTCGGTGAGATTCCGAAGCCGACGGTCAAAGTCCGGATGTGAGAAGGAACTCATTATGTAAAAACGCTCCGAAGGCAGGTCCTCGGAGTTTTTGTTTTGAGATAAGGCCCAGAGTTTTGCTCGGGGCTTTTTTGACAGGAGGCGGATATAATGGATGAAAAGTACATGCGCCGCGCGCTCGAGCTGGCGGCAAAGGGCAGGGGAAGAACCTCGCCCAATCCGATGGTCGGCTGCGTGATAGTGAAGGACGGCAGGATAATAGGCGAGGGGTACCACAAAAAATACGGCGGGCCCCACGCCGAGCGGAACGCGCTGGCGGCCTGCTCGGAGGACCCGAGCGGAGCCGATATGTACGTGACGCTTGAGCCTTGCTGCCACTTTGGCAAAACGCCGCCCTGCGCCGACGCTGTGATCGAGAGCGGCATAAAAAGAGTGTTTATCGGCAGTCTTGACCCGAATCCCAAGGTGGGCGGAGGCGGCGCCGAAAGGCTGCGGCGGAACGGAGTTGAGACCGTTGTCGGAGTGCTTGAAAAAGAGTGCCTTGAGCTCAACAAAATTTTTATGCGTTATATCACGAGCGGCGAGCCTTACGTGATGCTCAAATACGCCATGACCGCCGACGGAAAAATCGCGGCGGCGAGCGGAAGATCCAAATGGATAACGGGAGAAAAAGCCCGCGAGGACACCCACCGCGACAGAAACGCCTATTCGGCGATCTTAGTCGGCGTGAACACGGTTATCGCCGACGATCCCGAGCTGACGTGCCGCATAGAAGGCGGAACAAACCCGACGCGCATAGTGTGCGACAGCACTCTTATGACCCCGCTCGACTCAAAGCTCGTGCGCACCGCCAAGGAAATACCGACCGTTATCGCGACCTGCTCGGGCAGCGGAAAGCGCGCCGAGGCGTATACCAAAGCGGGCTGCCGCGTTATCCGCGCCGCGGGCAGAGACGGACAGGTCAACCTGAAGCTGCTTATGAAAAAGCTCGGCGAGCTCAAGATCGACAGCGTTATTATCGAGGGCGGCGGTGAGATCGCGTGGTCGGCGCTGAGAGCGGGCATAGTCGATCACGTCAAGTGCTATATCGCGCCCAAGATATTCGGAGGCGCGGCGGCCAAGACACCGGTGGGCGGCGTCGGAGTTTCCGACCCGTCGCAGGCGTTTCGGATAAGCGAGCCGAAGATCAGCCGCCTGGGCGATGATTTTCTGATAGAGGGGGATATCAAGTGTTCACGGGGATAATAGAGGAAATAGGAGAGATAAAGAGGATAGTCAGCGGCAGGGCCTCGTCGAGACTGACGATCGCGGGAGACAAGATATTCGACGACCTTAAGATAGGCGACAGCGTCTCGGTCAGCGGCGTGTGCCTGACCGCCGTCGAAATTTCAGGCAGGACTTTCACCGCCGACGTTATGCGCGAGACGCTGAGCCGCTCGCTGCTGGGCTCGCTCAAGGTCGGCAGCGGCGTGAATCTTGAGCGCGCCGTAATGCTCGGCGGACGCATGGGCGGCCACATAGTGAGCGGGCATATAGACGGCGCCGGCAGGATCACGGGCATCAAAAGCGACGACAACGCTGTTTTGTACACCATAGAGGCAGGAGAGCTCGCTCGGCATATTGTCGAAAAAGGCTCGGTCGCTGTCGACGGGATAAGCTTGACCGTGGCCGATGTCAAAGGCGGCGGCTTCACGGTCTCGGTCATACCCCACACCGCGGAAAATACGATGCTGAGCCGCAAAAAGGCCGGAGACGCGGTCAACATAGAGACCGACTGCATCGCGAAGTACGTTGAAAAAATTCTTTCCGCAAAAAACGGCGGAGGGATAACGAGAGAATTTTTGGCGAAATACGGGTTTTAGAAAGGAATGGTGTGAATGATGAAATTTTCGGAGATCCCCGAGGCGCTTGAGGCGCTCAAAAACGGCGAAATAATTGTTGTTTCGGACGACGAGAGCCGAGAGAACGAAGGCGACTTGATCTGCGCCGCCGAGTTCGCGGCTGCCGAGAACGTGAACTTTATGGCAAAATACGCCAAAGGCCTGATCTGTATGCCGATGGACGCCGAGACCGCGCGGCGCCTCAAATTCCCGCAGATGGTAGATGACAACACCGACAACCACGAGACGGCCTTCACCGTGTCGGCGGATTACGTCGGAACGACCACGGGCATATCGGCGGCGGAGCGGTCGATGACCGCGATGAAGTGCGCGGACGCAAGCTCAAAGCCCGAGGATTTCAGGCGTCCGGGGCATATGTTCCCGCTGGTCTCTAAGAAAAACGGAGTGCTCGAGCGGCGGGGCCACACCGAGGCGGCGGTGGACCTTATGCGGCTGGCGGGGCTCGGACCGGTCGGACTGTGCTGCGAGATAATGCGCGACGATGGGACCATGATGCGCCGCGACGAGCTTGCAGAGTTCGCGGAAAAGTGGGGGCTTAAATATATCACCATACGCGCTCTGAGCGACTACCGCAAACAGTACGACGTGCTGGTCGAGCGGGTGGCGTCCACCAAGCTGCCCACTAAGTACGGCAGTTTCAAAGCGTACGGCTATGTCAACAAGCTCAACGGCGAGCACCATGTGGCGCTTGTCAAGGGCGATATCGGAGACGGAAGGGATCTTCTGTGCCGCGTCCACTCCGAGTGCCTGACGGGAGACGCTTTCGGCTCGCTGCGCTGCGACTGCGGCCAGCAGCTGGCGGCGGCGATGACCGCTATCGAAAAGGAAGGCCGCGGCATCCTGCTTTACATGAGGCAGGAGGGCAGGGGCATAGGGCTTATAAACAAGCTGCGCGCCTACGAGCTGCAGGACGGCGGGCTTGACACCCTCGAGGCCAACATCGCTCTGGGATTTGAGGGCGATCTGAGGGAGTATTATATCGGCGCGCAGATCCTGCGTGATCTGGGAGCCAAGACACTGCGGCTGCTCACCAACAATCCCGACAAAATATATCAGCTGTCGGGATTCGGCATGGAGATAGCCGAGCGCGTCCCGATACAGATCGAGCCCAACGACACGAACCGATTCTATCTCAAAACCAAAAAATCCAAAATGGGCCACATTTTGGATTTGTAAAACGGGCGGATAATATCCGCCCCTACAGGCACGATGATATATTGGATTGCCGCGATCCGTGCAAATTGCACCAAACCTGTAGGGGCGGCAATCTGCCGCCCGTCCTAATCACTATTCACTAATCACTAATCACTACGTTAGGAGGTATTTTTATGAAAATCTATGAAGGAAAAGTTGTAAACGAATCAAAAATCAAAATCGGGATCGTGGCCTCAAGGTTCAACGAGTTCATCGTGTCAAAGCTGATCTCGGGCGCCGAGGACGGCTTAAGGCGCCACGACATCGGGGACGACGACATCGAGCTCGCGTGGGTGCCCGGAGCGTTTGAGATCCCGCTTGCCGCCTCAAAAATGGCGAAAAGCGGAAAATACGACGCGGTCATTTGCCTGGGCGCGGTGATACGCGGCGCGACCTCGCATTATGACTATGTGTGCAATGAGGTGTCAAAGGGCATCGCCGCCGAAGCGCTCAGAACCGGCGTTCCGATAATGTTCGGCATACTCACCACCGACAATATCGAGCAGGCTATAGAAAGGGCCGGCACCAAAGCCGGCAACAAGGGCTACGACTGCGCGCTGGGCGCGATAGAAATGGTTAACCTGATAAGAGAAATAGAAAAATAAGCTATTCGATCACGGGCAGGCCGTTCTCAAAAAGTATCTCGTTGCACTCCATCACGGAGAGTTTGTTTGTTATCGCGTGGATAACAACGGCGTCGGCGGGATTTTTAGAGTACATCATGCCGCAGTCCGAAACGGCGAGCAGGCGCTGCGTCTCGTCAAGGTCGAGACCCATTCCGAAGGCGAGGCACAGCAGCTTGCTGCGCGACGGCTTTCTTTCGCCGTTGAATATTTTGTAGGCGTATATTCCGTTTATATTGCTGTTTTTGATAACCTCGGATTTTTCGAGATCTTTCTCGCGCAGCAGCATATTAAGGTATTCGGCGGTGTCGAGGCCTTTAAGCTCGTCCTTGTATTCGTTCAAAAACTTTTGTATATCATTGCTCGACTTAAGTATCTCGAGCAATTCTCCGGTCGATTTAGACATGATCTGTCACTCCTTTGTTTGACTTAATTATATATTTTATGGTATAGTATGTCAAGAGGTGCAGAACTATGACGGAATTTAACTCAAATTACGACGACAATTTGTTCGCGGTATGCTATGATGTTGAAAAAATGAACGACGACGGCTCGGTGTGCCTTGTCAGAGACGAGCGCTCGGGGCGTCTGTACGTGAGAAAAAACGTGTCTTTGGAGCGCGCGGACATATACGATCGGCTTTCGCGTATACAGTCCGAGGCGAAGGCTCGGGTGCTCTGCGTCCACAGGTACCGCGATTACGCCGTGGTTATCGAGGAGCTGATCAACGGCGTGACCGTTGAAAAATACATAAGTCAAAACGGCCCGATGAGCCCCGACGAGGTCATGAAAACGCTGCGGCCCGTGCTCGGGCTTCTCGCTGAAATGCACAACATAAATATTATTCACCGTGATATTTCGGCGGGCAATGTTATGATAGACGGCGGCTCCGCGAAGCTTATCGACTTCGGCATATCGCGCAGCGTGCGGCTCGGAGCCTCGTCCGACACGACGATCATGGGTACTGCGGGCTACGCTCCGCCCGAGCAGTTCGGCTTCGCACAGACCGACGCCAGAAGCGACATATATTCCGTCGGCGTTTTGATGAACTATATGCTGACCGGAGAAATGCCTAACAGGAAGATCGCCGGAGGAGAGGCGGGAAAAATAATCCGCAGATGCCTTAGTATGCGGATGGAGGACAGATATTCATCTGTCGTCGAGCTTATGGGCGCGATTTACGGAAGCGGAGATCCCGGGACCGTCAAGATCAAAAAGCCGTTTTATAGATATATTCCGGGTTTCAGAAACGGAAACGCCGCCCATGCCGCGATATGCGCGGCGTATTATCTGATTTTTTTCGGCGGGCTCGGCGCCTCGGTCCAAAAGATCGTTACGGTCAAAGACGCATACTCGATACTTTCCGAAATCTGGAGCGTTATATCCATATTCATTCTGCCGTTCGCGTTTATGGCGAATTACAAAAAAATCGGAAAAATTTTCAGATTCAGGCGTTTCGGGGCCAAAGAGTGGATCTTGCTGCTGTTTATCGCGTTTGTTATTATGATCGTTCTCTACGGCGGCGGGACCGACATACTTAAATTTATACTGCGGGTATAACAAATATAGATCAAAGCATTGTATAATATTTATGAAAGTATTTGCAATGCTTTATTTTTATATTAATTAAATTCGGAGGGATCAGCATGAAAAAAATATCCGCGTTAATTCTGGCTGCGGTTGCGGCCGTTTCAATGTGCTCATGCGGCGCTTCAAACACGCAGCAGAGCGGAGCGGCGCAGAGCGGGCAGCAGACGCAAAATCAGGCTCAGAGCCAAAATCAGACGCAAGCGCAAACTCAAACGCAAGACCGGGCGCAGACAAACGGCACTGAGGAACTGCAAATCGGAAACACGGCCGAGCTTCCCGACTGCGTGTTGACATACAAAGGCGCGAGGATCGGAAAGGACTATCAGGGGAACCCCGCGATAATATTAAAATTTAATTACAAAAACACTGGAAGCGACGAGGCGATGTTCACGACCGCGGCGTCGGTCAAGCTGTTCCAGGACGGCGTCGGCCTTGAAAACGCGATAATAACCGACGGTACCTATGACGCGCAGCCGTCGCTTACCACGGTTCAAAACGGCGGAGCGCTCGACGTCGAGGCGGCGTATAAATTGAGAAGCGCGACTTCGCAGATCACCGTGACGGTCACGGACTGGCTCGGCATAAGCGGCAAAAAAATTAGCGGAACAATAACGCTGCAGTAGGAGGAATAAAAATGAAAATACTAAGAATGATCATAGGAATAATATCAATTGTGCTTTGCGTGCTGATCATGCTGCAGTCCTGCGCTGTGGGAGTCGGAAACACGCTCGCGGAGAGCGGCGAGGTAAGCGGCACGGCGGGAATGCTTCTCGCGGTCTGTATGCTGGTCGCGGGGATCGTGTCTGTCGCGGCGCGTAAAAGCTTCGCGGGGACGATCGTTTCGGTGTGCTTCTATGCGGTCGGAGCGCTGACCGCCGCGGCGTCGGCCGGCACATATACCGACCTTAAAGTATGGTCGGCGGTCGCCGGGATTTTCGCCGTGATCCTGCTGATAACGGCGGTTATGCAAAAAGCTAAGGGAATAAAAGAATTATAGGGGGCCGTGCTTCACGGCTCTTTTTTATTTAGCGCCGACACGGCGGCAGCGCAGCCGCGGCATATGTGGGCGCCGTTGATCTCTCTGAGGTTTTTCGGCGAGCCGCAGACAGCGCACTTCGGCTCCCTGCGGCGCAGCACGATTTGTCCGACCTCGTCCATAAGCAGCACGTCAATGTTTTCCGCGCCGCTTATCCCTATCATTTTGCGCATGTATTTAGGTATGGTTATCCTTCCGTTTTCGTCAATTGTTTTAACGCACCGCACGCTTGTCTCTCCTTTCGCGATTGCCGATAAAAAAAGCGCGGCAAAAGCCGCGCAAAAAACGCAGCTTGGATTGCAACACAAATTTAACCTAATGTATTGAAAAGACCATAGGCAATTGTTTCCAAGCGTGCGTTTTTAACAAACGCACACCTAGGTCTTTTCAATGTATAATAATATTTAATTTGTGTTGCGAAACTATTGTAGCACAATGCGGCAAAAAAGTAAATAGGAATATTAAGACTTTTTTCGACAAAATTAATCTTGATATTATGTCTATTGTTTGATACAATAGAATTGTACAGGAGCGTGATATACATGAGTTACTACTATTCTACGGTAAACGGAATAACTATGAACCACAGCGAGGTTATGGATAAAAACGGATTTGAGGCTGTGAGAGTTCATTTTGAGCGTCCGAACGGAAAAGGGTTTGACTTTCTTGACATGGAACTTCCGGGATGTAATGTGTATAAGTCTTTTGGTTTTTCCGATGATGATATTTTGGATTTGAAAGAGTATGTCAGAGATAATGATTCACTGATATGGGAATTTGCCAGAAAAGGAGGCGGCACGGTTGCCTAAAATATTGCTTGATTTTTTGGGATATTCGTTCTTCTTTTGGGCAAATGAAAATAACGAGCCGCCGCACGTCCATGTGTGTAAGGGAAAGCAAACAGAAAATGCGACAAAATTTTGGATAAGACCCGGCGGAGTAGAATTAGTGCATAATAAAAGCCAAATACCTCAGAATGATTTAAATAAAATTGCGCGTTATATTGCGCAAAACAGATCAAGAATCATAACGGCATGGTATGATTTCTTCGGGGAAATATAATACAGTCATTTGATGCACACGTGCGGATGCGGGCGGATAATATCCGCCCGACGGGACGCCGAGGTCGTCGTCCCCTACGGCCACGGTATGCAAAATGCCGTAGGGGCGGCAATTTGCCGCCCGTCTAACAGCTATTCGCTAATCACTAATCACTACGTTCCCACCTCCGTCTTTTCGCCTTCGGCGAAAATCCACCTCCTCCCCAAGGGGCGAGGCAAACCCCTACCACCGCAAGCGGTCCCCCTCCCCCGCCTTACGGCAGGGGAGGCGGATGCGGGCGGATAATATCCGCCCCTACAGCCACCGTTGCTATACCGGGTCGCCGCGATCCGCACAAGCTCCGCCAACTCCGTAGGGGACGGCGCCCTCGACGTCCCTAAAGGCTTCCCCTTGAGGGGAAGCTGTCGCCGGAGGCGACTGATGAGGTGTCTAATCACTGCATTTTTCTTTTATCGATTTATATTTTTCTTTGGTGGCGTTTCCTCCGGCGTCGCGAATCCCTGCGCTCGCTCATTCCGCCGTAAACGGCGGAAGTATCGCCCGCTTCGGGTTCGCTCCTTCTTCCCACAAAACGCACTCCGTTGGCGTTTTGCGGGAGCCCTATGTCTTTTTGCAAACTTTTATCGATTTATATTTTTCTTTGGTGGCATTTCCTCCGCGGATGTGTCTTTCGTTTTTATTTTCAAGCAGCACGGAGCCCACGTCGGCCGCGAGGCGCGGATTTAATCTTTTCAGTCTTTGCGTCACGTCCTTGTGCACGGTCGACTTTGAAATGCCGAATTTTTTCGCCGCCTCCCGCACCGTGCATTTGTTTTCGGCTATGTATTCCCCGAGCTTCACGGTTCTTTCCTCTATGTAGGTTTTCAAGCCTTTCGCCTCCCATAACGTCTGTTTATAAAGCATATGAGCTTTGTTTCCCGAATATAACTGTATATTGGCGGTAAGCTAATGTTAAAATTAGTTTAAAAAACCAAAAAAAGTCTTTACAACAGAAGTCCGGTTGGTTATAATAAATAATTAAGGAAATTTGATCGGAGGATGGTGATTTTATGCCGATGGAAACGGTTAAAAAACTGACCGACGCCGAAAACGCGGCAGCCGAAAACGAGAGCGCCGCGAGAAAAGCGGCGGAGGAGGCTGTCAAAAAAGCCCGCTCGGACGCGGCGGATATAATCGAAAAGGCAAAAAACGACGCCGCCCGAATGATGGCCGATGCCGAAACAAGGGCTGCGGCCGACGCGGGCAGGCTCAAAGCCGAGTATGACGCCCGCCTAAAAAAGGAGACCGACGCCCTGGGCGCGAAGGCCGAAGGCGCCAAAGACAAAGTGATCAAGATAATTATGGACGAACTGATTTAGGGAGGTGAGTACATGGCAAAGCTTCCGATGAAACGGGTCGAGATCTACGGTCTCAAGACCCGAAGGAAGGCCATTTTGGAAGCGCTGCAGCGCTTCGGCGTTTTGGAGCCCGTAAGCGAGGACCTCAGCGAGATGGGCTTTGAAAAGACCGACACCGCCAAATCCGCGGCGACCTTCGCCAAAGCGGAGGATACTTTAAAGAGCGCTATAGAGGTGCTCGATAAGTACTCCCCGGAAAAGGTTCCGCTGCTTTCGATGCTGAGCGGCAAAAAGACGCTGAGCGTCAGCGAGTATTACAACACCGTTGACAACGCGGGCAGGGCGCTTGATATCGCGCGCGAGCTCAACGAGCTGTCTAAGCGGAATTATGAGCTCGAGGCGGACATAGCGAAGTGCGAGGGCGCCATAATCTCGCTCGAGTCGTGGTCCGGCCTTGACATACCCATGAATTTCAGGGGCACAAAAAAGACCGCCGCGCTTATCGGTACCTTTCCCGAGCCCAAAACCGAGGCGGATTTATTAAAGGGCCTCAGCGAAGCGCTCGGCGCGGACGCGGCCGACGATCCGCTGTACGCGGCGGATGTTACCGTTCTTCATTCCGAGACGAGATTTTCGAACGTATGCGTTTTCTGCCGCAGAGAAAAGCGGAACGAGATCGAATCGGCGCTCAGAAACATGGGCTTTGCTAAGCCGCAGTATGTGACAAAGCGGCCCCCGCTCGAGGAGAAGGCGCGGCTTTCGGAACAGATAGCCGACGATAAAAAGCGGATAGAAAGCAACAAAAAGCGTATCGAGACGCAGTCAAAGCACAGGGACCTGCTCAAGTTCATGGTGGACTACTACGCTATGCGTATCGAGAAATACGAGACTCTGGGCGATATAAACCAGAGAGACAAATTCTTTGTCATATACGGCTACGCGCCCGAGAAATACTGCGCTCGGCTCGAGGACGAGCTGACCCGCAAGTATGACGCGGCCGTGGAGATCCGTGATGCGGGCGAGGACGAGGAACCGCCCGTGCTGCTTCATAACAATCCGTTCTCGGAACCGGTCGAATCGGTGCTTGAGACCTACAGCATGCCCGGAAAATTTGAGATAGACCCGACGTTTATAATGTCGCTGTTTTACTATTTCCTGTTCGGAATGATGCTGTCCGACGCGGGCTACGGTCTTTTGATGATCGTGGGCTGCGCGTTTCTGGTGCTCAGGTTCCCCGACATGGCGCCCGGCACCAAGAAGGCGCTTAAAATGTTTTTCTGGTGCGGCATTTCGACGTTTATATGGGGACTGCTGTTCGGAGGATTCTTCGGCGACGCTGTCCAGGTTATCTCGAGGACGTTCTTTGATCATGAGATCAAGATCCCCGCGCTGTGGTTCGAGCCGATAAAAGACCCGATGCGCATGCTGATATTCGCGTTCGCGGTGGGCATTGTCCACTTGTTTGCGGGACTGGGCATCAAGTTCTATCAAATGGTCAAGGACGGAGACATAAAGGGCGCGATTTACGACGTTGTGTTCTGGTACCTGCTGGTGGGCGGCGGTATCGCCTACCTGCTGTCGATGCAGATGTTTGTCGATATGACGGGGCTCGGGTTCAAGCTTCCGCCGATCGGCGGCAAGATTGCCGCTGTCTGCGCGGGCATAGGCGCGCTGGGAATAATCCTGTTCGCGGGCCGCTCTTCAAAGAATCCCGCCAAGCGCGTCGCGAAGGGCCTCTATGAACTGTACGGCGTGACGAGCTATCTGAGCGATATTCTGTCGTATTCAAGACTGCTGGCGCTGGGTCTCGCCACGGGCGTTATCGCCCAGGTGTTCAACCAGATGGGCAGCATGTTTGGCGGCGGAGTGTTCGGAGCGATCTGCTTCACGCTGGTGTTCGTCATCGGCCACGCGCTCAACATGGCGATAAATCTGCTGGGCGCCTACGTCCACACAAACAGACTTCAGTTTGTGGAATTCTTTGGTAAATTTTATGAAGGCGGCGGAAAGAAGTTCACACCATTTACCGCCAATACAAAATATTATAAATTCAAGGAGGAAAATTGAGTATGGAAAGTTTAGGTATTGTATTCGCATTGACGGGCGCGGCACTTGCGGCGCTTATGGCGGGAATCGGCTCGGCTATCGGCGTCGGCATGGCCGGAGAGGCAGCCGCCGGAGTTGTGACCGAGGACCCCAACAAGTTCGGTAAGGTGCTTATTCTTCAGCTCCTGCCCGGAACGCAGGGTATCTACGGCCTGCTTATCGCTTTTATCACTCTTTCGCAGATAGGTATCCTGGGCGGAAGCGCCGATATATCAACGGCGAAGGGCCTGCTTTATCTTGCCGCGTGCCTGCCCATGGCGTTTGTCGGCCTCTGGTCGGCCATCAGACAGGCGAGAGCCGCCGTGTCGGGCATCCAGCTTGTTTCAAAGCGCCCCGATCAGATGGGTAAGTCGATGATATTCGCCGCGATGGTTGAGACCTACGCCATTTTGGCGCTGCTTATCTCGATCCTTTCGATCACGGGAATCGGCGGACTCAGCATATAAAGGAGTTTTAATATGCAGAACCAAGTTGGCGGACTCAGTGTTATTCTGGGTCAGATAGAAAAAGAGTCGGAGGCCGTTATAGCGGAGATCGGTGCCAAGGCTAAAGAGGAGTCGGATAAGATAATTTCGGCGGCTAAGGCCGAGGCGGAAAAAATCACCGCCGAGGCGAAGGCCGCGGCCGACAAAGCCTACGGCGCGGCTCTGGAGTGCGACAAAAACGCGATGGAGCACAGCCTTACCCAAAGTCTGCTGCGCGAAAAGCAGAAGCTGCTCGACGGCGTGATCAGCGGCGCGGTCGAGGAATTGGGCGGCGCCCGCGACAAGAGATATTTTGATTTTTTGAAGTCGCTTATCGGCAGATACGCCGGAGAAAATTCGGGGAAAATACTTATGTCCGAAAAGGACATCAAAGAGATGCCCGCGGACTTTAAAGAATATCTTAAAGAGAACTGCCCGAACCTCAGGCCCGAGGCGTCGGACAAAGTCGATACGGGCTTTATCGCGGTGTATGACGATATTGACATAGAGGAAAACTGCACGCTGTCTGAGCTGGCCGAGTCGGCAATGGACAGCATAAAGGAAAAGGTGCAGAGCGTTATGTTTAATTGATCGGGAGGTGATTTTGTGGCAGAGCAATACACGTACGCGGTGTCGAGGATCCATGCCAGAGAGATCGACCTGCTGAGCTCCGCCGATATGGAGCAGCTGCTGAGCAGCGCGGATTACGGCGAGGCGATGAGCTATCTCCGCGGCAAGGGCTACGGCGCGGGCGGCGAGTATTCCGATTTCGAGCCGATGCTCAAGGATGAGACCGACAAGATGTGGGCGCTGATCCGTGAGCTCATACCCGAGACAGAGCCTTTTGAAACCCTGCTTCGTCAGACCGACTTTCAGAATCTCAAGGCGGCCATAAAGGCGGTCTACACTTCCGAGGATGCGGCCGACTGTCTGGAATCGGGCGGAAGCGTCGATCCCGAGCTGATCGTCGAGGCCGTGAAGCTCAAAAACTACGGCGAGCTTCCCGGATTTATGGCGGAGACGGCCGAGAGCGCGGCAGAGATATTCCTAAAGACCGGCGACGGCCAGGAGTGCGACATAGCAGTTGACAGAGCCTGCCTCGAAACCATTTTGAGAGAGGGCGAGGAGTCGGGCGTCGGAGTTATCCGCGACTACGCGCGTCTGCTCGCGGCGCTCACGGATATAAAGATCGCGGTCAGGGCGGCGCACACCGCAAAGGCCAAGGACTTTGCCGAAAGAGCGCTTGTCCCGTGCCCGGGGCTTGATGTCTCGGCTTTGGCTGACGCGGCCTCGAAAAACATAGACGAGGTCTACAAGTGTCTGGAGCATACCGATTACAGAGACGCGGTCGAGGCGCTCAAAATCTCGATGTCCGAGTTTGAAAAGTGGTCGGACAACAAAATTATGGAGCTTATACGCGGCCAAAAGGCGAATCCGTTTACCATAGCGCCTGTTTTTGCCTATGTTCTGGCGAAGATCAACGAGACCAAGGCGGTGCGGATCGTGCTTTCGGGCAAGAAAAACGATCTCGATATGGGGCTTGTCAGAGAAAGGATACGTGATTTATATGTATAGTATTGCGGTTATGGGCGACAAGGACAGCGTGGCCGGATTCGGCGCTCTGGGTCTTGAGACCCGCTTTGCGGATGAGCCCGCGGAATGCAGAAAGGTTTTCAGACAGCTCGCCTCAAGCGGCAGATACGCGGTTATATATATCACCGAAAAGGCCGCCGCGATGATAGGCGACGAGATCGAAAAATATAACGAGGCGATGCTTCCCGCGGTGATAAGGATACCCGGGGTTTCCGGCAATACCGGAGAGGGTATCATGCAGGTGAAGCGCTCGGTCGAAAAGGCCGTAGGCTCGGATATAATATTCAATAATTAATAAGATTTTTAGGATGTGATAAAATATGGCGAAAGGAATAATTAAGAAGGTCGCGGGACCTCTGGTTATCGCCGAGGGTATGCGCGAGTGTAATATGTACGACGTTGTGCGCGTCGGCGAGCAGCATCTGATAGGCGAGATCATCGAGATGCACGGCGACCGAGCTTCGGTCCAGGTATACGAGGAAACTTCGGGACTGGGCCCGGGCACTCCCGTTGAGACCACCGGAATGCCCCTTAGCGTTGAGCTGGGCCCCGGCCTTATCGGAAGTATTTTCGACGGAATACAGAGACCGCTTGACGATATTATGAAGATCGCGGGCAATAACCTGCGCCGCGGAGTAGAGGTTCCGTCCCTTAAAAGAGACAAGAACTGGAGCTTTGAGGCCGGCGCCAAAGAGGGCGATAAGGTTTCGGGCGGAGACGTGCTGGGCACTGTAGCCGAGACCGAGGTGGTTACCCAAAAGATAATGGTGCCTCCCGATATTTCGGGAACGGTAAAGTCTATCAAATCGGGCAGCTTTAAGGTCGATGAGACCGTGGCTGTAATAGAGACCGATGACGGCGATAAGGAGGTCACACTGATGCAGAAGTGGCCCGTGCGCCGCGGCAGACCCTACAGCGAGAAGCTGCCGCCCGAGATGCCTCTGGTTACAGGTCAGAGGGTTATCGACACCATGTTCCCCATCGCGAAGGGCGGCGTGGCGGCTGTTCCCGGCCCGTTCGGAAGCGGCAAGACCGTTGTTCAGCACCAGCTGGCGAAGTGGGCGGACGCCGACATAGTCGTTTATATCGGCTGCGGCGAGCGCGGCAACGAGATGACCGACGTTCTGAACGAGTTCCCCGAGCTTGTTGACCCCAAGACCGGAAAGTCGCTGATGGAGAGGACCGTGCTTATAGCAAACACCTCGGACATGCCGGTTGCGGCGCGCGAAGCTTCGATATATACCGGAATCACGATCGCCGAGTATTTCCGCGACATGGGATATTCGGTGGCGCTGATGGCGGATTCCACATCGCGCTGGGCCGAGGCGCTGCGCGAGATGTCGGGCCGTCTTGAGGAGATGCCCGGCGAGGAAGGCTATCCCGCTTATCTTGGCAGCCGTCTGGCGCAGTTCTACGAGCGCGCCGGCAGAGTTATAACCATTGGCTCCGACAAGCGCGAGGGCGCGCTCTCGGTTATCGGAGCGGTTTCGCCTCCCGGCGGAGATATATCAGAGCCCGTATCACAGGCGACGCTCAGAATTGTAAAAGTGTTCTGGGGACTGGACGCGGGACTCGCCTACAAGAGACACTTCCCGGCTATCAACTGGCTCACCAGCTATTCGCTCTATCTCGACACGATGGAGAGCTGGTTCAACAACAACGTCGAGTCCGACTGGATGCAGCTTCGAAACGAGCTCATGCGCCTGCTTCAGGAGGAGTCGGAGCTTGACGAGATCGTAAAGATGGTCGGCATGGACGCGCTGTCCCCGGGCGACAGGATCAAGCTTGAGGCCGCCCGCAGCGTCCGCGAGGACTTCCTGCACCAGAACGCCTTCCATGAGATAGATACCTTTTCGCCCCTTGAGAAGCAGTACTACATGATGCGCCTGATGATCGACTACTACAAAAACTGCACCGAGGCTCTGAATGTTGGCGCCGACGTTGAGGCGCTGGTCGCCATGCCGGTGCGCGAGCAGATCGGACGCTTCAAGTATTACAACGAGGACAACATCAGCGGCGAGTACGAAAAAGTGCGCGATGAGATCAAGAGCGAGATAAATCAAATTCTTTCCGAAAGGGAGGCTGACTGATATGCCGAAAGAATACAGAACGATCGAAGAAGTGGCCGGCCCTCTGATGCTGGTCAGAAACGTTGAAAACGTGAATTATAACGACCTGGGCGAGATAATTCTGTCAAACGGCGAAAAGCGCCGCTGCAAGGTTCTTGAGATAGACGGAAGCAACGCGCTTGTTCAGCTGTTCGAGCCCTCGACCGGTATCAATATTTCAACAAGCAAGGTGCGTTTCTTAGGCAGAAGCATGGAGCTGGGCGTTTCGGGCGATATGCTGGGACGCGTGTTTGACGGCCTCGGCAGACCGATAGACGACGGCCCCGAGATCCTGCCCGAAAAGCGTCTGGATGTTGACGGACTTCCGATGAACCCCGCGGCGAGAAGCTATCCCGAGGAGTTTATCGAAACGGGCATATCCGCGATCGACGGCCTTAATACTCTTGTCCGCGGACAGAAGCTGCCCATATTCTCGGCCAGCGGTCTGCCCCACGCGAACCTCGCGGCGCAGATCGCCAGACAGGCGGGCGTTCGCGGCACAAACGAGCAGTTCGCCGTTGTGTTCGCCGCGATGGGAATCACATTTGAGGAGTCGAACTTCTTTGTTGAGAGCTTTAAAGAAACAGGAGCCATAGACCGAACGGTCATGTTCGTCAACCTTGCCAACGACCCCGCTGTAGAGCGTATCGCCACGCCGAGAATGGCGCTTACGGCGGCGGAGTATCTTGCGTTTGAAAAGGATATGCACGTTCTGGTCATACTGACCGACATTACAAACTACGCCGACGCGCTGCGCGAGGTTTCGGCGGCCCGCAAAGAGGTCCCGGGACGCCGCGGCTATCCCGGATATATGTACACCGACCTTGCCAATCTTTACGAAAGAGCGGGCAGGCAGCACGGCAAGAAGGGCTCGATCACTATGATCCCGATCCTCACCATGCCCGAGGACGACAAGACCCACCCGATACCCGACCTCACGGGATATATCACCGAGGGTCAGATCATCCTCTCCCGCGAGCTTTACAGAAAGAATATCATGCCGCCTATCGACGTGCTGCCCTCGCTGTCGAGACTTAAGGACAAGGGTATAGGCGACGGTAAGACCAGAGCCGACCACGCCGACACGATGAACCAGCTTTTCGCGGCCTACGCCAGAGGCAAGGACGCCAAAGAGCTCATGGTCATTCTTGGCGAGGCGGCGTTGACCGAGATCGACAAGAAGTACGCTCGCTTTGCCGACGAGTTTGAAAAGCGCTACGTTTCGCAGGGCTATCAGACCCGCCGCGATATCGAGGAAACCTTGAAGATAGGCTGGGAGCTTTTGGGCATCCTGCCCAGGGGCGAGCTGAAGCGTATCAAAGATGAATACCTCGACAAATATTACAAAGAAGTATAAATATATTACGGTTCTATACGACTATGGTCCGTAAAATGCCGTAGGGGCGGACGACCCCGGCCGCCCGTTCCCGCCGCATTGTAGGGGCGGATATCATCCTACCGCTCCCGCCGCATTGTAGGGGCGGATATCATCCGCCCGCTAAAAAAGGAAGTGATAACCAATGGCAATGACGCAGGTCAACCCTACCAGAATGGAACTTACCCGCCAAAAGGGCAAACTGGTGACCGCAATGCGCGGCCACAAGCTGCTCAAGGATAAGCGCGACGAGCTTATGCGGCAGTTTCTGGATCTGGTAAGGGTCAACAAGCAGCTCCGCGAGGAGGTCGAGGAAGGCATCAAGGCCGCGAACCGCCGTTTTGTGCTGGCTTCGGCCGTGATGAACGACCCCGCCCTGAAGACCGCGCTGCTCGCTCCCAAGCAGAGCGTGTCGGTGGAAGTCACCGACAAAAACGTCATGAGCGTTGATATACCTGTTATGGAATATAAGACCGGCTCCCCGCGCGAAGGCGATGTATTCTCGTACGGATTCGCCTTCACATCCGGAGATCTTGACGACGCGGTGCGCGCGCTGAGCGATATTTTCCCGAAGCTTTTGAAACTGGCGGAATGCGAGAAATCCTGTCAGCTTATGGCCGACGAGATCGAAAAGACCCGCCGCAGGGTAAACGCTCTCGAACATGTTATGATACCCGAGTACCAAAGGCAGATCAAATATATCACCATGAAGCTTGACGAGAACGAGCGCTCTACCCAGATACGTCTGATGAAGGTCAAGGACATGATGATAAAAGAAAACATAGAACAAAAACGTGCCAAAATGGCATAGCAACATGAGCCCTTGTTTCATGTAAAACGGGCGGATATTATCCACCCATACAATGATTTGCGTATGAAATATGTTGGGGCGGCAATCTGCCGCCCGCAAAGACAACCGTCGAACGGACGGTAAGATTTTCATTCATGGAGAATAAACTATGAAAAACGTTGATTTAAGGTATTTGAATCTTCTTCACATGAGATACGGAAACATCAGAAAGGCGTCTGAGGCGATAATAAACCTCAGCGCCTTGCTGAATTTGCCCAAAGGCACCGAGCATTTTCTCAGCGATCTTCACGGCGAGTACGAGTCGTTCACGCATATTCTCAAAAACGGCTCGGGCGTTATAAAATCCAAAATTGACATGGTGTTTGAGAACACTCTGCCCGAGAGCGAGCGCAAATCTCTGGCGACGCTCATATACTATCCGGAGGAAAAGCTGGAGCTTGTGAAGAACTCGATCAAAAAGAGGTCGGAGTTAAACGAATGGTATATGCTTACTCTGCACCGACTGATCGAGGTGTGCAAGGCCGGCGCGTCCAAATACACCCGTTCGGATGTGAGGAAGGCGCTGCCCGAGGGCTTTGATTACATAATCGACGAGCTTCTTCACACCCAGGACATAGAGATCGACAAAAACGAGTATTACAAGCAGATCGTTTCGACCATAATCGAGATAGGCAGAGCCGACGCGTTCATCATCGCAATGGCCGAGCTTATCCAGCGCCTGGCTATCGCCCGTCTGCACATAATCGGTGATATATATGACCGCGGCCCGGGCGCGCCGATAATCATGGACACCCTTATGCGCCACCACAGCGTTGATATTCAGTGGGGCAACCATGATATAGAGTGGATAGGTGCCGCCATAGGCAGCCGCGCCTGCATAGCCAACGTGATACGCCTTTGCTCGCGCTACGACAATATGCAAACAATCGAAGGCGATTACGGAATAAGCATACGTCCTCTGGCGGTATTCGCCATGGAGACATATTCAAACGACGCCTGCGGTGTATTCATGCCGAGACATCTCGAGGTCACGGAGTACAGCAAGCACGATGAGAAACTGATCTCAAAGATACACAAGGCTATCACCGTTATCCAGTTTAAGCTCGAAGGTCAGATAATCAAGCGGCACCCCGAGTACGGAATGGACGACCGCCTGCTGCTCGACATGATTGACTACAAAAGAGGCGTGATCAACATAAACGGAAAAGAGTACGAGCTTCTTGACAAGAGCTTTCCGACGATCAATCCCAAACATCCATACAGGCTGACGCCCGCGGAAAAAGAGGTCATCGACCGCCTGCGCGAGGCGTTTGTCCGCAGCGACAGGCTGAAAAAGCATATGCGCTTCATGATCGAGCGCGGCGCGCTTTATAACAAATATAACTCGAATCTGATGTACCACGGCTGCATCCCGATGACCGAGGACGGCGAGTTTGAAAAGGTCAGCCTTTTCGGCGCGCCCCTGTCGGGAAAGGCTCTGTTTGACGAGATAGATTTCAGAGTCCGCTGCGGAGTAAAGACCAAAGACGGCACCGCCGAGCGCACCGCCGCCGAGGACCTGATGTGGTACCTGTGGTGCGGCGCAAAATCGCCGCTCTACGGCAAGGACCGGATCGCCACTTTCGAGAATTATTTTATAGCCGATAATGAGACTCACACCGAAAATAAGAATCCCTATTACCGCCACGCCGCGAAGCGCGAGACCGCGATCATGATACTTAAGGAGTTCGGATTAGCGCCCGCGAAATCTCATATAATAAACGGACACGTGCCCGTAGAGATCAGAAAGGGCCAAAGCCCGATCAGAGCGGGAGGCAAGCTGTTTGTCATAGACGGCGGCCTTTCCAAGGGATATCAGCCAAAGACCGGTATCGCGGGCTACACGCTGCTTTATAATTCACACGGCCTTATTCTGGTTTCCCACGAGCCCTTTGAGTCCAAGGAAAAGGCGGTGCGCGAGGAGATCGACATTCATTCCAAAACCGTGGTGCTTGAGCGGACCGGCAAGCGCAAAATGGTGGCCGACACCGACCAAGGTGCCGACATAAAGGACCGCATCGAGGACCTGAAGATCTTGTTGAACGCCTACCGAGACGGCACACTGAAACCGAAATCATAAAAACGGCTTGACAAAACAGTATATGTACGCTATAATGTACATATACTGTTTTTTAGAGGTGAGAAATATGACAAACACAAACATAACCAATTTTAGGAAGAATTTATTTGACTATATCAATCGCGCTGTTGAGCTGGGTGATGTTATCAATGTCAACACCAAAGACGGAAACGCCGTTGTTATCAGCGAGGAAGACTATAACGGCATGATCGAAACCCTGTATCTGTCAAGCGACCCGACAGTAAAAAAGGAAATTTCGGACGGCCTCTCGGCATCTCTTGATGAGTGCGTGCCCGAGAGCGAAGTTGATTGGTAGGCACAAATATGTATAAGATTTATTACACAAAATCGGCACAAAAAGCTATCCCAAAACTGAAAGCCGCCGGGCTTGACAAAAGAGCGAAAAAACTGATCGAGATAATACGCGAGGACCCGTTTAAAAATCCGCCGCCGTATGAAAAGCTTGTGGGCGATCTGAGCGGCGCTTATTCGCGCAGAATAAATATCAAACACAGGCTGGTGTATCAAGTGCTTGAGAACAAAAAATCAATAAAAATAATCAGTATGTGGACGCATTATGATTTTTAAATTAACTCTTGATTTAAAAGTTGTTTTGTGTTACAATGGCAAAAGTTGAACAGAAAAATCAAATTTTTTACAGTAAGGAGCGATTTTTGTGGCTAAAGAGCTTTCAAAAACCTACGACCCCAAGGCGGTTGAGGAAAAAATCTATAACGAGTGGATACGCGGCGGATATTTTCACGCCGAGCCGGACGATAGCAAAAAGCCGTTCACGGTGGTGATACCTCCTCCCAACGTCACGGGTCAGCTTCATATGGGCCACGCCCTTGACGAGACATTTCAGGATATTATTATAAGAACAAAGCGCATGCAGGGCTACAACGCTCTTTGGATACCCGGTACCGACCACGCGGGCATCGCCACCCAGATAAAGGTGGAGGAAGACATGCGGGTTAACGAGAACGGCCTGACCAGATACGATCTGGGCAGAGACAAGTTCCTTGAGCGCGTGTGGGCATGGAAAGAGAAATTCGGCGGCCGCATTATAAATCAGCTCAAAAAGCTGGGTTCATCCTGCGACTGGGACAGAGAGCGCTTCACTATGGACGAGGGCTGCAGCAAGGCCGTGCGCGAGGTGTTCGTGAACCTCTATAACAAAGGCCTCATATATCAGGGCACGCGCATAATCAACTGGTGCCCGTCCTGCAAGACTGCGCTGTCCGACGCGGAGGTCGAGTATTCGGAGCACGACGGCAATTTCTGGCATATAAAGTACCCCCGTAAGGACGGCAAGGGCTATGTGGAGATAGCCACCACCCGTCCCGAGACGCTGCTGGGCGATACCGCCGTGGCTGTAAATCCCGACGACGAGAGATATAAAGATCTTGTCGGCAAGACGCTGATCCTGCCCCTTGTGGGCCGCGAGATACCCGTTATAGCCGACGAGTACGTTGACAAGGAGTTCGGAACAGGCTGCGTTAAGATAACGCCCGCCCACGACCCCAACGACTTTGAGGTCGGCAAGCGCCATAACCTTGAGGAGATCAAGGTCATGAACGACGACGCCACGATAAACAAGTTCGGCGGAAAGTATGAGGGCATGGACAGATACGAGGCCCGTAAGGCGATCGTTGAGGACCTCGAAAAAGAGGGACTGCTCGTCAAAGTCGAGCCGCACGTCCATAATGTCGGCGGCTGCTACCGCTGCGGCACGACAGTCGAGCCGATAACCTCAAAGCAGTGGTTCGTCAAGATGAAGCCCCTGGCGGAGCCCGCGATTGAGGCCGTAAAGAACGGCGAGACAAGATTTATTCCCGAACGCTTCACCAAGACATATATGAACTGGATGGAAAACGTCCACGATTGGTGCATTTCCCGCCAGCTCTGGTGGGGCCACAGGATCCCCGCCTTCTACTGCGAGGACTGCGGCGAGACTATAGTTTCAAAAGAGGATATAACGGTCTGCCCCAAATGCGGCGGAAAGGTCAAGCAGGATGAGGATGTGCTCGACACTTGGTTCTCAAGCGCGCTGTGGCCGTTCTCAACTCTGGGCTGGCCCGAAAAGACAAAGGAGCTTGAGCATTTCTATCCCACGTCCGTACTGGTAACCGGATACGACATAATATTCTTCTGGGTAGCCAGAATGATATTCTCGGCCCTCGAGCACACGGGCGAGGTGCCGTTTAAGGACGTGTACATCCACGGTCTCGTGCGTGATTCTCAGGGCCGCAAGATGAGCAAGTCTCTGGGCAACGGAATAGACCCGCTTGAGATCATCGACAAGTACGGCGCCGACGCGCTCCGCTTCACGCTGGCCACGGGCAACTCTCCGGGCAACGACATGAGATTCTATATCGAGCGCGTTGAGGCGAGCAGAAACTTTGCCAACAAGATCTGGAACGCGTCGCGCTTCGTGCTGATGAATCTGTCGATCGATTCCTGCGCGCTTCCCGACAAGTCCAAACTGACGATCGCCGACAAGTGGATAATATCCGCGTATAACGACCTTGTGAAAGAGGTCACCGACAACCTTGAAAAATACGAGCTGGGAATAGCCGTTTCAAAACTCTATGACTTTATCTGGGACAGCTTCTGCGACTGGTATATCGAGCTTGTTAAGCCCCGCTTCTTTGAGCAGGGCGAGAGCAACGCGGCCGCACAGCAGGTGCTCGTGTATGTCCTTGGCAACACGCTCAAGCTGCTGCACCCGTTCATGCCGTTTATTACCGAGGAAATCTGGCAGGCGCTTCCGCACGAGGGCGAGAGCATAATGATCTCAAGCTTCCCGGTCTACGACCCCGAGCTCAAGGACGAAAGAGCCGAGAGCGAGATGCGGATGATCATGGACGCGATAAAAGGCGTGCGCAACATCAGAAACGAGATGAACGTTCCGCCTTCAAAAAAGGCAGCGCTCTATATCGTGACCGACAAAGGCGAGACGTTTGAGAAGGGCGACAGCTTCTTTAAAAAGCTTGCCTCGGCATCGGAGGTCAATGTTTGCGCCGACAAGAGCGGCGTTCCCGAAAACGCAGTTTCGGTAGTTGTGCCCGGCGCGGAGATCCTGCTGCCGGTCGACGAGCTTGTGGATAAGGAAAAGGAGCTTGACCGTCTTGGCAAAGAGAAGAAGCGTCTTGAGAGCGAGATCAAACGCGCCGAGGGTAAGCTGAGCAACAAGGGCTTTACCGAAAAGGCTCCCGCAAAAGTGGTTGAAGAGGAGCGCAAAAAGGCAGAAAAGTACAGCGAAATGCTCAAAACCGTGCTTGACAGCATTGAGAAGTTAAAATAAATACTGTTTCGGGCGGTGGATAACCGCCCGATTCAATCACTCTAAAACTATCAATTAAGGAGAAAAACATGATTTTTAATCCTGCGGATATTCTTATACCGAAAAATATCGACTTTGAAAAATGGAGCGTGGTAGCCTGCGACCAGTTCACATCCGAGCCCGAGTATTGGGAAAAAGCCGCAAAGATCGTCGGCGGCGCTCCTTCGACTCTCGACATAATATTTCCCGAGGTTTATCTTGAGGAGGCGGGCGCTGCTGATCGAATCAAAAAAATCAACGAAACCATGAGCCGTTATCTCGCATCCGGCATATTTGAGAAGCTTAAGGATTCGTATGTCTATGTAGAGCGCGTCCAGTCAAACGGCAGGACGCGGCGCGGCCTGATCGGGATGGTCGACCTTGAGGAGTACGATTTCAGGCGCGGCTCCCACTCGAAGATACGCGCCACCGAGGGCACGATAGTCGAGCGTATCCCGCCCCGTAAGAAGATCCGCATAAACGCGCCCCTCGAGCTTCCCCATATCCTGATGCTGATCGACGATCGCGAAAAATCGGTTATAGAGCCTTTGACGGAGCGCAAGCCGGATCTTAAAAAGCTGTATGATTTTGATTTGATGCTCGGAGGCGGCAGAATTGCAGGATATCTTGTGCCCGAAAGCGAGCACGAGAGAATAACGGGCGCACTTGCGGCGCTTGAGGATAAAGCGGAATTTGAGAAAAAATATGACGTTTTCAACAAAGACGTTATGGCGTTCGCGGTGGGCGACGGGAACCATTCGCTGGCGACTGCGAAATCATGCTGGGACGAGATCAAGAAAGGCTTGACCGGTGTCGAGGCTGAGAGTCACCCCGCGCGGTTCGCGCTTGTGGAACTCGAGAACATCCACGACGACGCGCTGGAGTTTGAGCCGATACAGCGGGTTGTGTTCGACGTCGATCCCGAGAACGTGATGAGAGCGCTTAAGAAGCGTTACCCGCGCGCCTCCGCCGAGAGCAACGGCGGCCACAGAATACGCTATAAATACGGCGAAAACCGCGGCGAGGTCCATATCAAGGACGGCGCGGGAAATCTCGCGATCGCCACCGTTCAGGATTTCCTGGACGAATATATAGAAAAAAACGGCGGACGCGTGGACTATATTCACGGCGACAATGTTGTCGAAGCCCTCACGGACGCCGAGAACACCATCGGATTCATGGTTGACCCGATGGAGAAGAGCCTATTGTTTGAGTGCGTTATAAAAGACGGTTCGCTGCCCAGAAAAACCTTCTCAATGGGCGTGGCGTCCGACAAAAGATACTATCTTGAGTGCAGGGAGATCAGGTGATAAAAATGGCTAAAAAGCATGTAAAAACCAACGCAATGCGCATACTCGAGACCGCGGGTCTTGATTTTGAGACCATGTTTTACGAGTGCGGCGAGTTTACCGACGGCGTGACCGTGGCGGGCAAGCTGGGTCTTGATCCGGATTCGGTGTTTAAGACCCTTGTGACCGAGAACAAGGCGCACGAAAATTTTGTGTTTGTGGTCCCGGTAGCTAAGGAGCTTGACCTCAAAAAGTGCGCGGCCGCCGCGGGGCAAAAAGCTCTTGAAATGATCCATGTCAAGGATATTACCCGCGTTACGGGCTATATCCGCGGCGGATGCAGCCCGTTGGGAATGAAAAAGCAGTTCCCGACGGTCATCGACAAGTCAGCGGAGTTGCTCGATCAAATCTATTTCAGCGGCGGCAAGCGCGGAGTTCAAATAAAAATGAGCCCCGTAGATCTAAAAAATCTGATCAGCGCGAAATTTGCCGATATAACAAGATAAGACAAAATTTTATTATGTCAGCGTATTGACATTATACGAACGATGTATTATAATTTAGCTGAAAGGAGTGTGTGAAAATGGCGCAGACAACGATCAGCATAAGAATTGATGACGCTTTAAAAAAGGATTTTGACAATGTGTGCGGCGAATTGGGCATATCCATGTCGGCGGCAATAACTATGCTTGCCAAAAAAATGACACGTGAAAACCGTCTGCCTTTTGAGGTTTCGATCGACCCGTTTTACTCCGATGAAAATATGGCGCGTCTCAGAAAATCAATAGCGCAAATGGAGGTGACCGGAGGCACCGTCCATGAGGTGAATTACGATGATTAAGGCGTGGACGGATGAAGCGTGGGAGGATTTCGAATACTGGACAAGGCAGGACAAAAAAACTCTGAGAAGGATCTTGCAGCTTTTGAAGGATATTGAGCGAAACGGATATACCGGAATAGGCAAACCGGAAAGGCTTAGCGGCGATCTGTCGAACTATTGGAGCAGACGTATTGACAATGCGAACAGAATAGTCTATCGCATAGACGGAGACACGGTAAAAATTGTGCAATGCGGCTCTCATTACAGAGACAAATAGTTTTAAAAGGCAGCGGGAAAATTCCCGCCGCCTTTAAAATTTTTTGCTCGTGATCACTCGCTCTGCTCCTTTTGATTTTGCCTCATAAATTCCTCGATCCCTTTGAATATCGCTTCGGCGAGAGATTGTTGATATTCCTCGGTTTTGAGCTTTTCAAGCTCCGCGGGATTGGAAAGAAAGCCGCATTCCACAAGAGCCGCGGGGACTTTCGCGTTTTTTAAAATATATATTCCCGATTCGTTCCGTTTCGCCTCACGGGTGTTTTCGGGATCGAGGTTCTCTCTGAGCGACTTTTGGATAAGCTCGCCCAAGACCTTGCTTTCCTCACCGTTTTGCGAATAAAACACCTGCGCGCCGCTGTATTTCGGTTCCGAAAACTTGTTCATGTGTATGCTGATAAATATATCCGCGTCCGCTTTGTCGAGAACTTCGAGGCGGTACCTGAGATCGTCTTTCTTCACGAATTTGCCGTTTGACCCCGGAACGTCAGGAGCGTCGCCCTCCCGCGTCATCACGGCCGCACCGTTGTTTGAAGCGATAGTATCCCCAAGCTTGAGCGCGACGCTTAAATTAAGGTCTTTTTCAAGCACGCCTCCGCACGAGGCGCCTCCGTCCTGCCCTCCGTGGCCGGGGTCTATAACAACGGTCATCCGCGGATCATCGGCGGCGGTTTGTATCGGCTCCGCGGCGTTCATTTTAACCAGCAGAACAATGGCGGCCGCGGTCAGAAGGGCGGCGCTCATGATCCATATCATCCCGGATAATTTAATTGCTTTAAACATAAAAAAACACCTGCCTTTCATACATACTATATTCGGCGGGAAAATATTAATACATAAATTTAAAAAATATGATAAAGTTAGCAAATAAGAGAAAACAGCTTATTTTAGCTAAATAATCGCTCATAATCAAATATAAATCAATGTGAGCCATTTTGACTTTTACATTTAATCTATGTATAATTATCAATGTTGTCGCCGCGTGCGGCACAGTGATGGAAAGATGTGGGAGTTTAGCTCAGCTGGGAGAGCATCTGCCTTACAAGCAGAGGGTCATAGGTTCGAGCCCTATAACT
>CANQQJ010000006.1 GCA_947625905.1 uncultured Clostridia bacterium | reverse complement strand
ACCTTGACAAGAGCTGAATTGGAGAACAACTTTTTATTTTAATTAAAAGTGTCACCCATCATTGACAATTATACAAATCCCGAAATAAAATTTGACGCTATAAATTGACAAATTTTTTGATCTGTGATATACTTTGAGAAATTCATTTTTCGGAGGATCAATATATGAAAAAAGCTATCAGCAGAGATATGGACATAAACGGCAGGCTTGTCGTTCCCAAAGAGATGCGCAGAGAGCTGATGCTGCGCAAGCTTGAGGATCCGGTCAATCTCGATAAGGACACCGGCGCCGTTGAGGTAAACATGTACATGGACGGCGACAGATTGGTCATAGAGAGAAAAAATCCCGCCTGCGCCTTTTGCGGCACCGAGGATGACATAGCCATAAAATACAGAAAAAAATATGTCTGCAAGTATTGTCTGCACGAGATAAGCGCAAAAAGATAAAGAAAAAGCTCCGTTCATACTGCGGAGCTTTTATATATGAAGCGTCAGTAATTCTCGCAGTTGATCTCAAAAAAGCTTTGCGGATGAAGACATACGGGGCAAAGCTCGGGCGCCGCTTTGAGGTTTTCGGGCGTGTTTACGATACCGTCAAGCTCCTTAGGCCACAGCTTGGCGTGCTCTTTCTCGTTTTCTTCTTGAGTCATCTCCATAACAGCTTATTTGCTGTGTTTATTTTTCTTTCTGCAAACATTATAATAACTCGTTAATTAAAATAATCTCCCCTTTTTGAAAAGTAATATATTTCACACAATAACACTACGAATGTCACCAAAACGTTAAAAACGCTTTTTTTAAAAAAACCGATACTAATAATAAAATAAAATATATATTCTATAAAATATAAAAATAGGAAATATTTTTTCATTTTATACATACCATACAATACTATTATAGATATAGCAAATATTATTATAAATAACAATTCATATACTAATATATAACCGGAAAAATCCGTTATCACTTCTATTAAAAACACAATCGTTATTATACCATATATTAAAATTGTTACAGGCATTTTAACATATTTAATAAATTCAAACCATTTCCAACCCAATCTTTTTTCCGGTTCCATAAATAATACCTCCTTTATTTATTTGATATTAAATTATATTCAGAAAAGAGAGCCTATTTGATATATCAGAAAAGCGATTATATACGCGAAGCATGTTTGATAAGCCAGCGCGAATGCCGTCCATTTTTTGCTTGACATCTCTCTGGCGATAGCCGCCATTGCCGCCACGCAGGGCGCGCACAGCAGATTGAATATCAGGAACGCGAACGCCGAAACGGGTGTGAAAGCGCTGCTCAGCGCGGCGCTGAGATCGGTGCCCGAGTAGAGCACGGCGAGGGTGCTGACGACGTTTTCTTTAGCGATAAGTCCCGAGAGCACGGCTACAGCGGCTTCTCTGTTGCCGAAGCCAAGCGGAACAAAGAACCAAGCAAAGCCCTGACCGATATACGACAGTATAGACTTTGAGAAATCGTCTGTAAAGCCGAACCTGCCGCCGACGAATCCGAGATTTGACAAAAGCCATATCACAACGGCCGAGAGAAGTATAACGGTGCCCGCCTTTTTAACGAATGACGATACGCGGTTCCACATGCTTTTGAACACATTTTTCGGGATCGGCAGATGATAGGGCGGGAGCTCCATGATAAATGGGGTCGAGTCGCCCGAGAACAGCTTTGTCCTCTTGAGTATCAGACCCGAGACGATTATAGCCAGCGCGCCGATCAGATACGAAAGCGGAGCCGCCCACCACGCGCCGCCGAGAAACACTCCCGAAAACAGCGCGATCATCGGCAGCTTCGCGCTGCACGGTATAAAAGTTGTGGTGATTATCGTGAGGCGCCGCTCGGCTGTGTTTTCGATAGTGCGCGAGGCCATGATCCCGGGCACGCCGCAGCCCGTTCCGATTATGATGGGAATGAACGACTTGCCCGAGAGCCCGATCTTTCTGAATATTCCGTCCATTATGAAGGCCACGCGGGACATATATCCGCAGTCTTCAAGAAACGCCATAAATATAAACAGCAGCATGATCTGCGGAACGAAGCTCAAAACAGAGCCCACGCCCGCTATGATGCCGTCGATTATAAGCGAGATCAGCGCCTCGTGCGTGCCGATATTCGTCAGAAAAGCTCGGAGCGCCACGGGAACGATGCCCGATTCGCCGAAAATATTGTCTTCTATTATGCCCGAAAACATCGCGCCCAGCGAGGTCACCGAGACGTAATACATCAAAAACATAACGACCGCGAAAATCGGCAGAGCGGCGAATCTGTTCGTGAGCACGCTGTCGATCCGCTCGGAGACCTTGTCGCCTATCCTGCGCTTCACGTAGCACTGTTTTATTATCGACGAGATCTTCGCGTATCTTTCGGTTATTATTATGCTCTCGCTGTCGTCTCCCATTTTCTTTTCGGTCTTTTTGATTATGCTTTCAATTTCGCCGTTTTGCGGAAGATCGCCTATAAGCTCATTAAGCCGCTCGTCGCGCTCAAAGATCTTTACCGCAAAAAACCGTCTCTGCGCCTCGGGAGTGTCGGGAATCAGCCTTTTTATCGCGAGGACCGCCTCCTCGGCGGGCGCCGAAAATCCGAGAGGCTTCACGTTCGTCGGTTTTCCCGCCAGTTCAGCCGCGGCGTCAACGGCGCGTCTTAATCCGCCGCCTTTGAGCGCCGATGTCTCAAATACCGGGCATCCGCCCAGAGCCTTGGAAAACTTTTTCAGGTCAATAACGTCGCCGCGTTTTTCGATAACGTCCGCCATGTTTATAACCACCACGACAGGTATTCCGAGTTCCAATATCTGGGTCGTGAGATAGAGGTTCCGCTCAATGTTTGTGCCGTCCAGTATATTTAAAACAACGTCGGGCGGGGATTTTACAAGATAGTTCCGCGCCACGACCTCCTCGGGAGTGTAGGGCGAGAGCGAATATATCCCGGGCAGATCCGTGATAGTGATCTCGGGGTTATAGATCAGCCGTCCCTCTTTTTTCTCGACGGTGACGCCCGGCCAGTTTCCCACGTACTGGTCGGAGCCTGTCAGAGCGTTAAAAATCGTGGTTTTTCCGCAGTTGGGATTTCCCGCGAGGGCAATAGTCACAGCCATAATATTTCTCCGTGCAATAAATTTTTTGAAATTTTGGGAACAAAATCATAAATTTTGTCGTCATATAAAACAAAAGAGCAAAATCCGAAAGGACTTAATTATATGAGAACAAGACTTATGAAGATATCGTTTCCCAAAGCGGCCGTGTTAGCGGCCTTTATACTATCTATTATACTGTTTATGCCGGGCTTGTCAAGTATATGCCGGGCGGAAGAATTAAAACCCGCGGAATTATATTTCAGGCCCGTTGGCGGCGGAAAGTTTATATATCGGATCAACGCCTCGATGATCATAAAAGCCAACTTCCCTACTGTCATCCCCGGCTAAACGGGGATATATACTCTTGCCTCCCTCCGTGAAAAAGAGGGAGGTTTTAAATATTTTCGGCGCTGTCGGGCAAACCGAAATTTCCGCGCTTTGACAGCGCGTTTTTATGAAGTTTTTTTATTGACAACAACTGCTCTTTATGTTAATATTTATTAATTGCAAATTTAAGTAAAGGACAGGGATAAAAGTGATTAAAATGAAGTTTGAAAAAGCGGCGCCCGAAAGCGTCGGCATCAGCCCGAGGGGTATAGAGGGGTTTATAAAAAGGCTTGAAAAAGACGACCTCGATATGCACAGCGTTCTTATAATGCGCGGCGGAAAGCTGGTGTTTGAAGGCTATTACGAGCCCTACGGCAAAAATTCGCTGCACCGCATGTTTTCGATAAGCAAGAGCCTGACGGCGATCGCGATAGGAATGATGATATTCGACAGGGATATCGGGCTTGACGACAAGATCTGCGATTACTTCCCCGAGTTCATTCCCGAGGAGGGTGCCCACCCTTATCTTTCGGAAACGACGATACGCCATATGCTTACGATGACGACGCCCCACGACGGCACGACCTATGACAAATACAGCAGCAAAGGCTGGGTAAAGAGCTTTTTTACAAAAACCCCGACGCACAAGCCGGGCACGGTTTTTTCATACGACACAAGCGCCTCTCACGTTCTGGCGGCGCTGGTTGAAAAACGTACCGGAAAGCGGCTTATCGACTATGTGCGCGACAAGGGCCTCATGATTTCCGACGAGGCGTATTTTATCCCGGACGGCGAGGGCGTGAGCCAGGGCGGATCGGGTCTGCTGGCGCTTCCGTATGATCTGCTAATTATGGCCGATATGCTGATGAACGGCGGCGTCTCCGGCGAAAAGCGGCTTTTGACCGCGGGATTTGTTCAGGAGATGACCTCGCTTCAAGTGCCGAACCATGCCAAGGGATATTTCCCCGCCGAGCAGCAGGGCTACGGTTATCAGATATGGCGTACGCAGCGCGGCGGCTTTATGATGTATGGCCTCGCGGGCCAGCTTGCGGTATGCTTCCCGGAAAAAGACTTGATATTTGTCACAACAGCCGACCTGACCGACAGAAAAGGCGGGATCCAGCGCATATTCGACGCGTTTTTCGACGAGGTGTACGACACATTGGACGGCGGATCGGAGCCCGCAGATCTTTCGGCTCTCGAAAAAAGCCTCGCGGTCATGCCCCTTGAAAATGCAGATACATACGATATTGACAAAATATACGAGTTTTCCGACAACAAGCCGGGGCTCAAGGCTATGCGTATTGTCGCGAACTCTGACAGCGGCTCGATCAATCTTGAGTTTTCGGACGGTATTCAAAGCATCGGGTTCGGATTCGGCGAGCTGCGATTCGGCGGATTTGTCAAATACAACTGCCCGTACGCCGCGTCGGCGGGCTGGTGCGGAGAGAATATTCTGGTGATAAAAGCAAATCTTATAGGCGAGTGCGCGGGGAAAATATTTATCGAGCTTTCGTTCAGCGGCAGCGAGGTAACGGTGTTCATGAGAAAGACCGAGGAAACGCTGTTTAACGAATTTAACGGATTTGCTCAGAGCAAATAACAAATATTTGAGGTGGTTCAATGCGCTTTAAAACAATAATTTCGGTATCGGCGGTCTGCTTGTGCCTCGCTCTCGCGGGCTGCGGAAAGACCGCCACGGACAGCGGAAATTTGATCGAGCGGGATAAAACGCAGACCGCGGCGGAACACGGCGAGACTTTCGTTCCGTCCGCGGCGCCGGGCGCCGAGAACGGCGCCGGTCTTCCGTCGGGAGTCGTTGCGGCCGTTAACGGCGAGGAACTTAAGCCCGAGGATCTCGGATACTATATCTACAACGAGGCGGTCGTTCAAATGTACGCCGCGGACCCCAACGCGGATTTCGCCGAGTTTGACTGGAGCGACAAGTCGATCGCGGATAAAATCGTTGATACGGCCATATCGGACGCGGTCGCGGACACCGCCTTCAGGCAAAAGGCGCGAGAGGCGGGCTATTCGGTCTCGGAGGCCGAAAAGACAGCCTCGGCGTTGGTGGACGACGCGATCGAAAGAAACGGCGAGGACAGCTTTAAGAAAACCGCCAACGCTCTCGGGATAAGCGACGTCGAGCACTACAAAAAGGTTTATGCCGACATAGCCGTTTTTGATGATGTGGCCGAGGATTTTCAGAAAAATCCGACAAGATATATATCGGATCCGTCTGTCCTTGACGGATACGCCGACGACAGAGGAGCCTCGGTGCGCCAGATACTGATACTCAGCGGCACATCCAAAGGCGATGCCGCGGAAATAGCACGCGAGGTCAATCAAAAAGCGAAAAACGGCGAGGATTTCACCGCGCTTATGAGCGAATATAACGAGGACTCGGTGAAGGATAAAAATTATGTCTACACATTTACGCGCGGTGAGATGGTCAGCTCGTTCGAGGACGCGGCGTTCGCTCTCGGAATAGACCAAATAAGCGATATTGTGGAGTCGGATTACGGATACCACACAATAAAGCGTATCCGGGGCGCGTATGAGCTTCGAAATTACTGGAAGGCGCAGTCGGATATAAAGATCGCTGAAAACGCGGCCGAGATGCTTGATTTTGAAGGTGTTATAAACATGGCAAAGGCGGCGGCGGAGTCCGCCGAACAATAAAAAGTGAGGTAATGATCATGAGTGAAAAAAACATTGTAAAGTTTGAGATGGAAAACGGCGGCGAGTTCACGATAGAGCTGTATCCCGAGTACGCACCCGAGACTGTGGAAAACTTCATGAACCTCGTGTCAAACGGGTTTTATGACGGACTGACGTTCCACCGCGTTATCGACGGTTTTATGGCTCAGGGCGGCTGCCCCAACGGAAACGGCACGGGCGGCAGCGGCGAGAACATTCGCGGCGAGTTCGCGATGAACGGCTTTGCGGACAACACCTTAAGCCACACCAGAGGAGTTGTCTCGATGGCGCGCGCAATGGACCCGAATTCGGCAAGCAGCCAGTTTTTTATCTGCTACGACGACGCCGATTTCCTTGACGGCCAATATGCCGCTTTTGGAAAGGTTATCGACGGCATGGATGTGGTTGACGATTTTCTGAGCGTTCGCAGGGTCGGTCCCGAGGGCGGAACACCCACCGAGCCTATCGTTATCAGCCGCGCCTATATCGCGGAGCAGTGAGCCTTATCAGCGTTCCCGAAGCCCTTATGAGCGTTATAGCCGCGCTCAACGCCGCGGGATATTTGGCGTATCCGGTGGGCGGCTGCGTGCGCGACAGCCTTATGGGCAAGGCCCCGAAGGATTGGGACGCCGCGGTTTCGGCTAAGCCCGAGCAGGTCAAACGGGTTCTTGCAAAACTGAATTACAAGATAATCGACACGGGTATAAAGCACGGCACCGTGACAGTCATAGCGGACGGCGCTCCGTATGAGATCACCACATTCAGGACCGACGGCAGCTATACCGACAACAGGAGGCCCGACTCGGTGGAGTTCGTGTCCGACATAAGAGACGACCTTTCAAGGCGCGATTTCACTATAAACGCCGTGGCCTACGACTGCGCGGCCGACAGAGTGATCGACCCGTTCGGCGGCAGGCGGGATATTAACGCGGGGATCATCCGCTGCGTCGGAGATCCCGACAAGCGTTTTACCGAGGACTCCCTGCGCATACTGCGGGGGCTAAGATTCGCCTCGGTGCTCGGCTTTGAGATCGAGGAAAGCGCGTCCGTATCAATGAAAAAACACGCCGAACTGCTTAAAAATGTTTCGTGTGAAAGAATTTACGACGAGCTTAAAATGATGATATGCGGAGAGCATATCGGCCCTGTTTTGAGAGAATACAGGGATATTTTCGCGCGCGTTATCCCCGAGATCGAGCCTATGTTTGATTTTCCGCAGCGAAATCCTTATCATTGCTGTGACGTGTGGGAGCACACTATCCGCGCCGTTGAGAATACCCCTCCCGAGGCGGCGCTGCGTTTTGCGGCGCTGTTTCACGACAGCGGAAAACCGGGTACGCACAGCGCGGAGATTTTGCCGGGCGGCGCGGTGATTGACCATTTTTACAATCACGGAGCGCTGTCGGGAAAGCTTGCGGATTCGGCGCTCTCAAGGCTCAAGGCCGATAATTTCACAAAAGATAGTGCGGTATATCTTGCCGCCCGCCACGGCGATATGATATCGCCGACAAAAAAGAGCGTGAGACGCAGACTGGCGAAGCTCGACGCCGAGTTTAAAGACGGCAAGGCGGTATTTGATATGCTTATAAAAATCAAGCTCGCCGATGTTTCGGCCCAGGCGGAGCATGTCAGACAGAACCGCGTGTCCGAGCTTAACGAGACCGCGCGGCTGGCCGATGAGATCATAGCCGAAAAAGACTGCTTCACATTAAAGGATCTTGCGGTAAACGGCAGAGACATGATCAGCCTCGGATTTTCGGGCTCCGATATCGGCAGGATCCTCAATGACGTTCTCGATAAGGTGATATCCGAAGAACTGAGCAACGACCGCGGAGCGATAATTGAGTATATAAACAAAAATTATCTGTAAACAACGTAAATTATTATTAATTATACTTGATTTATGTATATTTTTTATATATAATGTAATTAATAATTTCATTTGAAGGAGTGGTACCTATGGGTAAGAAATACGCGATCGGCATTGATTACGGCTCACTTTCGGGCAGAGCCGTTCTTGTTGACGTCGAAAACGGGGCGGAGCTCGCCTCGTCGGTATATGAGTATCCTCATGAGGTAATGTATGAATATCTGCCCGACGGCGCGACAAAGCTCGGCGACGACTGGGCGCTTCAGCATCCGCAGGATTATCTTGACGTGCTCAAGCACACGGTTCCGGATGTCATCAAACAGTCCGAAGTTGACAAAAATGATATTATCGGCCTCGGTATCGACTTTACCGCCTGCACCGTGCTTCCGGTAAAATCCGACGGAACGCCGCTCTGCTTTATGGATGAGTACAAGTCAAATCCCCACGCCTACGTGAAGCTCTGGAAGCATCACGCGGCGCAGAAGTATGCCAACAAGCTAAACGAGATCGCCGAAAAATCAGACGAGAATTTCCTTCCAAGATACGGCGGCAAGATCTCATCCGAATGGATGATCCCCAAAGTATGGCAGATCGCCGAGGAAGCTCCCGAGATATACGACGCTATGGATAAGTTCATCGAGGCGGCAGACTGGGTCGTTTGGCAGCTCACCGGCCGCGAGACCAGAAACAGCTGCACCGCGGGATACAAGGCGCTTTGGAGCAAGTCCGAGGGATTCCCGTCAAAAGACTTTTTCAAATCGCTGCACCCGAAGCTTGAGAATTTTGTCGATGAAAAAATCGGCTGCGAGATCACGCCCATAGGCTCAAAGGCCGGAGAGATAACTCCCGAGATGGCGAAGCTGACGGGCCTTAAAGAAGGCACCGCCGTAGCGGTCGCGAATGTGGACGCGCACGTGGCGCTCCCGGCCGTCGGAGTGACCGAGGCGGGAAAAATGCTTATGATAATCGGAACTTCTACCTGTGATATACTCTTGGGCAATGAGGAAAAGATCGTGCCCGGCATGTGCGGAGTTGTCGAGGACGGCGTTATTCCCGGATTTCAAGGATACGAGGCGGGACAGTCGTGCGTCGGCGACCATTTCGACTGGTTCGTGAAAACCTCGGTTCCCGAAAGCTATTATCGCGAGGCGAAAGCGCTTGGCATGAATATACACCAGCTGCTGAGGACCAAAGCCGGCAGGAAAAAGCCGGGCGAGACGGGTCTCGTCGCGCTTGATTGGTGGAACGGGAACCGCAGCGTGCTCGTGGACGTTGACCTTACCGGAATGATACTGGGCATGACTCTGTTGACGCGCCCCGAGGATATATACCGCGCGCTTATCGAGGCCACGGCTTACGGCACGAGAATGATAGTCGAGACGTTCCGCGCCGGCGGCGTGCCGATAACCGAGCTGTACGCGGCGGGCGGAATAGCGCAGAAGGATTCGTTTATGATGCAGATATACGCCGACGTCATGAACATGAATATAAAGATAGCCGAATCAAAGCAGGCGGGAGCTCTCGGCTCGGCCATGTTCGGCGCGGTTGCGGCGGGCTCTGCCGCGGGCGGCTATGACGATATAAAAGACTGCGCCAAAAAGATGGGCAGAGTTATGACAAGATATTATAAGCCGATCCCCGAAAATGTCGAGATATACAACGAGCTTTACGCCGAGTACAAACAGCTTCACGACTACTTCGGCAGAGGCGGCAACGATGTTATGAAGCGGCTCAAAAATATAAAAAAATCCGTAAAAGAATAAACACGCTTTTATAAATGAGGAAAAATTATGTATGACGAACTGAAAAAGAGAGTATACGAGGCCAATATGCTGCTCCCGAAGCATGGGCTTGTGACCTTCACCTGGGGCAATGCCTCGGAGATAGACAGAAAGTCGGGAGTTGTGGCGATAAAGCCGTCGGGCGTTGAGTATGATAAGCTGAAGCCCGAGCATATCGTGGTTCTTGATTTAAACAGCGGCGAAATTGTAGACGGAAAGCTCAATCCGTCGTCCGACACGCCGACTCATCTCGAGCTTTACAAGCGTTTTCCGAATATAGGCGGAGTTGTGCACACTCATTCGACCCACGGCACCGCGTGGGCGCAGGCGGGCAGAGATCTGCCTCCGTACGGCACGACCCACGCCGATTACTTCTACGGTCCTATCCCCTGCACGAGGCCGCTCACCAAGGCCGAGGTCGATGAGGCCTATGAGCTGAACACCGGCAGGGTGATAGCGGAAACGTTTGAAAATAAAGGGATAGACCCGGGGGCGGTCCCCGGTGTCCTGGTGTCGAACCACGCGCCGTTTTCATGGGGGACCGACGCCAAAAACGCGGTCCATAACGCCGTGGTCATTGAGGAAGTCGCGAAGATGGCGTTTATGTGTGAGATAATAAATCCGGAAATTCCGGTCATGCCCGCATATGTGCTGGACAAGCATTATAACCGCAAGCACGGCAAAAACGCCTATTACGGACAGGGTGGAGCCAATGGGTAGGTTTATCGTGATAGAGGGGCTTGACGGCAGCGGCAAGTCGTCGCAGATCGAGCTGCTCAAACAAAACTTGGAGGGCAGAGGCGAAAAGGTGCATGTAACGCACGAGCCGACATCTTACGAGACAGGCGCTTACCTGAACCGTATTTTATCGGCGAGCGAGGCAAAGGACATACATCTGCAGGCTGCGCTGTTCCTGGCCGACAGGATCGAGCATGTGACAAATCCCGAGTTCGGCATAAAAAAATATATTGACGAGGGATATACCGTGATCTGCGACAGATATTACTACTCGTCGCTTGCGTACCAGGGTACCGATGCCGAATGTGACTACGGGTGGGTCAGAGACATGAACCTGGGCTGCGCCAAGCTGCTCAAGCCCGATTTGTGCATATTCTTAGACGTTAAGCCTGAAGTCTGCAAGGACAGGATCGACTTGGGACGCGAAAATGTGGAGCTTTACGAGCAGAGCGCGGCTCAGATGAAGGGAATAAGAGACGGTTTTATGACCGTTCTCAATGACCTTAAAAATAACTTCGGACACAATATTGTAATTATAGACGGCGGCCGAGACATTGATGTTATTTCAAAGGAGATATTAAGCTATGTATAAGAGATTATTTACATCGGAATCTGTGACGGAGGGGCATCCCGACAAAATTTCCGACCTAATTTCCGACGCGATATTAGACGCGATATTGGAGAATGACCCGAAGGCGAGAGTGGCGGTCGAGGTGACCGTGACGACAGGTCTTGTTCTGATAGTCGGCGAGATCACCACAACGACTTATGTCAATATGAAAACCATCGCGCGCGAGACGATTCGCGAGATTGGCTATGACAGAGCGAAATACGGCTTTGACTGCGACACCTGCGCCGTAATTTTGGCGATAGATGAGCAGTCGGGCGATATAGCACGCGGAGTTGACGACAGCGGAGAAGGCTTGGGCGCGGGCGACCAGGGCATGATGTTCGGCTTTGCCTGCGACGAGACCGAGGAATATATGCCTCTGCCGATATCGCTGGCGCATAAGCTTACAAAACGTTTGACCGAGGTGCGCAAAAAGAATATTTTAAACTACCTCCGTCCCGACGGCAAAGCTCAGGTCACTGTCGAGTATAACGAGGACGGCAGCTTTAAGCGCGTTGACGCCGTAGTGGTGTCAACCCAGCACAGCGAGGCGGTGTCTCAGGAGCGGCTCCGCGGCGACATAAAAAAATATGTCATCGATGAGGTCATAGGCGACGAACTCAAGGATGAAAACACGACCATATACATCAATCCCACCGGCAGGTTTGTGGTAGGCGGTCCCCAGGGCGACAGCGGCCACACCGGCAGAAAGATAATCGTTGACACCTACGGCGGATACGCGGGCCACGGCGGCGGAGCGTTCTCGGGCAAGGACCCCACAAAGGTCGACAGAAGCGCGGCCTACGCCGCAAGATACGTGGCGAAAAACGTTGTGGCGGCGGGCCTGGCAAAGGCGTGCGAGATACAGCTTGCCTACGCGATCGGCGTCAGCAAACCCGTGTCGGTGCGCGTTGACACGCGCGGCACGGGCGTTATTCCCGACAGCGAGATAGCCGAAAGAATTTTAAAGGTGTTTGACTTAACGCCGAGCGGCATTATCAAAAATCTCGACTTGAGGCGCCCGATATACAAGCAGACAGCGGCTTACGGCCACTTTGGCCGAAACGATCTCGACCTTCCCTGGGAGAGGACCGACAAAGCGGAACTGCTTAAAAATATGTAAAATAACTCCCCCGTTTCGGGGGAGTTATCTGCGAAAATATCAGTATTATTGAGGTGTAAATTATGTCCTATGACGGATTTGTGACGCGAAGCGTCGTATGTGAGCTCAGCCAAAAGCTGCTCGGCGGCAAGATCGACAAGATCTATCAGCCCGAGAGCGACGAGATAATTCTAAACGTGCGGACGTTTGACGGGAATTATCGTCTGATGCTTTCGGCGAGCGCTTCAAACGCGCGGGTGCATCTGACGAACACAAAAAAAGAAAACCCGATGACGCCGCCAATGCTGTGCATGCTTATGCGCAAGCACCTGAGCGGAGGCAGAATAACGGCCGTTACCCAGCCGGGCTGCGACCGGGTCGTCAGGATCGACGTCGAGTGCCTTAGCGAGCTGGGAGACCTTGAGACAAAGTCGATAATCACCGAGATAATGGGGCGCCACAGCAACATAATTTTTATTGATGACAGCGGCAAGATACTGGACAGCGCCAAGCATGTGGACTTCACCGTCAGCAAGGTGCGGCAGATATTGCCCGGCTTTATCTACGAGGCTCCGCCGCCGCAGGCCAAGCTGACGCCCGATGATTTTGGACTTGTTGGGTTCATGAACGAGTTTTCGCGCCAAGACCCCGACACGCTTCTTGACAAGTTCCTGCTTGATCATATTATGGGCATGAGCCCGCTTGTGGCGCGCGAGCTGGTGTATAAGTTCGCGGGGCACACCAAAATTACAAAGTCCGAGGTCAATGACGCCGAGTTTGTCACGTTCATAGGCTCGTTTATTGATGATATGAAGAACGCGCGGTTCAGCCCCTGCGTTGTATATGAAAAACAGTCGGGAAAGCCGATGTCGTTTTCGTGCGTGACGCTTGAGCAGTACGGCGATATTGCCGATGCGAAGCCGAAGGAGTCGATATCCGAGGCGATAGACGAGTATTATGTGATCCGCTCGATGCGCGAGAGCATGCGCCAAAGGAGCGCGGATATTTTAAAGCTGGTCAACAACAATATCGACAGATGCTCGAAAAAGCTGGCCATGCACCGCGATAATCTCGAAAAATCAAAAAACAGAGATAAATATAAAATCAAAGGCGATCTGCTCACCGCGAACATGCACAGGGTCAAATACGGTATGGACAGCATTACCGTTGAGAATTTCTATGACGATAACAAAGAACTCAAAATCTCGCTCGACCCGACAATTTCGCCCGCGCAGAACGCTCAAAAATTTTACAAAAGATACAACAAAGCGAAGGTGACCGAGAAGTACGCCTCGGAGCAGATAGCCGAGGCGGAGGAAGAGCTCGCGTATCTTGAAACGGTGCTCGAAAGCATCCGCAACGCGGAAACGCCGCGCGACCTTTTCGAAATAAAAGACGAACTTCGGGAGCAGGGGTATATCAAAACGACCGGCCCGGCAAACAAAAAGAAAAAGCCGAAAAACACCGCTTCAAAGCCCATGAGGTTCACGTCAAGCGACGGATACGAGATCCTTGTCGGACGCAACAACAAGCAAAACGATGAGCTGACGATTCGAATGTCGTATTCTACCGATATCTGGCTCCACACAAAGGAGATACCCGGCTCGCATGTGCTCATTCGAACGGGCGGCACCGGAGAGGCGCCCGACCAAACGATCACGGAGGCAGCCCGCCTTGCGGCGTATTACAGCAAGGCGCGGGAGTCTGCGCAGGTACCGGTCGATTATACGCGGGTAAAAAACGTGAAAAAGCCGAACGGTGCGAAGCCCGGCTTTGTGATATACGAAAAGAACCGAACGGTTTATGTCAAGCCGTCGCTTATATAATTTTAAAGGGAGTGTTATTTATGGAACATAATTCCGAGATGTCGGCGCGTTCCGCGCTTGAAAGATTAAAAAACGGAAACGCGGCGTATTTGAGCGCGGACTCATCCATCGGCGATATTTCGCCGTCAGTGCGCCAAAAAACCTGTGAGGAGGGACAAAAGCCCTACGCCGTTGTGATAACATGCTCCGATTCGAGGGTTATACCCGAGAGCGTTTTTTCGGCGGGGATAGGCGAGCTCTTCGTGATAAGAGTCGCCGGAAACGTTATGGACAGGACCCAGCTCGGCAGCGTGATCTACGCCGTGTCGCACTTAGGCTGCAGGCTTGCGGTAGTCGTGGGCCATACTCACTGCGGAGCGGTACACGCCGCGATTCACGACGAGCCCGACGGATACGTTAAGTTCCTGACCGATGAGATACGCCTCGCAATTAGCGATGAGAAGGACGAAAACAAAGCTTGCCGCTTAAACGTTGAGCGGAGCGTGCGCGTCACGAAAGAAGCTTTGGGCGTATCCGATGGCGATGAAAGCGGCTTGTCGGTGGTCGGCGCGATATATAATATTGACAGTGGAAAAGTTGATTTTTTAAGTGAGGCATAATTTTCAAAATTTATAAAATATTCATAAATTATCTATATTTTTGCAATGATATTATATTAAAATATAATAAATACTATATAGATAGGAGATGTATATTATGAAAAAGCTGAACAAAAAGATCTCAATAACCGCCGCCGCTCTGCTGTGCGTTTTATGCGTCGCGGTCGGAGGCTGCGCGGCAACGATCGTGCAGAACATTCAAGCCGAGCTCAGACCCGACTTTAAGATCGTTATAGACGGCACCGAGCGCACGTTCAAGAACGTCAACGGCGAAGTTGTTGATCCGATTTTATATAACGGTTCAACCTATCTGCCTATCCGCGCCATCGGCGAGATAATGGGCAAGGAAGTAACTTGGTACGAGGACCAAAAGCGCGTTGAGCTGAGCGACAAAAAGACCACGGTGACCGACGCCGACAATATCGTTACGGGAACATCTCCCACGGCGGAGCCGAATCGCCGCAATGATCAAAACGCGCAGCAAGGCGCGCAGACGGCCGCGGGAATAACGGTTGACAAGGCGAAGGAGATCGCCCTTCAAAAAGCCGGTCTTAACGCGGCGGATGTGAGATTCACCGAAGCCAAAAAGGATTTCGACGACGGCCGAGAGGTGTATGACATAGAGTTCCGCGCGGGCAGGACCGAATATTCCGCCGAGATACTGGCAAGCGACGGAACGATAGTTTCCTGGGAAGTTGACAACGATTAAATTTAAAGCCGCCTTCGGGCGGCTTTTGTTATGTGAGGAGCTTTTTCATTTCGCCCGCCAAGTACAGCGAGCCGCACGCGCAGATCAGCCCGTTAAAATCTTCGAGAGCACCCAATGCCGTTGCGGGTGATTCGGCGGCCGCCGCGGCTATCTCGCGGCGCGCGAACTCGGCCGCGAGTTTATCCGAGCCGAGGCAGCGGGGCATGTCAAGCCGCGCCGCCGTGACCTCGGAATTATGCTTTTTGCAAAATTCGGCGATCAATCTTGTTATTTCGGCATGGTCCTTATCGTCCATTATGGCGGTGATAAAATGTATCGGCTCGCTCTGTTTTTCGAGCTCGCAAAGCAGCGCGCCGACAGCCTGCGGATTATGCGCGCCGTCTATCAGCACGTTTCCTATCCGCTCAAGCCTGCCGTCGATTTTTGCGCGCGCCAAGCCGTTTTTTATATCATTTGTGTTAATTTTATATCCAATATTCGAAAGTTTTGCAGCGGCTTCGATCGCCGTCGCCGCGTTCAGCGCCTGAAACTCTCCGTTCATTGCGAGAGAGTATTTTTTGCCTTTATAATCAAACGACCTGCTGTTTTGATCATACTCGGTCGGAAAATCCGGAATAATCAGTTCGGAGTTGAGCTTTGCGCAGGTCTCCTTTGCGTTTTTGAAAACGATATCGTCCTGCTTCGGGTACAAAACAAGCGGCGAGCCGCGTTTGACTATCCCCAGCTTTTCGCGCGAAATACTGTCGATGCTGCCGCCCAGGTATTGGCAGTGGTCAAGTCCGACAGCCGTCAGCGCGGTGACCTCGGAGCTTTCAATAACGTTTGTGGCGTCAAGCCTGCCGCCCAGCCCCACCTCAAGCACGACAATATCGCAGTTTTCGCGCAGAAAATAAACCATTGCCGCGGCGGTGATAAACGCGAATTCCGATACCTCGGCGTCGAACTTTTCGGATATCTGCTTTATGTAAGTCACAATTTCCGCAAGCCCGCTGTCGCCTATGGGCTCGCCGTTTATTCTGATGCGCTCGTTGAAGCGCACAAGATAGGGCGATGTGAAAAGCCCGGTCTTATATCCCGCCGACTGCATGATTTCGGAGATCATGGTCGCGGTGCTGCCCTTGCCGTTTGTCCCTCCGACATGAATGAATTTAAGCTTTTTGTGCGGGTCATCAAGCTTGCCGAGCAGCACGCGCAGAAGGTCGTTTCCCAAAACGCGGCTGAATTTCGGTATTGAGTGAATATATTTAAGCGCTTGGTCGTATGTCATTGTATCAGCTCCGTCTCACGGGCACGTCCTCGGCTTCGAGATAATCTTTGAGATCTCTTATTTCGATCTCGCGGAAGTGGAAGAGGGAGGCGGCGAGCGCGGCGTCCGCTTTTCCCTCGGTCAAGGCGTCCTTAAAATGCTCCATGGTTCCCGCTCCGCCCGAGGCTATAACGGGAATAGAAACGTTTTCGGCTATCGTTCTTGTCAGCTCTATATCATAGCCCGCCTTTGTTCCGTCGCAGTCCATCGAGGTCAGCAATATCTCGCCCGCGCCGAGCGATTCGGCGCGCTTCGCCCACTCGACCGCGTCAAGACCCGTGTCTATCCTGCCGCCGTTTATGTATACGTTCCACCGCGGCTCGGCGGCGTTTCCGTCCTCGCGCCGCTTCGCGTCTATCGCCACAACAACGCACTGGCTGCCGAATTTTTCCGCGGCGTCCGATATGAGCCGCGGGTTTCGTATTGCCGAGGAATTGATCGAGATCTTGTCCGCCCCCTGGAGCAGCAGCTCTCTGAAATCATCAACGGTTTTGATCCCGCCGCCCACGGTGAACGGAATAAACACGGTCTCGGCGACCCTTTTCGCCATTTCAATAACCGTGCCGCGAGCCTCGTGCGTGGCGGTTATATCCAGAAAAACAAGCTCGTCCGCGCCCGCTTTGTTGTAGACCTTCGCAACTTCGACAGGATCTCCGGCGTCAATAAGATTTATAAAGTTAACTCCCTTTACGACCCTCCCGTTTTTTACGTCAAGGCAGGGAATAATGCGTTTTGCAAGCATAAAGCAGACCTCCTTTAAAGGTTCCCGAAATTTTTAAGAATAACAAGCCCCGTGTCGCCGCTTTTTTCCGGATGGAACTGTGTGGCGAATATGTTGTTTTTATGCACAGCGACAGGAATTTCGGAGCCGTATTCCGTGTGCGCGCAAACGATGCTCTCGTCTTTCGGAGCGATATGATACGAATGAACAAAATACATATACGGCTCATCGCCTATCCCGTCGAAGATCGGGCAGTCTTTGTCGTATGTTATCGAGTTCCAGCCCATGTGGGGGATCTTGAGCCCTTCCGCGGCTCTTATCCTTTTGTTTCCGCCCTCGAATATCGACAGACCTTTGGCGCCGGGCGACTCTCTGCTCTCGTCGAAAAGCAGCTGGAGCCCCAGGCAAATGCCCAAAAACGGCTTGTTCCGCGCGACCGCCTCGCGTATGCAGTCGTCAAGGCGCGCGTTTTTGATCGCTTCCATGCACACGCCGAAAGCGCCGACGCCCGGAAGTATGATTTTGTCCGAATTTAATATCTCCGTCGGTTCGGATGTTATCCCGGCGTTAAAGCCGAGATGCTCCAAAGCCTTTTCAACGGAGCGCAGATTGCCCGCTCCGTAGTCAATTATAGCAATCATGTGTCTCACCTCTGCTCTATACTACCACATTTTAAATAAAAATGTCAATAATGGTATAATTGTCTTGATAAATTTATTTGAATGTAGTATAATATATTAATATCGGAAAATAAGATGATTCACACCGGAGGTATATATGAGAGTATTGTTTATGGGAACGCCCGATTTTGCGGTGCCTTCGCTTGAGGCTCTCGCAGAGGCCGGACACGAGATAGTTGCCGCGGTTTCGCAGCCCGACAGGCCGAAGGGCAGAGGGCACAAAATGCAGCCGACCGACGTGAAGCTCGCGGCGCAGAAAATAGGTGTTCCGGTATATCAGCCCGAAATACTGAAAAACGACGCGTTCCTGGAGCGGCTCAAAGAGCTGGAGCCGGATATAATTATCGTTGCGGCGTACGGAAAGATCCTGCCCGGATATATCCTTGACTATCCGAAATACGGATGCGTAAACGTTCACGGTTCGCTGCTCCCGAAATACCGCGGCGCGGCGCCTATACAGCGCTGCGTTATAAACGGGGACAAGATCACCGGAGTCACCACCATGTATATGGACAGAGAGCTTGACACCGGAGACATTATTTTCAAACAAGAAACGGAAATAGGTGAAGATGAGACCGCGGGAGAACTTTTCGACCGCCTCGCGCGGCTTGGCGGAAAGCTTATCGTCAAGACCGTCGAGGCTATTGAAAACGGTACGGCGCCCCGTATAAAGCAAGACGGCGAAGCAGCGACATACGCGCCGATGATGGAAAAATCTACGGGACATATAGACTGGTCAAAGACAAACAGGGAAATTATAAATTTGATACGCGGCGTCAACCCTTGGCCGATAGCGTACTCCATGTATAGGGGCGAGGTCATGAAGATTTTCAGAGCCTCGGCGTCCGACGGCAGCGGCGCTCCGGGCGAGGTCCTCGGCGCGCGGGGCAAAAAGCTCGAGATAGCGTGCCGAGGCGGCAGCATCCTTATTGAGGAGCTTCAAATGAGAGGCGGCAAGCGAATGTCCGCCGAAAGCTATTTAAACGGCCACAGCATAGATGCGGGCGAGATATTAAAATAATTGAATTATAACGATATTAGAAACAAATGTGAAGGAGGATAATTATGTATTTAGGATATTTTGACCCTACGGTAATTTTGCTCATACCCGCGATCATATTGGCAATGTGGGCGCAGGCAAAAGTGTCAAGCACATTTAAAAAATATTCAAAAGTCATCAACACGCGCGGCATGACCGGCGCCGAGGCGGCGAGGCTTATACTTGACCGCAACGGCCTCAGGAACGTGCGCGTTCAGCATATTCCGGGAAATCTGACCGACAATTTCGACCCGCGCACCAATGTGGTAAGTCTGTCGGATTCGACCTACGCGAGCAACAGCATAGGCGCTGTCGGCGTTGCTGCGCACGAGTGCGGACACGCCGTTCAGTACGCAACGGGATACGGTCCGATACGGGTCAGGAACGGCATTTATCCCGCGGTGAACATATGCAGCAAGCTGTCGATGCCGATCATTCTGATCGGATTTGTGCTGACCGCTTTCGGCGGTATCGCGCCTCTCATAATTGACATCGGGATACTCCTTTACTGCGCTACGGTGGTTTTCCAGCTTATCACGCTTCCCGTTGAGTTCAACGCCAGCGGCAGAGCGCTCAAAACCCTCGAATCGTACAACATGCTGAGCCCGCAGGAACTCAGCGGCGCGAAAAAGGTTTTATCGGCCGCCGCGATGACATATGTCGCAGCCGCTTTCAGCGCGCTTATGACTCTGCTGCGCCTGATTCTTATCTCGCGCAACTCAAGGCGGGATTGACAATATGAACGGAAGAGAGGCCGCGTTTCTGGCTTTGATCAAGTTTGAGCGCGGCGGAACATATATAAACTTAGCGCTAAACGATGTGTTTTCGAAAAACGGCATAAGCGAGCGTGAGCGCTCGTTCGCCACCGAACTGACCTACGGCTGTCTTAAGAACAGACTTTTGCTCGATTATGTGATTTCCGGATTTTCTAAAATAAAAATCAGGAAAATGTCGGCTCAGGTCAGGGTAATACTCGAGATCGGCGCGTTTCAGATAATCAAGCTCGACCGCGTTCCCGACTCGGCGGCATGCGACGAATCCGTGAAGCTGGCGCGAAAATTCGCGGGCCGATCGCGAGGCTTTGTGAACGGAGTGCTGCGGAGCCTGTGCAGGGGAAAGAGCGGGATTGAGTACCCCGATCGAGCCGTTGACGAAGCCGAGTATTTGTCGGTTATGTTCTCGTTCCCGAAATGGATCGTCGAGCGGATAATCGGTAATTACGGGCTCGAAACCTGCGAAAAGATACTTTCGGCGGCGAACGAGGCGTATCCGCCGTATATCAGGCAGAACCGCCTCAAAAAGCGCGGCGATTTTATCGAGCTGCTTAAATCCGACGGCATAAGCGCCGAGCCCGATCCCGAGATAGAAGGATGCTTCAAGGTCTTTGGCAGCCTGAATATTTTCGGATCGGATACATACAAAAACGGATTGTTCACAATTCAGAACAGAAGCTCGCAGGCGGCTGCTCTCGCGCTTGACCCGAAACCCGGGATGTTTGTTATAGATATGTGCGCGGCGCCCGGCGGAAAAACAACTCATATCGCCGAGATTATGGAGAACCGAGGCGAGATACGCGCATTCGATGTTCATGAGCATAAGACGGAACTGATAAAAGCCGCGGCGGAAAGGCTCGGAATCGACATAATAACGGCCGAGACGCGCGACGCTTCTGTTCCCGTTTCCGAGCTTAAAGGCAAGGCTGACCGCGTGCTCCTTGACGCTCCCTGCTCCGGGCTCGGCGTCATACATTCAAAGCCCGATATCAGATGGACGCGCAAAGAGAGCGATATCGAGGAGCTTGTGAAAATTCAGAGCGCGCTGCTCGACACCGCCGCGAAATACGTAAAAAGCGGCGGGATCATGGTGTACAGCACATGCACGATACTGAAAGCCGAAAACGAAAGACAAACCGAGCGGTTTCTTGAGAAGCACGTCGGATTCAGGCTTGTTTCACAAAAAACATTGCTCACCCACGAAACCGGCGGCAGCGGATTCTATATCGCGAAATTCGCGAGAGATTAGGCCGCGGAGCGTTTATACAGCCGTTTTTATCGCGGCGGAACGGAGACTTTATGGAAAAGATCAAACTCAAAGATTTTTCGCTTTCCGAGCTTGAGAATTTTGTTGTGTCCCTCGGAGAGCCTAAATTCAGGGCAAAGCAGATATACAAATGGCTATACGAAAAAGTTTCGAGTTTTGATGAAATGACAAACATTCCCAAGTCTCTGCGCGAAAAGCTTAAGGAGCTTTGCGAAATAAACACAATGATTATTCAAAAAAGATTTGTTTCAAGGCTTGACGGAACACGCAGATATTTGTTAAAATTAGGTGACGGAAATTTTATTGAGTCTGTGCTCATGAAATACAAGCACGGATATTCGATATGCGTCTCAAGCCAGGTCGGCTGCGCGATGGGCTGCAAATTTTGCGCTTCCACCATCGGAGGCAAGATACGCGATCTGAGCTCGGGCGAGATCATCGACCAGATAATTACCGTGGAGCGCGATCTTGGCGAGCGCATCTCAAATATTGTCATTATGGGCGTCGGAGAGCCGCTTGACAATTTTGAAAACGTGACCGCTTTTATAAAGAATGTCAACGAGCCATTGGGTCTCGGGATCGGGCAAAGGCATATCACCGTTTCGACCTGCGGTATTGTGCCTAAGATTTACGAGCTTGCGGATATGCGGCTGCAGATAACGCTGGCCGTGTCTTTGCACGCGGCGAACAATAAGGCGAGGAACGGAATAATGCCCGTCAACAGAAAATATGATCTTGATAAGCTGATCCCCGCGTGCCGTTATTACATAGAGACGACCGGGCGCCGTCTGACGTTTGAATACACATTGATAGACGGAGTCAGCGACGGCGCCGAAAAGGCCGGAGAGCTTGCAAAGCTGCTCAGGGGCATGCTTTGCCACGTTAATTTGATACCGGTGAACAGTGTTGAAGGCACCGGGTTTTCACCTCCGGATCCGGAGGGGGTGAGAGTGTTTTCCGAGATCCTCGCGTCAAAGGGAATATCCGCGACTGTGAGGCGCGAGATGGGAAGCGATATTTCGGCTGCCTGCGGGCAGCTTCGCTCAACACATAATATTGAGCAGAATGGAGGTAATGAAAATTGAGGTTTGATGTTTATGGTGTTACGGACACCGGCTGCGTCAGGGAACTTAACGAGGACAGTTATATGATCTGCGGCTTTGAAAACGGCAATGAGCCGGGCTTCTGCGTGGTGGCCGACGGTATGGGCGGACACAATGCCGGAGAGGTCGCGAGCAAGCTGGCGGTCGATTATATAACAAATTCGCTGACCGGCATTTTATCCGACAGTCCTCCGTCCGATGTTCCGCGGCATATTAATGACGCGCTCTCCGAGGCCAACGCGAGTATCTATAAAATGTCCCGGGAGGATATAACCCGCAGCGGAATGGGCACAACGGCCGTTGTCTGCGCATTCGCGGACGGAGAGGGTTTTATCGCGAATATAGGCGACAGCAGGGCCTACGCCTGCCGCAATGACGAGATATATCAGATAACGGTCGATCATTCGGTCGTTGAGGAGATGGTCGAGTGCGGAACGATCACAAAGGAAGAGGCGAGAATCCATCCGCAGAAGAATATCATCACCAGAGCAGTCGGCAGCGATGAGACCACAAAGGCCGATATTTTTGAATATGAATACAAGCCGGGCGACAGCATTATAATGTGCAGCGACGGGCTGTCCGGAATGGTTGAGGATAACGTTATCCTGAGCGTTGTGAGGCAGGGAAGCAGTTCGAAGGAAATTGCCGAAAAGCTCACGGAGCTGGCCAAAGAAAACGGCGGGCTGGATAATATAACCGTTATCGTTATACGAATTCTTGAGGAGGAAAGTGCTATATGAATATGATTGGTAAATTGATAGCCGGAAGATATGAAATTATCGAGGAGATCGGAAAGGGCGGCATGGCGCGCGTATACAAGTCCAGAGATAAGCTCCTTAACCGATATGTGGCCGTTAAGGTCCTGAAGGACGATTATAAGGACGACAAAGAGTTTGTCCGCCGTTTTAATACCGAAGCTCAGGCGGCAGCCAGCCTTTCGAATCCGCACATTGTCTCGATTTACGATGTCGGCTGCGAGGACGGCATGTATTACATCGTTATGGAATATATCGAGGGCGAGACTCTCAAGGATTATATCGACCGCGTTGAGATAATTCCCTGGCGCAAGGCGGCGGAATTTGCCCTGCAGATATGCGAAGGGATAGAAGAGGCGCACAACAACTCGGTTATACACCGTGATATCAAGCCTCAGAATATAATAATGGCTCCCGACGGCGTTCTTAAGATAACCGATTTCGGAATAGCCCGCGCCGCCACTCAAACGACGACCACGATGGCGAGCAACAACACGATCGGCACCGCCCACTATCTTTCGCCGGAGCAGGCTCGGGGCGGATATACGGACGAGCGTACCGACATTTATTCTATGGGCGTTGTTATGTATGAGATGCTGACCGGAGTTCTGCCGTTTGATGACAGCACGGCTGTTGCGATCGCGATCAAGCATTTGCAGGAGACCCCGACGCCGATAACGGAGCTCAATCCGGATGTGCCCAAGGCTCTTGAGGCAATTGTAATGAAAGCAATGACAAAAGAGCAAAACAGCAGATATTCGTCCATTACCGATATGATCTCCGATATAAATAAAGTTCTCATAGATCCAAATATTGAGGTTTACAGAAAAAGAAAACCGCGCACGGCAAATTCCGCGGGCGGTTCCAACACCGTTAAGCTGCCCGCCGTAAATCGGGACGGAAGTCTTGACAGCAGGATCCCGGGCATTGATCTTGACGATTATGATAGGCAAGACAAGGAGTTTGAGGCGATGGAGCGGCTTAATGAAAAAAGAGCGAGAAGGATCAAAAAGAAAAAAGAGCGCAAAATAGCTTTTGTAGCGTTTATTTCAGCGCTTGCCGTTCTCGCTGCCGGCATAGCTGTCACTTTTGCGGTGACCGACGGATTCGGAATATTCATGAATTCGTCCGACACTGTTTCGATCCCTAATCTCGTCGGCAAAACTCTTAAAAACGCTCAATCGGAATACGGCAAAACTTTCAGCATTCTCGAGCAGAGCAAAACCGAAAGCACTCAGCCTGTAGGCACTATCCTTGAGCAGTCGCCGAGCGGAGGAACGACGGTTGCGAACAGAGACAATATAATAATAAGAGTAATAACAAGCTCGGGAAGCTCGTCAATAACTCTCAAAAACTATTCCGGAATGTCATACGACGAGGCGAAGGCCGATCTTGAAAAACTGGGTATCTCGTGTTCAAAAATCGAGAAAGTCAACTCGGATGTTAAGGCGGGACTCGTATTTGAGCAGACGCCCGCCGCGGGGAGCGCGCTTGCCTCGGGTGATATGGTGACCTTTACCGTAAGCTCGGGACCCGAAAGGACCCCGGAACCGACAAAAGAGGTTAAACAAAACAACAAGACCGAGTCGGACACGACCGCGAATGATAACAGAAGCGAAGGAACTTCATCCGAAAGAAATGATAATGACAAAGCCGACACAAGCTCGGGTTCGGATTCAAGTGCCGAGCGCGAAAGCTCGAGCGGCGGTTCCGATGTATCGGGCGGCAGCTCCGAAAATTCCGGCAATTCCGACAGCGGCGGTTCGGGCGGCGGTTCCGAAAATTCGGGCGGTTCGGGCGGCGGTTCCGATGATTCCGGCGGCGACAGCGGCTTGATCGATTAATGGCTACTATAGAAATTGAAGGCAGAATTACCAAAGGCGTCGGAGGATTCTATTATATAGCGTCTTCCGACGGCGGAAAAATTTATGAGTGCCGCGCAAGGGGAAGGTTCCGCAAAGAAGGCATAACTCCTTTGGTCGGAGACGTTGTCAGATGCGGGATAGACTCCGCCTCAAATACGGGTCTCATAAGCGAGATACTGCCAAGGACAAACTCTCTGATCAGACCTCCGGTCGCCAATGTTTCGAGGATCGCGATAGTGTTTTCGGTCATAAATCCGAAACCGAATCTTTTTACCGTGGACAAGCTTGTCACTTCCGCTATGTACGCGGGCATAAAGCCCATAATTTGCATCAACAAGACAGACCTCAGCAGCGGAGGAGAGTATTATGACATATACAGCGGCGCGGGTTTTGACACCATATGTCTCAGCGCCGAAACGGGTGAAAACGTTGACAAGCTTAACGAGATGCTGATCGGAGAACTGACCGTTTTTGCCGGGAATTCCGGCGTGGGAAAATCCAGTATCCTTAACAGGATATTAAGCCGCGCCGAGCTTAAAACCGGTGAGGTAAGCGACAGAGTCGAGCGCGGCAGGCATACCACGCGTCACAGCGAGCTTATGCCGCTTGACGGCGGGGACGGATATATTATCGACACGCCGGGCTTCAGCTCGTTTTCCGTGACCGACATAGATGAAAAAGAGCTGTGCGCTCTGTTCCCCGAATTCGCGCCTTACACGGATGATTGCGGATTCAGGGACTGCAGCCACACGGTCGAAAAGGACTGCGCCGTTTTAAAGGCTTTGAAAAACGGAAAGATCAGTAACTCAAGGCACGAAAGCTACAAGGCTCAGTACAAGGAAATTTTGGAAAATAAACAGTATTAGCACAATATCAAAATAAGATCAACAGAAAGGAAAAAATATGCCTTACATCAAAATTTCTCCGTCTATTCTGGCGGCGGATCCGGCTAATCTCGAGCGGGACGTCAAAAGGGTAGAGGCCGCGGGCGCCGATTATCTTCATATTGACATTATGGACGGACATTTTGTCCCTAATTTGAGCTACTCGCCTTCGGTTGTGAGAGCTCTTCACGGCAAGACGTCTCTTGTCCTTGACGTTCATCTTATGGTGACCGACCCCGAGGATTTCATTGATGATTTTGCGGCTGCCGGAGCGGACATAATAACCGTCCATCAAGAGGCGGTAAAGGACCTTAGAGGAACGCTTGAGCATATAAAAAGTTTGGGCGTCAAAGCCGGGGTCAGCATAAAACCCGGAACGGACATAAGCGCGGTCACCGATGTGCTTGACGTCGCCGACCAAGTTTTGATCATGACGGTCGAGCCCGGTTTCGGCGGTCAGGAGTATATATGTTCGGTCGATGAGAAAATAACCGAGCTTTACAATACTCTGAAAAAGCGCGGGCTTGATGTCGATATTGAAGTTGACGGAGGAATAACCGAGGAGAATATAGACGAAGCAACGCGCTCGGGCGCCAATGTTATCGTGTCGGGCTCATCAATTTTTCATTCCGATAATTACAGAGACACCATACATAATCTCAAGGTTCGAGCCGCGCGGGGGGTTGAAAAACGTGAAAGCAGCGATATTCGGCAGTGCTGAGATATCGGATTACGGATATCTTGAAAAATATGATCTCGACGGATATATGATCATATGCGCGGACGCCGGATTGAAACACGCGCTGAAGCTGGGGCTTATGCCCGACATCGTCCTTGGCGACAACGATTCGTTCGCGCGGGATATACCCGACGGAATCAAACATATTGTTTATCCGCCCGAAAAGGACAAGACCGACACAAATATAGCCCTTGACTACGCGATAAGCCGCGGCGCCGATGATATTCTTCTCATAGGCGGCCTCGGCGGAAGAATTGATCAGGAGTTTAGTCATTTTTGCCTTATGAAGCAGGCGCTTGATCTAGGCGTCCGTCTTAAAATGATCGACGATATAAACGAGATTTGGATGGAGTCTGCTCCGTTTTGTCTTAAAAAGTCGGACTGCGCGAGAAAATACGTGTCTTTTTTTCCGTATGGCGGCACGGTTCCTGATTTTTCGGTAAAGGGTCTTAAATACGAGGCGAGCGGCATGACGCTGAGTCCGGGCATGGTGCAGGCGTCCAGCAATGAGTTTGATATAGCGGATGAGGCGCGGGTTGAGTTTTCGGACGGCACCGTGCTGGTAATGCTGTGCGACGACAGACGGTGATGCCGGCCGGAAAGGAAAGCGAATGAAAAAAATTATAAGTATTTTATCGGTTTTGATTCTGTCAACAGCGCTTCTCTGCGGCTGCGGTGATGAGGAGGCTGTTGATTATACCTATTCTCCGAATGTCGTGTTCGGGGATGTTTTTTATGAGTTTACCGATATAAGAGCGGCGTCTGACGCGCTTTTGAACAGTGAGGTCGATCCATCTTGGTGGAGCGCCTTTTATTCGCTCAAAGATAATGTAAGCGCCGCGGATCTCGCCGCAGGATCCATCGGGAACATTGATAGTCTTTCAAGCGCCGATGCCGCGCTTTGTCCGGTGCTGTCCGAGGTCCTGGACATATACGCGGACGCGTTTGATATTATGAGCGCCTCCGGCACGAGCGATGACCCGGAAATTGTCGCATACGCGCTTAAGGGATTTAAAGAAAAAATCACCGACGCAGACAGCCGTTGGGACGCGGCATTAAGAGCGGCGGCCGCGCAGACCGCCGCGGTAACGCCTTGATTTTATATTCGCGTCAGCAAATCAAGAATATCCAGCAGTTCAAAATAATCCTTTAATTCTTTTTCACCCAGAATATCGCAGCCGCATTCTTCCACAAGTATTCTGAGTTCGTCTTTGTATGCCTTGAGTCTGAAGTTGATAAATCCGTCTATGTTCATTTTGCTGTCATGCTCAAAAAATTCCAGCAGTTTGCTTTTTATATATTCAAGATGCCTGAGTTTGTATCTGCAGCTTATTATATCGCACACGCTTCTGTATACCTCGTCTCTGTCCTCGGTATCGAGCTTTCCGAAAACGTCGTCTATGCTGTCATAAATGAGTTTGGAGCGATATTTTGCCACAAGCCATCTCGCAATTAAGCCGGCAGTTTCGCTGTCGGGTATTTCACCGTCAGCTTCAAGCACCGCCGGCAGATCAAATTCATCATTTATATCGGATATATCCAAATCATCCGATCGGTCAATCTCCTCATTTGTGAGCTCGTTTATATTCATTGTTTCAACCACCTCCGTATATCAGACTTCCGTAGTCCGTAAGAGCGCCGTTTGAGGCGCAGTAATATTCAATGTTCAGGTCATTCAAAAAGCTTTTTACGGCTGTGCCGGGATTGCCGAAAAAGACCGCGGTATCGCCGACCAAACCGCTCGCGCCTCCGATGAAGCCGTTTGGGTACCCTTCAAGTATCACGCGTGACTGATCGGTTTTAAGACATTTTATGCCGTCAAGTCTTTGAAGCAGTTTATAAAGGCCGTCGTCTCCTGTTATTGCCGCGTTTGCGCTCATGACCGCAAGGCTGCATTTCGCGTATCCCTGCTTTGTGTTCACGATACGGAAGCCGCGCTTTTTATAGTATTCTAAAATCTTAGGCTCGGTATACCGCGTATTTGCTATAACATATTTTCCCAGCCTTGCTGCATTATATGCAATGTCGAACGGATACGTGTCCGTCGGCGTTACGGCGCCCGCTGTTACATTAACGCCGCTCAGCGCGCGGGAATAGTAGCCGCGGCACTCGGGAGCGCATATTGCCGTGTCGCCGCTTACAAAATGTATCTGCATATCGGGGTGCGCGGCCGTCGCTCCCGTGACATTTTTGAGCGTTACGCTTTTAACTATAGTTTCGCTCGGAAATCTTTTTGCTATACTGTCAATTATTTCATGCGGACAGCTTTGATTAATTATAACGGCCATAAAAATACTCCTCAAATTTAATATGATCGCCCTTGATTTTTTCGAATAATAAATCCGGCGTTGATTACAATATGAACGGGAGGTGAAAATCGTGTCAAATATCAACTGTGCCGAATCGGAATGTGATTTTATGAAAGACGGCAAATGCACTCTTTGCATGATAACGCGCGCGGGGACCGAAGACACGGCCGCCTGCCCGTATTACCGAAGCGGACAGGCAGGCGGATGATGGTTTAATTCAAAAAATTGATCGCATAGTCGCAGAATATCTCTGCTCCGTATTCGATACATTTGTCGGAGGCAAAAAATCTCTCACTGTGAAGCGGCGCTCCCTCGTGATCGTCCTCGGTGCACCCGAGCCAGAACAATGCCGAGGAGTTGACAGCGTCGGTCAGGTATGAAAAATCCTCGCCCGCCATGGTTGGTTCCGATAACTCGACCGTCTCAAGATATTTTTCGGCCGATCTTTTCAAAAGCTCGGTCGTGTTTTTGTCATTTATGAGAGGAAGGAACAGTCTGCGGTACTCGTATTCGCACTCGGCGCCGTATATCGAGCAAATGCTGCTCGCCGCCGCGCCGATGGCGTTTTCGATCGCTTCGCGGTCGGGCTCCGAAAATACTCTGACCGAGCCGCCGATGCGCACGGAATCGGGGATAACGTTATACGCCGAGCCTCCGTTTACCATGCAGACAGAAACGGCCGCGGGGTCAAGCGGGCTTATAAGCCTTGTCGGCAGACTTTCGATCGCCGTTATAAGCTGCGCCGCGGCGATGATAGGATCCGCGCATTTTTGCGGCGTGGCGGCGTGCCCGCCTCTGCCTTTTATCACAATGTCAAATTCGTCGGGGCAGGCGTAAAACGGGCCCGTTTTAAAACCTGCCGTTCCGACCTTCATTGACGGCTCAACATGGAGGGCGACGCAGGAGTCGACCTTCGGGTCTTCGAGTATGCCGGCTTTTATCATCGGCTCTGCTCCGCCGGTCGTTTCCTCGCCCGGCTGGAACATAAGCTTGACCGTGCCCGAGAAGTTTTCGCGCATTTTACTCAGCGCAGCGGCGCAGCACAAAAGTACGGATGTGTGGACATCATGTCCGCACGCGTGCATAACGCCGTCCCTTTCGGAAGCGAATCCGCATCCGCTTTTCTCGCAAACGGGAAGCGCGTCCATATCGGCGCGGATAAGCAGAGTTTTTCCCGAGCCCTTTTTTTCGCCTTTTATAATTACGAGAACTCCGGTCCCGGCTATGCCTGAGCGATATTCTATTCCGTATTTGTCGAGAAACGAGCAAACCAGAGCCGACGTTTCGTGCTCCTGAAACGACAGTTCCGGGCGCATATGTATCTTATGCCTCAAGTCAATTGTTTCAGGCAGGATGTCGGTTAGGATTTTTTTGATTTTATCAACCATTTTTATCAGCCTCCGCAGCAAGAGCGTTTTTATATTCATCGTAAAGCCCGGCTTTGTTTATAAGCTCGGCCATCGCGTTGGGAGATAGTCTGAGCGGCAGCTTCATGCGCGCGAGGATCTTTTGTCTCAGCTCAAAGCTTCCGTCTCGCCCGCTGACGCCGTCTTTGTACATTTCGGATTTGGTCAGCAACTCAGACGCCTCGGGAGCCGCAGTGGCGGCGGCTTTTTCGATAGCGAGGCGTATGACCTCGTCGTCCATTCCCTCAACGCCCAGCAGCCCCTCTTTTCCGGGCTTGTCCTTGCGTTTTTCTTTTCCTTTGAGCGACGGTATATACGCGTGCTTCACCGTTCCGCGTCCGCCGACGCAGTTTTTTATATGGTTCCTGATCTTAAAGCCCGCGCGGTCGCTGTCGGTCAGCACGATTATTCCGGTGGTTTCGGCCAGCCTGCGAATTGTTTCGGTCATACGTTTGGATTTGAACAATTCAAAGCCGTCGGTGCATATGATAGGCGCCGAGCATACGCGCTTAACGCGCTCTTTATCAAATTTTCCCTCAACGATTATTGTCTCTTTTATATTAAGCATATTGGTATTATATCACTTAAGCTTGTGTTTGTCCATAATTTTAGCGGAATTTCTTGACCTATACATTTTTTTGCCGTATAATTGTTATATATTATTTTGAGAGGCTTGATCATGAGAAAAAACGATATTTTTGAGATAGAGATAACCGGAATGACCGACGACGGAAGAGGAGTCGGCAGACTTAACGGCATGGCTGTGTTCGTGCCGTATGTCGTTGTGGGCGAGACAGTGCGCGTATTGCTGATAAAAATCACAAAAACATACGCCGTCGGCAAGCTGATCGAGGTGCTCAGACCCTCGCCGCACCGCGTAAAGTCCGAGTGCTCCGCGTTTTATAAATGCGGAGGCTGCGCGCTTATGCACATGAGCTATGAAAAGGAACTTGAGTTTAAGCGGAGCAAGGTCAAGGACTGCATCGAAAGGATCGGAGGATTCAAAAATTTTGAGCCGTGCGATATCGTGCCGTCTCCAAAATCAAGCCGCTATCGCAACAAGTCGCAGTTTCCGGTAACTCCGGAGGGCATAGGTATGTTCGCGGCCCACAGCCACCGCCTTGTTGAGTCGGACGACTGCCTTATTGCCGGAGAAAACTGCCGTGCCGTGATAAAAGCCGTTAAATACTGGATGAAAAGCCGCGGCATCTCCGCCTATGACGAGCGGAGCGGAGAGGGGCTTGTGCGTCATGTCTGCGTGAGGCAGGCCGACAGCGGGACCTTGGTCACGATCGTAACCTCGAAAACCGCGCTTCCCGAGGCCGACGCTCTTGTCGATGAGTTAAAAAATGCCTGCCCCGATTTGTCGGGTGTGGTTCAGAATATAAATCCCAAAAACACAAACGTTATTCTCGGCAGCGAAAATAGAATAATATACGGAAGCCCCTATCTTATCGACAATATCGGGCATGTGAAGTTCAGGATATCGCCTATGTCCTTCTATCAGGTCAACCGCGCGCAGACCGAGCGGCTGTATTCGATAGCCGAGGAATTCGCGGAACTGAAGGGTCATGAAACGCTGCTTGATATGTACTGCGGGATAGGAACGATCGGCCAGTTTATGGCGCGGGGCGCGAAAAAGATAATCGGCGTCGAGTATACGCCGCAGGCGGCCTCCGACGCGCGCGAAAACGCCGAACTTAATCATGTAAAAAACGCGGAATATTATTGCGGAAAAGCCGAGTATGTCATAAGCGATATAATAAAAAAAGGCGAGAGACCGGATATAGCAGTTCTCGATCCGCCCCGCAAAGGCTGCGATATAAAACTGCTGAACGCTCTTTCGGAAATACCTACGCTCAAAAAAATAGTCTATATTTCATGCAAGCCCTCGACCCTGGCCCGCGACATGAAAATACTGAACGACCTCGGCTTTAAGCCGAAAAAAGCAACCCCGGTCGACATGTTCCCAAGAACCCCCCACGTCGAGACGGTAGTATTGATGTCACGCGTAAAAGGCTGACCGCCGAAAAAGCGGCGTATTTTCGGGCTTTTCGGGCATTAGGGCATCAGCGTCGAAGTGCAAAAATAGCCGCAAAAATCGCTCCGTGGGAACATATCAACGGAATTTTTCGGAGGGTTGAGTTAGCCGTTTAGATGTCATAGGGTTGAGTGCTCGATTTAGATGTTTTTGCGACAGGGTTGAGTTAGTGATTTGGATAACAGTATGTTGAGGCTGTGATTTAGATGACAGAGGAGGAATGTTGTTTGTTTAATACTTATGATATAAGATCATCCGCAAATGCCCTTAAAACGTTAGTTGAATTAAGCGGAGTTGATATTTCAACTTGGAAAAAATATGTAGAACGTGAAAATGAATACGATTCCGTAGATGATTTAGTTGAAGATCTTATAAATACATATGGGCATTTTCCGACCAATTATCTTGACTGGAACTTTGTATATTTTCATGTGACAACGAGCGCAAATGAATGTGCAGCAATAAAGAAATATGGAATTCTGGACCTAAAGCATGCATATCTCTGTAAGGAATCAGACCTTAGAATATTTTTAGACCAACATGGTGTTTTTATAGATTTAGATAATGCTTTACTGACTTACAAAGGAAGGACATATGATATTACTTATAATTTAAGAAAAAATCCAGAAGAAGATACGCAAGAATATTATTGCTGGTCAATTGGAAGGAAGTTTTATTATGATTACGCAACATGCGGTTTCCTGTCAGTATGTAAAAATATTCCGTATGGTGGCCTGGTTCATCACAGACCAGAAATATTATGGGATATTGACAATCTTCTTAGTTTGGGTTTGTCAGATGAATGGGGGCGGTCTCATTCCCCTTATGAAGTAACAGCACAAGTTAAAGGCAGTGATATTATTGTTGATGAATATGATGATTGCAGCGACAAATATAAAGTTTTGATTTATCTTACAAGGGCTTATGAGACAGCTTTTGATGAGCCCTATGAGTGTGTTCTCCTTACGAAGGATGGAGTTCAGATTTCACCGGATAATATACTTGAGGTAAATCCTTTATCATGCTGGAAGTAAAAAAACACAAGCATCTCAGAAATTAATTCTGTGATGCTTGGTTTTTTATTTTTCAATATCGACTGAAATCCCGGATTTAAATTCTATGGTGAACTTGTCCTCGAAAACCGTAATTTTTGCAATCAGCCTTTTGACCAGAGTCTCATTAAATTCTTGAATAGTGGTGGGTTGGCTATTTATGAAATTTTGCAGCTCCTGAATCTGCGTCATCTGCTCATCTTTGACCACGCTGTCCACCTCGGCTTGACGGCGCTGATCTCGTAGACGAAGTATCTCATCCGTGATAGCGTTGTAGTCGTCTTTTTGGCTGACCTTATTCAGAAGCTCTTTTTGCAGCTTGCTAAGTCGCTCGTCTATGACTTCCGGCGAGAGGACATCGCCTTGCAGTACAACCGTGGCGATGTTGGATCGCAGCGTTTGCAGGAAATCGTCCTTTTGACAGAGTACACGGTTGATGGCGTCGAGCACCACCTGCTCCAGAAGCTTTTCATTGACAGTCCGGCTGTGGCAGGCGTGGCCGGTGGCCTCCAACCGACTGCAGCATCGCCAAACGATGGACTTGCAGCCTCGGTTGTTCCAGTGAACGCGCCGGTAAAACTCACCGCACTCTCCGCAGAAAACGATCTGCTCAAAACGCCGCTGAGGATGCCGTCGGCTTCAAGTCCTGCGGTGATCTTGTCCATACCCATGCCTTGCAGGTATTCTCTGTAAATACGAATGTCAAGAATAAAAGTGAAAGTTTTGGTTTTGAATCTCAGTCAAAACGTTTTGGGGAAAAGTAGTTTGTGCGGGGATTTATTATTTAAAATAAATACTTGCCCTCCCGGTTTTCAATACTGAGAGGGCTTTATGAAATGTGCGAAAAGCTTAATTTTGCGAGTAAAATTCACTGTTGGGGAATAATTTTCATCTTTACAAATTATTTGACGAGAGTTAAAATTTATTTATCAAAATGGGATTATGGTACTATGATCCGATGAAAATGAAACGTAAGGAGGAAATTGCGTGAGAGGGAATAAATTGATTTTAAGGATCGTCTGCTTGCTAACTTGTTTTACACTTCTTATGGGGCTCGGTATTCCCGCCGCAGCCGATACCGGCGAAACTCTGTTTGATCTGAACTCGCTGGGGATCACAAGTGATTTTGACGTGGCCGGGATGTCGGAGGTCAATGTGACCAGAGGTGAGCTTGCGCAGCTTATTGTTAATCTTATGGGTATGAAACCCTTGGCTGATTCATACGGACAAAACGACAATTTTGATGACATAGCGGCCTGCCGTTATAGAGGCGCAATTAATTTGTTATATGAGATGCAGATAATTTCGGGCTCTGAGGACCGTTTGTTTGAACCGGACCGCTATGTGCGATTTGATGAGAGCTGCAAAATGTTTGTAAACGCCCTCGGATATGACAAGACGCTCACAAGCAAGGATTTATCGACCTACTTGTTTACCGCCGAAAAAATAGGCGTCACCCGAGGCGTGGATGCGTCGCAGGAATATCTGACCTTCGGCGATGCCGCCGTTATGCTGGAAAACACACTGGATATAAGCAAGGTCGTTCCTGCTCGGTACAGCGTAAACAGTGATAAAAATATATATGTAATTGACAATGAATCCACATTCAGAAATGACTTCGCGGCTTCACGAACCGGCGAATACGTTAAAATGCGCGGAGTTGTGACGGCGGATGTCTCGACGTATTTATTTACACAGAACGATAACATAACCGATACTCAGCTGGAGGTCGACGGAAAATTATTCGACTACGACGGAACCGCGCCGCTCGGCTTGGTGGGTATGGAAGTTGATATGTACGTCTTAAGCAAAAACGGAAGAGATAAGATCATCTCGGTTATGGGAACAAGCAGAAACGTTATCACGGAAGTGCGCGGCGACGACATAGAAAGCTTTGACAGAACTCGTCTGAAATATTACGCGCAGGGCGGAGGCGTTCGCGACGTTAAGATGAATGAGGGAACAAAATTTATATACAATAACCATTTAGAGCAAAATTTTGATCCCGCGGCGCTTGATTACGAGAACAATTTGCTTACTGTCCGCGCGATAGACAACAACTATGACGGCACTGTTGATGTTGTGTCGGTGTTTGAGTATATAGACCGCATAGTTGAAAACAGCTATCCCGACAGTGAAAGAATTATTTTGAATAAAGAGTTCAAAGGTTCAAAAAGTCTGCTGCTCGGCGCGGAAGACACCACCGCGTATGTGGAATATTATAACGCGGACGGCAGCAGATCCGACTTTTCGATAATTCAAAAGGATACGGTGCTCAGTATAGCGATGAGTTATGACGGCTTGAGCGTCAGGATCGTGGCCTGCAGTGAGCGTGTAAAAGGCTTCGTTGAAATGAAGAGCAGCGATTATGTGAAAGTAAACGGACAGGATTATACATATTCGCCCGACGCATCCGATATAAGCTCGGGCAAAAATGTGGAGCTCTGGCTGAATTACACCGGTGAAATAGTTTATTACGAGGAATTGAACGACGACTCGGATTTCGCGTTCGTGTACGCCGCCTCGGAAGATAACTCGATTTTCGGAAAGGTGCAGATCAAGGTGATCATTCCCGGACCGGTCGCCTCTAAAACGATCGACGGCGCGTTCAATGAGACGACCAACGAAACGTCGAGCGTAACGAATTTGTATCTGAACAACGGCGGGGTATTGGTCTATGACCTTGCGTCGAGAGTTGTGGTCAACGGAAAGACATGGTCGGCTGCCGAGACGGTTTCGGGATCCGGCGCCGATATAAAAAATCATGCGGTCAGATATTCTTTAAACAGTGACGGAGAGATCAAAAATATTGATTTCATTGAACCGAACGGAGGCGGCAGGCCGCTCATGTATTACAACAGCAGCGAGCAGATATTCGGAACCGGCGCGGTCGACCCCTTTGGTATAAATGACAAGACTCTTGCGGTTTGTCTGCCCGTGACGCGGAACGGAAACATTTCTTCGATCGAATTGATCAACGACACAGAACTGACAAACTTTAAAATGGAGCTGACAAACGCCAACAGCTTTTATGTTTCGGGGTATGATGTTGACAGCGAGACACATATTGCGCCGTATATAGTGGTCGAGCAGAACGCGAGTAATATGCATCAGGTCGGCAATCCGGGCACGCTTATAGCAGCGAGAAAGAATGTGGGTCTTGTTACCGACGCGGGCATTGAATATGACGCCGAGACCGACGAGAGCAAAACAAGAATAACAATGCTGACCTACGGCGAACAGAACGAGCCTATGGAACAGGAATTCCCTATATCCGACCTGATTTCCGACGCCGACAGATTCAATGAAATCGCAAAGGGCGATCTGATATTGTATTCGCTTGACTCGTTTGGCAGACTGAATAATTTTGAGATACTTCAAAAATATAACGCTTACGATACCGATCGTGTATCAAATGAGGGATCCGACTTTGAAACATGGTGTTATACTGTCCGCGGCATTGATTTTGATGAGATCAACAACCAGCGCCGCAGATGGGTCGACGTTCTCGAATTATGCTATAAGGATGATACGAGCGCAACGGTACAGTCATTTGATCTGCTGCATAACAAAAATCTTTCTCCGATAGTGTTTATACTTAACAAGAACGGCAGCGGGAAGATCGGCTCGGTAAGCGACATATCGGTAAACGACCGCGTTGTGGTGTATAATCCCAGCTCGGTCGGAGACGTAACGGCGATCGTGATTAAAAGATAGTGATCCGGAAAGGAGTAATTATGAGAAAATTTAGAATTTTTTTGGCGGTTATACTAAGCTTATCTTTGATTCAATTCCCGGCGGGCGTATTGGCTGCGCCCGCGCCCGAGGCAAGCGCCGCTGACGCAGATAAGATTGACGACAATTATTTTGAAACCGAAAATTTAACCGTTATTGACGACTCGACAGATCAGTACAGCAGCGTTGAAGATGCGGAAAAAAACGGTTGGATAAATGAGGGCAGCACAACTTTCGATTTAACTCAAGATGATAATAAATATTTGAGTATCAAACGTAATAGTACCGCCAGCAACAAAAAAACTCCAAATATTGTTTCTCACGCTTTAAGCGGAGTGATCGGTAAAAATCAGGAAAACAGAACAACACTTTCCGCGGACAAATTGAGCGGAGAATATAAGATCGAATTAGAATATGCGGCGGATGTACTATCCAAGTATTATAATCTGAATTTTAATAATGTTTCTGCTGCTACTACACATTTGCTTGTTGCGAGAGTAAATAAGGCTAATGTAGATTTTGCGGACCAAACCAGCTTTAATGATACTGCACATTTCCGTCAAACGTTTAGTGGTGTCAGCAATCAGAAAAAAGATGCTGATGCCGAACACACAATGTCTGTTCAGCTTAATACAGCAACCGGAAAAACTACAGTTGGTGTAGATGGTACATATAAGCCGGCTGAAAGTGAAAGCAAAGATATTACAAATAAGAAACCATTGTCAACAATGGTGATAAACGGAGTGGATGAAGATAATGAAGGTTCCAAATTTACTATAAAAAAATTTAAAGTCACACAGCTCAGTGCTGAACTGCCGAAAAATATTCTTGCCGAACTTCCTCAGAGCCTTGCGGAGGATCCGGAAAATGTCAAGGAAGAAAGTCTGACGCTTCCAACTGTTGAAAGTGAAAGCGTAGTGTGGAGCGTACCCGAAGAAGATAGCGAAGTTATAAAAATCGAGAATAATACCGCTAATATCACTCATTCTGCCGCACCACAAGAAGCCGCGATCATAGCATCGTTTACAAGCAATGATATAAATTATACGCTGCGATATGATATGACTGTTGCGGCGGATGCGACGTCTACCGCCGAGCCGAGCGACGCGCCTACCACCGAACCGAGCGATGCGCCAACCACAGAGCCGAGCGACGCACCTACTACAGAGCCAACCGCGACCGCCGAGGCGGGACAGGTGGTTTTAAATGAAAACCTGACACAATATAAGGATCTGAGCGATCTGCCCGGTTGGAAAGGCACAACCGATGATTATATCAGCTTTTCCGCGGCGGAAGGCGGACCAAAGGTGACGCAGCTCAATGCGAGGAGCAACAGTGCAACCTTTTATGATGTGCTGACGGCAGTGTTCAAAGGCGTTCTCGAGAAGGATGAGACGAACAGGACGACTGTAACGACATCACAATTTGCCGGCGATTATGAGCTTGAGCTGCAGTTTGATTATAGTATAAAAAAAGATGTGACCTATAATAGTAACGGATATTACATATTGAACATCGGAAATGTAAAAGAAGAAGGCTTTGATATCGGACCGGTGCAATACCGTCTGAATGCCGGAAATATACAGCCGTTTAACCATAGTACAACAGGTAGTAATGAATATAAAGGAAATTTTACACACAATAACAGCACGATCACAACGGACACTCTTCACGTGCGGATAAATACGAATAATCATCATGTAAAGACATGGTGCGGAGACGCCGAACCTCTGGAAGTGAACTCGTTCTATCTCGAAAGTCAGGCAAAATATTTTGACGGAATACAGCTCACATATTTGGATAGAATGGGCAAGGATTCGTATGTTCATTTTAAAAATGTTAAGATAACCAAATATGGCGATCCGCAGGAGGATGAGGATTATACAAATCTGAAAGAGTTATTGGATGATCTCCCGCAAACATTAGCTGCCGAGGGAGACACTCCCAATAGTGTTACGCAGGATCTGAATATGCCCGAACCGGTCGATAGCGTTGTATGGTCAACCTCAAACGAGAGCGTTATCGACACGGACGGAAAGATCGCGCGCGGTGAAGAAGACGCCGAGGCGGTATTGACCGCGACTGTCAAGCAGGGTGAATATCAGATCGAGAAGAACTATACTCTGACCGTCAAGGCTGAGCCGTCTTCGACCGAAACACCGTCGGCATCGCCGGACGCAACGCCTTCAACGCAGCCGATCGAAACTCCGTCTGTATCGCCGGACGCGACGCCTTCGGCACAGCCGATCGAAACACCGTCGGCCTCGCCGGACGCGACGCCTTCGGCACAGCCGATCGAAACACCGTCGGCTTCGCCGGACGCGACGCCTTCGGCACAGCCAATCGAAACTCCGTCGGCATCGCCGGTCGCGACTCCCTCATCACAGCCGATCGAAACGCCGACGGCATCGCCAACCGCGCCCGCCGAGGCGGGACAGGTAGTCTTAGATGAAAACCTGACACAATATACGGACATAAGCGACCTGCCCGATTGGAAGGGCATAACCGATGAATATATCGGTTTTTCCGCGGCAGGCGGCGGACCGAAGGTGACACAGATCAAGCCGAGGGATAATACCGCAAACTTTCATGATGCGCTGACAGCGGTGTTTAAAGGCGTCCTTGATGAGGACACGGAAAACAGGACCACTGTTACGACATCCCGATTCGCGGGAGATTATGAGCTTGAGCTGCAGCTTGATTATGATATATTGCAAGATGAGAATCAGTATGCTAACGGATATTATATATTGAACATCGGAAATGTAAATGAAGATGACAGCTTTACTATCGGTCCGGTTCAATACCGTCTGCAAGTCGGAAATATACAGCCGTTGAATCACAATTCTTTGAGCAGCAGCGATTACGGAAGCAATCATTTGCCGCATAATAGCGGCGGAACGGACACGCTGCACGTGCGGATCAATACGAATGATCATAGTGTGAAGACGTGGAGCGGAAACGACACTCCTTTGCAGGCTGACTCATTTTTCAATGAAAGTCAGGCAAAATATTTTGACGGAATACAGCTCAGATATATGGAGCGGACGGGCAAGGATTCGTATGTGTATTTTAAAAACGTTAAGATAACAAAATATGCCGATCCGCAGGATGAAGATTATGCAAAGCTGCTGCAAATCTTAAACGCTCTGCCGAAAACACTTACGGCAGGCAGCGATACGCCAAACAGTGTAACAAAAGATCTGAACATGCCGGAAGCTGTTGAAGGCGTTGTATGGTCAAGCTCAAACGAGAGCGTTATCGGCGCGGACGGAAAGATCAGCCGCAGTGAAAATGACGCCGAGGCGGTTTTGACCGCGACGATCACGCAGGGAGAATATCAAATTGAGAAGAACTATTATCTGACAGTTAAGGCAGGACCGTCTCCGACCGAAGGTCCGACGGCCGATCCGAACGCGACACCTTTGGCCAAGCCGACCGAAACACCGACCGCGGCGACACCGACACCTCCGATCAATGAGCCGACGGCATCGCCAACCGCGCCCGCCGAGGCAGGACAGGTAGTCTTAGATGAAAACCTGACACAATATACGGACATAAGCGACCTGCCCGATTGGAAGGGCATAACCGATGAATATATCGGTTTTTCCGCGGCAGGCGGCGGACCGAAGGTGACACAGATCAAGCCGAGGGATAATACCGCAAACTTTCATGATGCGCTGACAGCGGTGTTTAAAGGCGTCCTTGATGAGGACACGGAAAACAGGACCACTGTTACGACATCCCGATTCGCGGGAGATTATGAGCTTGAGCTGCAGCTTGATTATGATATATTGCAAGATGAGAATCAGTATGCTAACGGATATTATATATTGAACATCGGAAATGTAAATGAAGATGACAGCTTTACTATCGGTCCGGTTCAATACCGTCTGCAAGTCGGAAATATACAGCCGTTGAATCACAATTCTTTGAGCAGCAGCGATTACGGAAGCAATCATTTGCCGCATAATAGCGGCGGAACGGACACGCTGCACGTGCGGATCAATACGAATGATCATAGTGTGAAGACGTGGAGCGGAAACGACACTCCTTTGCAGGCTGACTCATTTTTCAATGAAAGTCAGGCAAAATATTTTGACGGAATACAGCTCAGATATATGGAGCGGACGGGCAAGGATTCGTATGTGTATTTTAAAAACGTTAAGATAACAAAATATGCCGATCCGCAGGATGAAGATTATGCAAAGCTGCTGCAAATCTTAAACGCTCTGCCGAAAACACTTACGGCAGGCAGCGATACGCCAAACAGTGTAACAAAAGATCTGAACATGCCGGAAGCTGTTGAAGGCGTTGTATGGTCAAGCTCAAACGAGAGCGTTATCGGCGCGGACGGAAAGATCAGCCGCAGTGAAAATGACGCCGAGGCGGTTTTGACCGCGACGATCACGCAGGGAGAATATCAAATTGAGAAGAACTATTATCTGACAGTTAAGGCAGGACCGCCTCCGGCCGAAGGTCCGACGGCCTATCCGAACGCGACGCCTTTGACCAAGCCGACCGAAACACCGACCGCGGCGCCGACCGAGCCTGCGGGAAGCGGCCTTGTGATACTGGATCAGGATCTGACGCAGTATACGGATATGGGTCAGCTGACCGATTGGACGGGAGCCGATTCCGAATACCTTGATGTATCCGCGAAAGACGGCGGTCCGAGAGTAAAGCAAATACTGTCGTCGCCTACTACGGGAGACGCGGCGAACACCAGAACCGCTAACGCGCTTGCGGCGATCTTTACGGGAACGCTCGCGAAGGACGACGCAAACCGAACCAGCGTTACCACAACAAGGTTTTTCGGAGATTACGAGCTTGAGCTGCAGTTTGATTACAACATAGCGGATACTATATGGCCGGACAGTTATACCGGTTCAAAAACCGCGGGATATTTCACCATGAATATCGGAAGCGGAGCCGAGGACAACCCGATGGCGATCCAGGTCGGTCCCGTGCAGTACCGACTGCAGGCTTCGAACATACAGCCGCTGAGCAAAAGCTCACTGAATACCAGCGAGTACGGAAAAAACAATTTCGCTTACGGCAACAATAATGAAACCGCGGTGCTGCATGCCCGCATTAACACAGAGACTCAATCGGTAACAACATGGTGCGGAGACTCTGAGCATCTGTCGGCATCATTCTATTCCGAGGCAAAATATTTTAACGGAATAAAGCTGATCCATATGTACAGAATGGGTGTCGGATCGGACGTTCATTTCAGCAAGGTAAAGCTTACGCAATACGCAGTTCCCGATGACGAGGAGTATAAAAAGGCAATGGCCGTTGTGGACAGCCTGCCAGAAACGCTGACCGCCGATCCATATCGGGTAACGGATAATTTGAGCATACCGAGCATACCGGGCGTAGTATGGTCAAGCACAAATGAGGGCATCGTCGGCACAGACGGAAGCGTTTCTCCTTGGGTAGAGGACGCCGAAGTGACAATTACCGCATTGGTTTCGCAGGGAGACTATCGTTTTTCGAAAAACTATCGGCTGACTGTTCCCGCTGTGGCAGGTTATGAAAAAACAGAGATACTGAACAGAAGCTATACTTCCGAGAAAGACCTTATAGACTGGTCATTCCGTGATGTAAGCGGAAGAGCCGAGGGCGAGTACAGTGTTGACGAAAACGGCGTGACGGTCAAAAAGACGGCTGACCCCGAAAATCCGGAAGCGGCAAACGGCAATTCGTGCTATTACGCGTATGTTGATCTGTACAGCCCGAAAAAGGAGGACGTCCGGACAGAAACATTGATCCGCGACTATAAGGGAATATATGATGTTTCGATCGAGACTTCGGCGTCGGTTGATTCATCGGCTCCGATTACCGTTGCGCTGGGTTACAAAAATGACAACAGCTTCTACAGCGCGGGCGAGTTTAACTATTCTCAAAACAGCCTTACCTTCTCATACCGCGCCACGCCGGAGGATCATTCGACAGTCACGATAGCGAGCGATATCGGAACTTTGAGAAAATTAACTCTGCGAATCGACACAATTAACAGGCAGATATGGGTGTATGACGGCGACACGCTGCTCAACAATATCGCATATCCGTTCTGCAACACTATACCGAATTCCGACGAGTATATGTTCAATTCTGTAAGGATTGGACTGAATGAAAGCAATGTCAACGGTGACAGCGTTACCGTTAAAGGCGCAAAGATCGTTGAGATCGAGCATGAGGAAATTGCAGCGCAGAATTCGGTGTGCGGCGCGGCGGACGGGATCACGATGGATATGATAACATCGGAGCCCGATAGCTTGTCGGGATTTATAAAGGCACTGCCCAAAAAGCTGAATGACAAATATGACGTGATCTGGACAGCGGACACGGATCAGATAGATTTGCAGACCCGCGAAGTGTTCCATAAGGAAACGCCCACGGAAGCGACTCTGTCGGCATATATATCGGATCCAGATTCAGAGCTGCCGCCGATCGTGCGCAAGGATTTTCATCTGACGATACGCGCCGCGCTCAATGACGAGGAGCTTGCCAAGTATGAGATCAACACCATCGGATTGATAACCTGTCAGCCTTACGACGACATCCGATATGATCTGGATCTGCCGAGCATTGACGGTATTGTATGGTCGTCGTCAAACACAAGCCTTATCGGAAACGACGGAAAGATCAACCCAAGCGCGCTTTTGACACAGGATACTCCCGTTACTATCACGGCCTCAAAAAGCGGCATATCCAAGGAGTATAATTTAACGCTTAAACGGCGCACACCTTATGAGATCCTGAGCGATACAAAGCAGCTGATGTCCGATAAGGACCCGATTAACGTCGGAGATTACAGCAATATCAAAATGACCGGATCATCCCTCAGCATTCTGACATTTGAAAAGAGCGGTGAAACCGGAACGATCAGCTTGATCGATTCCGATGGTAAGTCTGCGCTGGATATTGTTGCCGCCGAGGATGGAGTATATTTTGAATACTACGCTTCTCAAAGGAAAAAATATCCGCTGAGCAGCGGCGACAGCGTTGAGATCAAGGTGCAAATGATCCCCGAAAAAGGCCGCGCGGCGATATGGCTGAACGGAGAGCTCGTCTGCGACTATATACGAGTCTTGAACGACGCAGATGATTTCGCGGGTTACGCGCTGACAAACAGCTCAATAAACGCATCGGTCAAAATTGAAGCGGACGCGTATTCAATGCTCATGATAAACATTGATAACATTGATTATTTCGAAAGCTTAAAGAACAGATATGTCAACGCGGATGTTGAGCTAAGTACCGATACAATAACCGAAGCAAATGCAAAATGGAGCACGAGCAGCGCTTCGCTGATCACGGACACCGGTGTTGTGACACGGCCCGAATTACTCGATTTTGCCACATTAACGCTCACTGTATCCGACGCGGCCTATCCGGAGATATCCGTGTCGCGCGATATGACGATAGCCGTGGACTGCGACGAGTCAAAAAATATCGCGCCGAAGGCCGCCGTAAGCGGCAGCGCGCTTGAGTCGCTCTCCTATCCGAAAGAAAACGTAAACGACAACGACATAAACTCGCTGTATGAAGTTACAAGCACAAGACTGCGCGAACAAAATATCGTTTTGGATTTTGGCGCCAAGACATTTTTCAACGCGATATATATTCACGAGCCGTCGTCGGGAATAAAGGATTACAAGATCGAGATCTCGGATGATAATGTCAACTGGAACGAACTCAAGAGCGGAAGCATAACGGATGAGTTCTCAAGGCTTATAAAGCCCGATTCGATCCGATCCGCGCGCTGCATCCGATTTACGATCGACAAATGCAATGCGGAATCGGTAAAGATAGGTGAGATAAAAGTTTATCTGAACGCGGACGAAGAGACTAAGGCGGAAATCGACCTTGAAAGCCTGACGGTTGACGAGGCGACATCAGGTTCGGATATCACGCTTCCCGATACTGGGGCCAACGGAACCAAGTTAAAATGGACATCGTCGAATCCCGAAATAATCTCTCCGGACGGAAGAGTCACTCGCCCCGCAAAAAGCACAACTGTCACCCTTACCGTGACAGCCGAAGGAACGGGGCTGGTTAAGACGTTTAAGGTCTATGTTGAAGGCACATCCGGCTCGAACGGCCCCGCCGTTGTCGGCGGCGGAGGAGGAAGCGGATTCGGCGGCGGATACGGCGGAATAAGCGGCAGCGAAAATTCGTCTAACGGCGGATTTATCGGAAGCGTGGAGCCCGGAACCGTGTTTGGAGCCGAACCGACCGCGGCGCCGGGCAGGCAGCCGGGAATACGCTACATTGATGTGCCGGCCGATGCGTGGTATTATGACGCTGTAGAGACGCTGTCGCTGAGCGGTGTTGTAAACGGCGACGGAACGGGAAGATTTAATCCGGAAGCTCCCGTAACCAGGGAAGAATTTGTCAAAATGCTGATCTTGGCAACAGACACGGACCTTGTATCCGCAGATAATATATTCTCCGATGTGGTCGAAAATGAATGGTACGCGCCTTACGTATTGACCGCCGCGGAGCTCGGCATAGTAAAAGGTGTCAGCGAAACCGAATTCGGTGTCGGAACCAATATAATAAGGCAGGACATCGCCGTTATGGCGGCGCGCATGCTGAATTCCGCCGGAATTGAAGCTCAAAACGAGGACACAGCATTGTTTAAGGATGATAGTGAAATTTCAACTTTCGCGTACGAGTCGGTCTACATGATGAAAAAGCTCGGCTTATTACAGGGTTCGGACGGATTTTTTGAACCGCAAGCGATGTTGACAAGAGCCGAGTCGGCTCAGTTCAACGCGTCATTGATGACCTTTTTGCGGACGTTGAACGACGAGAGCGTCGAAAATACCGAAAATGCCGATGCGGAGAATTAACAGATTTCGAGCTGATATCGCAAGGATGAAAGATAATAACGGAGTAATAAAGGAGGATATAATGATGGATGAACGAGTGTCCGGCATAAAGAACAAGATCATTATTGCGTTCGGCGCTGTCATTTTTGCGTTGGCATTGTCTAAGACAATGCTGACGCCCGTCACGGTATACGCGGGCTACCGGCCCGGGGCGACAAACCGTAATATAAATATGCCTACGGACGATCCGATATTTTACTATGAATCGCCATGGCAGGATGACGGCACGTTTGATTATTACCACTATCCGATCTATGATGATCCGATGTATATCAGCGATGAAGAATTTTTCGGCGTGTGGAACTCTGAGGATAACGTCTGGAGCGTCGCTCCGTATTTCCGCTATTCGGAGTATCCGGGAATGGCGGGCGTTGAGAGCGCGGCGAAGAACGGCGATTACCTTCTGGCGAAAGAGGAGCTCTTAAACTATTATAAGGGCATGAAGGATCAAAGGGTATCAAACGCGGATATCACAAGCTTCCCTTCAAAGGGAAAGATATATTTGGAATCCATGGCGAGAAATTTGTACCCGAACGGATTTTTGAGCGGCGACGAAATCGGGTTCTATATGACGGGAAACGACTGGAAAACAGCGAGTGTGGACGTGCGTCAGCTCCTGAATGAAGCCAAGGGATCATATCCGCTGTTTAATGTAATGGTCTCGTCCGTAGATAAGTACTATACCACTGCCGAAATATGCTCGCGCGAGAGCAGCATCAAGTCAGACAGGCCGGTGCTGAGAGCGATCGTAAACGGAGTCGAAAGAGAGTTTGAAGCGGTAAAGGACGCTGAGATCATTGCGGGCGATAAGTCTGCGGAGAACTACGGCTCCGAGGACACGATAAGAATACAAGAGCACGGGACCTACATGAACTATGATGATACCACCATGCGCGCTCATATAGCGTTTGATATCAGCGAGCTTGCTGCGACCGATACCATTACATCAGCGAAGATCGAACTGCGGTGCCGAAACAACTCGCCGAACGGCAAAAAAGAGATCAGTCTGCACTGGTTTAAAGATTCGTCATGGGATGAAAACACCGTTTGCTGGGATACCTTCACTGACCAGCTTTGGTTTTCCTGCAATGACATGGAAGCCTGGGACTATGTGACATCAAGCGTTGAGGGCGTAAAGGGCAAGGTGTGCGGCTATCACAGAGACGAAGAACCAGACAAGCTCGCAAAGTCGTTTGCCTACAGCGGCGACGAGAGATACGCTTATAACTATATAAGACATATTATGGCGCTGATAAACGGCATCGGCCTCTCGACAGACGTTATGAATTCGCTTGATATGTCGAATCACGTAATCTCCCTGTCTGAAAATATGTACAGATGTATAACCAGCGAATATATGACGCCGAACAGATTTACCGCTATGCTTAAGCATTGCTGGATGCTTTCACGATGGCAGGTAAACAGCTATTTCGGAACCGGCACAAATAACTATGCGACCTACGCCGCTGGCTCGGTATATGACACTATAGCCCGCTTCCCCGAACTTAAGGTGCATGACGAGTGGCTCAAGCGCGTTAGATCCGAATACACGCGTATGCTCGGCGGCGGAACCTATGCGGACGGCATGTGCATTGAGCTTTCGATGAACTATATCAAAACGATCCTCGGCACATACGCAACTCCGCTTGACACGGCAAAGGACACCGGCGAAGAGATCCCGTTTGACGACGAGCTCTACCAATCTGTGTATGACACGATCATGACGTTGGTATACTCAAAAGGCCCGGTCGGCGGCTTTAACCTCGGAGACGGTTATGATACGTATACATCATATGCGAGCACATATTCAAAGTGGTGGAATTACGGCTTATTTGATAATTCCGCCCTCGAATATCTGGCGACAAACGGCGCAAGCGGACGTATGCCCGATAATCCGACAACGCATTATCCCGTCGGAATGAGGACATACATGAGATCCTCCTGGGACGAAAACGCGCTGCAGCTTGCCATAACAAACAATGTGACGACCAACGCCTCGCACTACCATAAGGACGCGCTGTCTCTGGTTATGTTCGCGTACGGAAAATGCCTGTTGAGCGATCAGGGCTACGGCTCTCTGCTGACAGGAGATTCGAACAATTATATGAAATCTCCCGTTCAGCACAATCTTGTTACCGTAAACGATATTGAGGACTGGCTGACCGACGGTACCACATCTTCATATGATACTCTGGCGAGGGGCCCGGGAATAGAGCGGGCGTTTGAGTCAAACAAACAATATGATTACATTGAGTATGCAACCGAGCAATATACCACGACACGGCTTTCTCAGCGAAGCGTGCTCTTCTTGCGGGATCAAGGCTTTTGGATAGTTACGGACTATCACATCCCGACAGATCCCGAACAAGAGAATTTGTTTGCTCAGCACTGGCATATGTATCCAGGCTCAAATATGGAGGCGGTCGAGAACAACATTTTACGCAGCAATTTTCCCGATGCGAATGTCAAGGTCGTGCCGATCGAACATGATGAAATTGACGATGTGCGGTTCGTTGACACGCGTTACTCCGAAAAATCGGGACAAATAATTGACAGCCAAAAGGCCATGTATTTAAAAACAAAAGAGGGAACGGGACGCTTCACCACCGTGCTGCTGCCGATGAAGGCCGGGGAAGATATCCAAATCGAAACAGGCGTTATTGAAACGGGACTGGATCCCGATTTGGTAAACGCGGCATACTTCCGCGTGACGAGCAGCGAGACAAACATTCCGAATACATATTACTACTACCATATAAACGATGAGTCTCGGAAACAGGATGTTGATCTCGGCGAATTCAAAACCGACGCCGCCACGCTGCTTGTTCAAAAGGACGCAAACGATAAGATAGTTTCGGTATTCATGATGGACGGAAGTTATTTGACAAGCAGCAAGCTTAAAAATAAGTATTTGATCAAGTCTGATAAAGAGATCCCATGTATCGCCTGGAAGAAGTCGGGCGCGGATATCAGCATTGCCTCGTCTTCAATTACCGACGATGATCTGAAAGGCCTGACGATATACGCCGACGGAGCAAAATCGGTTTACGATTCCGAGAGCGGCAGCACCGTGGAATGCGGCAAACAGGGCGGTTATTTCTATTTCGGCGGTGAGCCCATACTTGATGTTGAGGATGAGCCGGGTCCCACAGCCGATTCCGGCGGCAAGGGAAGCGGGGATCGCAGCAGCGGAACGGGCGGAAATATCGGCTCGTTCGGCGGCGGAGGCGGAGGAAGCGCGTCTTCTTTCGGAAGTCCGGCCGCGGCGGCTCCGACCGATACCCCGTCGGACGCGCCTTCTGCTTCACCCGAGCCTTCGGGTGCAGCCGAACCGATCGCTTCTACTGATCAAAGTTATTCCGATGTCGAACCGGGAAGCTGGTATTATGATGTCGTGGAGCAGCTGACCGCTTTGGGCGTTGTGTCAGGCGGCGGCGACGGGAGATTCTATCCCGATAATCGGATAACCAGAGAGGAATTTTTGAAAATGCTTCTGCTTGCCCTTAATAAGGACTTGATAGCTGAGGAAAGCACCTTTAAGGATGTTGAGAATAACGCTTGGTACCGGCCTTATGTAATGACCGCAAAGGAACTGGGAATAGTTATCGGAATAGAAGATGATATCTTCGGCGTCGGCGAAAATATTTTGAGGCAGGATATGGCGGTCTTGATAGACAGGATGCCCGAGGTCGGCGAGATCCCTCGAAATGATGCAGTCGAATTTGATGATATGGAGGATGTCTCTGATTACGCAAAAACGGCGGTGATCGATATGAGGCGGCTCTCGCTGATCGAAGGCTTTGATAACCGTTTTAATCCCGATGACGATTTGACAAGAGCCGAAGCGGCGACAGTAATTGTTAAACTTTTAAATGCATTGAAGTAATATGAGTTAAAGCGGAAGGTAAGCTTTGCCCGAGCTTTAACGAAACACGGATAAAATTAATGACCTACCCTTTGCGGTTTTGCGGATCTTCTCGTACATAAATGATTCCGAAATTAAATTCGGATCGTGGATCACAATATGCAAAGGGAGGTCATTAGGCCGTTTTTCACATATTCTATACTTACTTTTTGAGAAAGGAAATTTGAGAAAAGTGAAATTTAAAAGATTTTATTTAAAAAGAAACAAATTGTTTGTGCACTGGCTCGAAACCTATCTTTGCTTGGTCGCTATCCTGCTGGTAGTCACTATACCCGTGTATACCGAAGTATACCACGAGGTTAAAAATGCAGCCATATCGGATACCGAGCTTTCGATTGAAAACGGGCTAAATCAACTCCAGAACGACATGAATGCATTGTATACAATGCCTGACGCGTTAAAAACGATCAAGGAATATAATACGCTGCTGAATTTGTCGGGCGAACCCGAGACAAGCGATTATCCGAATCTTGTTCTTTTGCAGAAGGACTACAGAAATATGCTCATTTCTTCAAGCCTCTGTGAAAATGTTTTTGTTTTCTTTTCGAGCAACGATGTTGTGTTGTCAAAATACGGATTATTCTACAACATGGACGTTTTTTATAATAATACTTTTGAGTTTGAGGGTCTCTCTTACGATGATATGAGACGCCTTCTGTTTTCCGACAAGTATTACGGAGAGTTTTTGTCCGGCTTGAAATTTCGGGATATTTCCAAAAAACGCGATTACAGTATGATATTCGCGTACACTGTTTCAGACAGCGGAAATAACAAGGCGGTCATGCTGTCGGTTTATGACACGGCTAAGATCATGTCCCTGCTCGGCCTTAACCAGATCGAGGAAAACGGACGCGTGGAGTTGTTGAATAACAAAAACGAAAAAATCATTACGGTCAATAATATGGAAAACGGCGGCGGGGCCGAACCTAATATATCCAAGGAAACCTCAAGCGGAAATATTAAAGCAGATGTGACCATTTCAAAAGAATTCTACTCAAACAGACTGTCAAAAACGATAAATATGCTGCTGATATACGCGGCGCTGTTCCTGCTGCTCGGACTTATAATGTCGGTATTTTTTGCCTACAAAAACGGACGGCCCGTTAAAAATCTTGTGAAGTTTTTGACGGGAAGCGAAGCGGGACAGGGAAAAAACGAATACGATTTTATCAGAGATTATGTTCTGAACCTTAAAGACAATTTTTCACAGACGGAGGAATATGTTTTAGATAATATGATGTTTAAGCTGCTGTTCAGCGATTTGGACGCGGATGAAACAGACAGATATATCAGACTTTCCGACGGAAAATTTATCGAGGGCGCAATGCTGATGGTGAAAAGCGACACAATAAATTGGGAACAAATATTCAACGCCAAATTAGATGAAAAATTCGGCTCGGAATACAAGATCATGCCTATAGACCCATATACCGAGGTCGCGCTCATCAATGAAGGCCAAGCGGATAAGGAGTGGCTCAATAAAACGGCCTGCGAGCTCATGAAAGAGGATAATATCGGCATCAAAGGCGTTATGAGCACAAGATTTGATTTTCTGAAAAAAAGCGCGGACGTCTTTGAAAGGCTATGCGAATTAATAAGATATGCCGAACCGTTTATGATCTTGACATTTGACGTAAACAAGCCGATCAGAAGCGGTAAAAATTATATGAAGGACTACTTTGCCGAAAGCAAATTATTGCATGAGATGTTAAAAAGCGGCAACTCATTTGAAGCAAACAGACTTATTTACAAGCAATGGTACGCTCTCGGCACTGATGTCGGAACGGATGACGATATCGCGAATTTGTTTTATTACCAGATAGGAGTTATAAACGGTATTGTTATTGACACCGGCTTTCCGGAGCCTCTTCCGATGTTTAGCGGCAAAAACGGTATTACCGAGAACGCGTTTGTTGTTACTCGGTATATAGAAAATTTGTGTGATTATATGAACAACGGACGCGATGATAAGCAGACAGATATAGAGATCGTGAAATTTATTAACGATCATTATCAAGAGCCTCTGTTTTACTTGACGGATGTTTCGGAAGAATTCGGATTAACGGCAAAGGTCATTACAAATACCGTCAAAAAACTGACCGGATATACATTTTCGATTTATTTGAAAAAGCTCAGGCTGAATCATGTTGTGCAGCTGCTGAAATATACAAAGACCCCGATCAAAGATATAGCGGCGCAGTCGGGATTTGATTCGTCCAACACAATGCTTAAGAGCTTTAAAAAGGAATTCGGCGTATCACCGACCGAGTACAGAAAAAGCAACCAAAAAACCGAATAAAATCAGCATACGGATGCGGCCCGCAAATAAGCGCAATTGTGAAAAATGCGCTCAAATACGGATTTGTATATAAAGAAAAGAGAGGATCTGCGGAAACGGGCGCATAAGTCATTGCATAAATCGAATATTCCTCTTGAAAACAAAGAGAACGGCATGATAGAATAAGTCAAAAATAAAAGCGCGTTTTGCGGAAACAGATTCGTCAATAAAACCAAGTCGAAAATATAACCCAAAATCGAAAGGATGATTTATGTGTTTAAAAAAACAAAAAGAAGAGGCATGAAATTTTTCGTAATAACAGCCGTTGTTTTATCGGCGGCAATAGTTTTTGCCGGATGCGGCAATACGGTCGGCGAAAAAACAGAAGAGGTCCGGTATCAGGCTGACACAAATTTAAACCCGCCGGGAGAGGTCCCGATCTGCAAAGAGCCGGTTACGCTTAAGATCATAATGGCGCAGGATTCTTTGGTCGAGGATTTTGACACGAACAAGTACACAAAAAAGCTTGAGGAATACGGCAATATGGATCTTGAGTTTGAATTGATACCTTCGGCGGATATGTCTACAAAGCTTAATCTGCTTATGAACGCGAACGGCGACGATCTGCCCGATATTATTATCGGCTCAATGAGCAATCAGCAAATTGTTTCGTTCGGCGAAAGCGGTATGATCATTCCGTTAAATCAATATTATGAGAACTCGAGCAAATACCTTAAAGAGGGGATCGAATCAAAGCCCGATAAAAATATTCTGAGCTCGATAACCTCGGCGGACGGAAATATTTACACCATACCGCGCTACAACGAGAGTATTCACAACGAGTTTTACGAACTGCTTTGGATATATAAACCGTGGCTCGATCAGTTAGGCTTGGAAGTGCCCAAAACCTTGGACGAATACGAGGCGGCGCTGCAGGCGTTTAAGGACAATGATATGAACGGCAACGGCGACGCGAGCGACGAGATCCCTTTGCTTGACAGACAGGCAGACATGGCGATTTACGACATTATGAACGCGTTTATATCGTTTGATTCCGGCAGAGATTACCTTGTCAATAATGACGGCAAGCTGTCATTTGCCTTTATGGATGACAAATGGAAGGAAGGCTTGAAGTACCTGAACGGACTTTGTGAAAAAGGACTGCTGTCGCCTATAAGCTTTACCATGGACGCCACACAGTTTAAGTCGATTTTGGCCGCCGAGCCGAACAGAGTGGGTTCGTTCTCATGGTCGAGCCCGAGCTGCGTTCCGGCAACTTCCTTGAGCCAAGCGGGTTTTGTTGCCGTTAATCCTAAAAAATATGACGACAAATACGCGTACCTTTACAGAAAAACGGTTCCCGAGCCGATGTTTTTTATAACAAAGAGCTGCAAGAACCCTGAGGCCGCATTCAGACTCGGAGACCTTATGTGCAGCGAAGAGATGACCATTTGGAACAGGTGGGGAGAAAAAGGCGTGGATTGGGTCGAGCCCGATGAGAACGATAAAGGCTTATACGAATTCTGCGGCTATGATCCTATAATCAAACCTGTTTTGCAGTGGGGATCGATCCAAAATTCACACTGGGACAATGTGGGCCCCGGATTCCGCGGATATGAGATCGCGGCCGGAGCGACCGCGGGAAATGACATTTCACAGATAGCGAAAGCAAACGCGATAAGGGATTTGAACCTGCTTGATGATAACCACGATTCGGCAATGGACAATCTTGTTTTCGACAGCGGCGATCTTGAAGAATACAGTGATTTGATGCTTACGATCAAAACATATGTCACGGAGCAGCTGGCGCAGTTCGTGGCCGGTAATTCGGATATAGATCAAGGCTGGGACGCTTACATATCGGAGCTTAAAAATATGGATGTTGACCGCGCACTTGAGCTTGCCCAGGCGTCATATGATTCCGCAAATGATTAAAACAATATAATATTGGGAGTGAGTATTCGGATACAGCCGTTGATCGTGGTGTTAAAATTGGCGGTTGTATCCGATCGGGAAATGAAAAAGGGAGTTTGAATATGCAAAGTAAAGAGATATCATTATCGGCAATGCCTAAGAGAAGAAGCTATAAAAATTGGGGTAAACAGATCGTCAATCATTGGCAGTTATATCTGCTTTTGCTTCCACCGCTTATATATTTGATCATATTCAAATATATCCCCATGTTCGGGCTGCAAATTGCGTTTAAAGATTATTCTCCCAATTTAGGTATATGGAACAGTCCGTGGGTCGGCATGAAGAATCTTGTGCGGTTTTTAAACAATTACCAGTTTTGGAGATTGCTCAAAAACACCCTGACCGTATCTGTATACTCGCTGATATGCAGCACTTTGACGGCGATCCTCCTTGCCATCTGTTTGAATTGCATCAGAAGCAAGGCGCGCAAAAAGCTGGTGCAGACGGTTACGTATTTGCCGCATTTTATTTCGGTCGTGGTCATAGTCGGTATGATGAACCAGATCTTTAACCCGCTGATGGGAACCTACGGTGTTATCTACAAGCATTTGTTCGGAACTGAGGCTCCGAACATTATGGGCGATCCCGACGCGTTTTACCATGTGTATGTATGGTCCGGAATATGGCAGAATGTGGGCTGGAACTCAATAATTTACATAGCCGCGCTTTCTGCGGTGGACACCGAGTTGTATGATGCGGCGCGTGTGGACGGAGCAAGCCGCGTAAGGATGGTTTGGATGATAGACTTGCCGACTATCCTGCCGACAATAGTTGTCCTGCTGATCTTGAACAGCGGTCATATAATGTCTGTCGGCTATGAGAAAACGCTGCTTATGCAGAACAGCTTTAATATACAGAAAAGCGAAATGATACCAACTTACGTTTACAAGCAGGGCTTGCAGAACAACGGAGACTATTCATACGCGACCGCTGTCGGAATGTTTGATTCCGTGATAAATTTCATCTTGATCGTCTGCGTAAATAAAATCGCTAATAAATTGGGGGACAACAGTTTATGGTAAGAAGTGAAAAAAAGATATTCAAGAACGCGAAACATAAGAAAAAAATGAATGATGCGTTTGAAGACCGGGTATTTTATACAGTTATTAACCTGATGCTTGTCTTTGCGGTGATTATTATAGGGATCCCTCTGATATATGTTGTCGCCGCATCGTTTTCGTCGCCGAACGCGGTTATCTCCGGTAAAGTGCTGTTGTGGCCCGTTGAATTTAACCTTGAGGGATATAAGGCGGTTTTTCAACATAAGCTCATTGTCCGTTCATATTTGAATTCACTGTTTTACATGGTAGTCGGAACATTTATCAATGTTGTGCTGACGCTGTGCGCCGCGTACCCTTTATCCAGAAAGGATCTGCCGGGCGGCAAAGGCATAATGCTTCTGTTTACGTTCACCATGATCTTTACGGGCGGACTGATACCGACATATCTTTTGGTTTCCAATCTGCATATGCTGGATACTGTCTGGGCGATAATTATACCTAACGCGATCTCGGTATACAATATGATCGTTGTGTGTACCTTTATAAAGTCAAACATCCCGAGAGAATTGATGGAAGCGGCGCAGGTCGACGGATGCGGCGATTTTAAGTTTTTCACTAAATTTGTCATACCGCTTTCAAAGCCGGTAATAGCGGTCATTACTTTGTACTACGCTATCAGTTACTGGAATATGTACTTCCACGCTTTGATTTATTTGAGAAACGAAAACCTTTATCCGCTGCAAATTGTTTTGAAGGATATTTTGGTTTCAAACAAAATAAGCGCGAATATGGTTTATGATTCCGAACTGGCCGCCGCAAAGGAAGGACTGTCCGAACTGCTTAAATATTCGCTTATAATCGTTTCTGTCGTGCCGGTTCTCATTATTTATCCGTTTGTGCAAAAGTACTTTGTTCAGGGCGTGATGATAGGCTCTATTAAAGGATGATAAGCGCGGTATAACATAAGTGTTTCGGTGATGAATCGAATAAAACTCTGCTATAACTATTAGAGGTGATATTGATGGGAAAAGTAATTTCAAAAATAAAAAAACTGCCGATTTCCGATGATGAAATTTGCGAGAGATACGAGTCGGTAACGACGCCGATGATAAACGATGTTTTGAGAGCAAAAGGGCTTTTGTACCAAACGCTGCCAAACACGATCGTGCCGATCAAAGACGGAATGAAGGCCTGCGGTATCGCTTTTACGATCAAGGGCTCAAAAAACTTGGACGTTGCGGATGAAATGGAGCAGCGGGCGATGATGCTGGAGAGCATTACCAAAAACAGCATATGCGTATGGGACACAAGCGGCGACGACGAATCTGCTCAGTGGGGCGAGATAATGACGATGGCGGCCAAAAGAAGGGGCTGCCGCGGAGCGGTTGTGGACGGCGGCGTCAGAGATACAGATAAGGTGCTGGAACAGAATTTTCCGGTGTTTTGCAGATACAGAAGTTCAAACGGAATGCTCGGAAGATTCAGAATGATAAACTACCAAAAACCTATCATGATCGGAAACACGCATATCGATCCCGGAGATATAATATGCTGCGATATTGACGGATGTATTGTTGTGCCGCGCGATATGGCATATGATGTTTTATGCGAGGCGGAACAAATACTCAAAAACGAAGTGCATATTAAGGATATGGTAAACGACGGAATGAAAGCGATCGACGTTGTAAAGAACGGCGGGTATTTTTAAAACGAGCTTTAAACAAGGTCTGCAAATTATGCCGCGGCACGGGCTGCGGACCGACGTATTTTGTGCCGATGGGAGAGAAAAATGAATTTTACGGGTAAAAACATTGTAATAACGGGCGCCAGCGGCGGCATGGGAAAGCTTCTGTGCGAAAAATTTGCAGGCGGCGGCGCAAATCTTGCAATATGCTCAAATGACAAAAAGAGCTTGACGGAACAAACCGAGAAGCTGAAAAAAGATTTTGACTGCAAGCTCATCTCGGAAGTGGTCGATGTTACATCCGAACAAGAGGTTGAAGCATTTATAAAAAAGGCCGCCGCGCTCGGGAAACTTGACCTGTTGATCAACCTCGCGGGACTTTCGATCCCAACAAAGTACGACAGCGCGTCGGCTCGGGATTATGACATCATGATGGATGTGAATGTAAAGGGCGCATTTCTGATGAGCAAGCATTTTTCCGAGTATGCGGCCAACCCTTCAAAGATAATAAACATCGGAAGCATGGCGGCCAGGAACACAAACGCGAACGCGCCCATATACTGCATGGCAAAGGCGGCTGTGAATAAATTATCGGAAGGCCTGCTGCTTCAGCTTGCCCCGAAGGGAATACATGTGTCGACAATAAACCCCGGCGGTGCTGACACCGCGTTCTGGGGAACGCGAAAGGTTGACAGAACAAAGCTTATGCAGGCCGAGGATGTCGTGGAAGTCATACTTTTTGTCGCGGGTCTGAGCGAAAATATCCAGCTTCACTCGGTTGACTTTGAAAGCTTCAGCAAATACGGCGGCTGAGCTTTCAAAAAATTTGAGGCTTGTTTTATGAGTGAAAAATAATGGGGGTTATGCGATGAACACGATCGAATTGGCGGAAAAGCTGTTTGAAAGATATGAGAACACACATTCGGAAATTATACATTATTACGGCCTGCTTGCAATTTACGCGCTGTCTGTCGCGGCCGTGACGACAAACAATGATATCCTATTAAATAAATGTAAAGAAATATTAAAAGAGTATCCGAATAAAGAGAATCATCCGCGTTATAATTTCGAGAATTATAAGATCGGCGGAGCCGGAGCGGCATACCTGTTTTATAAGGGTTTTTACGACGAAGCCCGCGAGGATATCAGAGATCACGCCGAAAGGACTCTTGCGGCGCCGACGGACTCAAACGGAATAATGTGTATGCCCGCGCGCCCGGAAAAGGAGCGGATATGGATCGACACAATATATGCGGTCGCTCCGTTCATGACATATGCCGGCATGGCGCTTAACGAGGAAAGATATGTGAATTTTGCCGCGGAGCAGACAATTAAATTATGCGAAGAATTGCTGGATAAGACATGCGGGCTCCTCCATCAGTCACGCGGATTCCGAGAGGACATAAGGCTTGTTTCATGCGACCATTGGAGCAGGGGAAACGGCTGGGCTTACGTCGGATTCGCGGCATTGCTTGAGGAAATGCCGAAAACATCTCCGTACAGAAAAAAGCTGGAGGATATCTATATAAGATTATCGAGAGCGGTTTTGAAATATCAGACGCATAAAGGCGTTTGGAGGCAGGAGATAACAAGCGAATGCGCCTGGGATGAATCGTCGGGCAGCGGATTGATCGCATACGGGATCGGGGCGGGTCTGCGGCTCGGATTGCTGAACAAGGAGGAGTTCGGGGAGCCTTTTAAGTCAGCGATTGAAGCTCTTGTCAAATATTTTATCAATGATGATTATTCGACCAATATGTCATGTCAGGGCTGTTTATGCCCGGGCTCCGGAGAAAACAAGGGAACGATCGCCGCGTATCTTACAGAGGTCCATCCGCGCAAGGATGAAGTCCATTCTTACGGCTGCTTGATGCTTGCGCTCATTGAGGCATACAGAAACGGCATTGTTGACGTTGATTTTCAGGGATCTGAGTGTTGATAAACAATTTAAAAGGAGACTGCTAAAAATGAACAACACAAAAGTTATTATCTGTGATTTGGATCATGCTGATATAGAAGAGGAAAAGACTGTTTTTGAAAGCGCGGGATTCGAATTTAAGCGGCTCCGCTGCAAGACACAGAAGGAGGTTATCCGCGAATGTAAAGGCGCGGCGGTGCTTTTGAATCAATATGTTTTAATGGACAGAAAAATATTTGAGGCACTGCCGGAAGTCAAATGCATTGTCAGATACGGGGTCGGAGTCGATAACATAAATTTGCGTGACGCCGCGGAGTTTGGCGTGCAGATCTGCAATGTGCCCGATTACGGGACCCGCGAAGTTGCTGACCAAGCGTTGGCACTTATGATGGCGCTCACGAGGAAGGTCGTGTTATCATCAAATCTGATCCGCGGCGGAATTTGGGATTATCAAAAAGGGATCCCGATACATCGTTTCAGCGAAGCGACGATAGGCATATGCGGAGTCGGACGGATAGGAAGCGAGTTCGCAAAAAGGGCAAGGTCCCTCGGGTCAAAAATCATTGCTTATGATATAGAGTACACAGACAAAAGGCATGAGCTTTCCGATTTTATTGAATTTGTTAAATTCGATGAGCTTCTTGAGCTTTCCGATATTATTTCCATACACTGTCCGCTTGATGAGAGCACTTATCACATGTTTTCCGCAAATGAATTTAACAAGATGAAAAATAAAGCTTATATAATAAATACGGCGCGCGGCGGTATCATTGATGAAGCCGCTTTGTTAAAGGCGCTTGAAAACAACGAAATTGCGGGTGCGGCTCTTGACGTCGTTGAAAATGAGCCTATGCGGAAGAATGACCCGCTGCTGGCCTTTGATAATTTCATAGTTACTCCTCATACATCGTGGTATTCGGAGCAGTCGTCGAGAGAGCTTAAAAGAAAGGCGGCCGAAGAGGCCGTTAGATTTTTAAACGGGGAGAAAGTGCATTATCCCGTAAACTTTGGAGGTAATTTATAATGAAAGCAATTAAATTTTTAGGAGCAAACAATGTCGATATTGTGGACTGTGCGGAACCGCCCGGAGAGGACGGATGCGCCAAAATACGCGTTGAGTATGCCGGAATTTGCGGCACAGATCTGAATATATATGCCGGGACCCATCCCAGGGCAAAGGCGCCGCTCACTATAGGACATGAGTTTTCGGGCGTCCTCATGGAGGATACGGACACACTCAAGGCGGGGACATCTGTGACTGCGTATCCGCTTATCTCGTGCGGAAACTGCACTCCCTGCAGAAACGGAAACGGTCATGTCTGCAACACTCTCGGGCTGTATGGTATAGATAAAGACGGAGGAATGGCCGAGATAGTCTCGATACCAAAGAAGCAAATTATTCCGATTCCGAACGGTTTATCAAACAAAGCAGGCGCGTTTGTTGAGCCAATAGCCGTAACGGTCCATACCGTGCGCGAAACCGGATTTACTCCCGGTGACAGCGCGTTAATATTCGGGTGCGGAACCATCGGTCTGTGCCTCGCTCTTACTTTGAAGAACTGCGGCGTCGGACAACTGCTTCTTGCCGAAACGGATGAAAAAAGAATTAATATGGCAAGAGAACTCGGTTTTAACGTAATTGATCCGACAGTTGACGATGTGGTTTCAGTAACAATGCAAAAAACAGCCGGTGACGGGTTTGACAGAGTTTATGACTGCGCGGGCGCTGCCGCTGTCGCCGATAAGCTTTTGGATGTGGTCAAGGTAAAGGGTCAGATCGTTATAGTGGCCTCGTATAAAAAGCCCGCTGAACTGCCGCTTTTTAAAGGAATGGCAAAAGAACTCTCTATTGATTTTGTAAGAGTGTACAGACAAAAGGATTTTGAAGCCGCTATAGACCTGGCGCAAAAGGAACCGCTGTATGAAAAGCTCATAACTCATGTTATGGAGCCCGAGCGGGTCGATGAAGCGTTTAATTTGCTTTTCACAAAAGGCAGCGGCGCGATCAAAGTCATGTTCAAATTTTAACGGAATTAAATAAGCGGAGGCGAATACGGAAATGAGTATGTTTGATTTAAGCGGAAAAACCGCAATCGTTACCGGAGGAAACCGCGGACTCGGCAGGGGCATAGCCGAAGGCCTTTGCGAGGCGGGCGCGTTTGTTTGTATTGCCGCGTCGAGCGACAGTGTATTTGATGCGGAAGAGGAAATGAAGAAAAAAGGATATAAATGCTGTGCCGTTAAATGTGATCTGTTTAACGATGCAGAAATAGGATCGGCATTTGGGAAAGCGCTGAATATGCTTGGCGGAAAAATTGATATTCTTGTCAATAACGCGGGCATACAGCGCAGAAACAAGTGTGAGGATTTTTTGGTCAAAGATTTTGAAGATGTTATAAATGTAAACTTAAAAGCGGTATTTATACTGTGCAGGCTCGCGGGCAGAGAAATGCTGAAAAACGGCGGCGGTAAAATCATAAATCTTGCCTCGATGCTCAGCTTTTTCGGTGGGTTCACGGTGCCGGCATACGCTGCCGCCAAAGGCGGAGTGGCTCAGCTTACAAAGGCCTTATCGAACGAGTGGGCGTCAAAGGGGATAAATGTAAACGCTATCGCGCCCGGTTATATGGCGACCGAGATGAACACAAAATTGATCGAGGACAAAAACAGAAACACGGAGATCCTGTCGCGTATACCTATGGGACGGTGGGGAACCCCGGACGATATGAAGGGTATAGCGGTCTTTCTCGCATCCTCGGCATCTGATTATTTGAGCGGAGCCGTTATTCCGGTAGACGGCGGATACTTGGGCAGATAAATAAGGACCGCATTATAAAAAGCAGAACATAAATTACGCCATAACGGAGGTATACATAATGCAAAAAGAAAAACAGAAAAAAAGGGTAATGCTTGACGCGCACCGCGGTAACTCGAGATATTTCCCCGAAAACACGATACCGTCTTTCGAATCCGCGATGAGACTTGAGATCGACATGATCGAAACAGATGTGCATATGACAAAAGACGGAGAATTGATCGTAATGCATGACGACAAGGTGGACCGAACAACCGACGGCACCGGTTTTATCTTTGATCATACCTTGGCCGAGATCAAAGAACTTGACGCGGGAAGCTGGAAATCTGATGAGTTTAAGGGGACAAGAGTGCCTGCGTTTGCCGAATTTCTGGAACTTGCGCGAACGCGCAGGGACCTTACATATATTATCGAGTTCAAAGATTATCCCGCCGCGCAAGGCGATAGGGCATTTGCGTGTTGCGACAATGCGATCGCCATGATCGAACAATACGGGATGGGTGAAAACGTTATTCTCAACAGCTTCAGCGGTGAGCTTTTGGAATATGTTGAGGAAAAATACCGCCACAAATATCGTCAGGAAGGATATTTCCCCTTGTCTTGCATGGGGGATTCTTTCACAAAGGATCCGTACAGCTATTTGTACAGCATGTGTCTGTTCGACAAAGAAAAAATCGTCGCGGACAAAAAGTATTTTGACATGATCGCGTCAAAAGGGATCGAGCCCTGGGTTTATTATCCAAACGAGGATCCCGAAATATATCGTCTTGCCGTGGAACGCGGCGCGGTGGGATTGACCGCCAATGATCCCCAAAAGGCGCATGAGATATTAAAGGAACTGGGTGTGAGATAATGGTATTCGAGGAGTTAAATCAAATAAAAAAACACGGGTGCGCCTGCGGAAAGGATCATACCGCCTCAATAGACCGTGTTGAGGTCGGAGGCGGAGCTGTCGGCATACTTCCGGATATCTTGAAAGAATATCGTGCCAAAAAGGTTTTTGTACTGTCCGACAAAAACACATACCGAGCGGCCGGACAAAAAGTATATGATATTTTAGCGGAAAGCGGCGTCGAGATCGTCGCCTATTCGTTTGAAAATGATATGTTAGAGCCGAATGAGGAAAACGTGGGCCTTGCGGTAATGAATTTTGATAATTCATGTGACGCGGTCATCGGAGTCGGCTCGGGAGTGATAAACGATATAGTCAAGATACTGAGCGCCGTTTCGGGGAAGCCCTATATAATAGTTGCGACAGCGCCTTCAATGGACGGCTATGCATCGGCGACCTCGTCAATGACCATGAAGGGATTGAAAATCTCGCTGCCGTCAAAAAGCGCCGATGTGATCATAGGTGATACGGACATTCTGTGTCAAGCGCCGCTGAAAATGCTGAAATCCGGGTTCGGAGATATGATTGCGAAATATGTGAGCATCTGCGAGTGGAGAATAGCGCATCTGATAACGGGCGAGTATTACTGCGAGGAGATAGCTGCGCCGGTTCGCGCCGCGCTCAGACAGTGCGTGGTTCTGGCGCCAAAGCTTCTTGCGAGAGATCCCGAAACAGTGGCAGCCGTGTTTAAAGGCCTTGTGATATGCGGCGCGGCTATGAGTTATGCCGGACTTTCGCGGCCGGCATCCGGAGTGGAGCACTACTTGTCGCACATTTGGGATATGCGAGGAGCCGCATTCGGAACACCGGTCGAGCTTCACGGCATACAGTGCGCGGTGGGAACGCTTATAGCGGTTCGGATGTATGAAAAAATAAAGCAAATAACGCCCGACCGCCAAAAAGCGCTTGACTATGTGAGAAGATTTGATATTGACGAGTGGAACGGAGCACTCCGCGAATTTCTCGGAAAAGCCTCTGAAAGCATGATAGCGCTTGAGAAAAAAGAGCAAAAGTACAGTGTAAAAAAACACGCCGAGAGGCTGGATGTTATAATAAATAATTGGGACCGCATACTGAGTATCATAAATGATGAACTTCCGTCACCCGATGAGACAGAAGCAATTCTTGACTGTATACAAGCGCCAAAAACAGCGGAGGAAATAGGGCAAAGCGCCGAGCTTTTGCCGATGACGTTCAAGGCGACAAAGGACATCAGGGATAAATATGTTTTATCCCGCCTGGCGTGGGACCTTGGCGTTTTGGATGAAATAGCCGAGGTGCCGCTCATGAAAATGTGTCATTGATCAAATGAACAGTAAAGCTTGCGGGAATATACCGTTTTGCCGCGGCATATTCGTTTCTTTGGATGTGTATAAACGACATTTTCATAATATTTGACAGCTTCTATATGGTCGTGGTGCGAATGTGTAATGATAACATCGGTAATATCATTTGGAGAAAGTCCGTATTCTTTTAATACGGCTATCGGCTTTTTAAACAGTGACATTTCAAATCCCGCTCCGTCATCACAACCTGCATCCACAAGAATGTTCTTGCTTCGTAGTCATATGAATACGGGTTTTCTTTTTACCATTTGTTCCGGAAAGAATTAGGGCAGACGCCCGTTAAATTTCAGAATTTCATCAAAATCAACGTCGCAATCGAGTATTTGGAAAAGCAGAACTACTCTGTTGCGACCATAAGCAGCTTGGCGTGGTTTCATTCCGAAAACCATTTTAGAAAAGTTTTTGCCGGAATTACGGGAACAACGCCCTTGAAATACAGAAAAAGAAAGTAAATTCGTTGATTCATAAAAAACCGATCTTTCCGTGTACGCCATGCCGGGCGCAGCGAAAGCTGCGCCCTTCAAACGCTGTATTTAGGGGAAAACAAAGTGTTAGGCAAAATCACACGCAAACAGACGGATCTGTTCGGATCCATGGGTCTCGATGAACTCGACGGTCAGCTTCGCAATTTCCCTGCCGATCGGAACTTTGACCAAAGAATGATAATTGTTGTCTGTTTCAAATATCATCTCATCATCCGCGAAAACGCGGAACGATCTGACGATGGTTGCGGCCGTTTTTAACGGCTCAAAATCCAGACCTTCATTCAATTTGCTGGCAAAAAGCTGCAGCTTAAAATGAGGTGTGATGCTCTCTCGCGTAAAATCGGGATCGAACATGAGCCGCAACTGCTCAATTTTTGCCGGTTTTTTAAGATCGAATATAAGCTTTGCGCCTTTTGAGAGGATAATGCAGTTTTTTCCGCCGTCCTTTTGGGGACGTTCAATTCCGTTAAACAGCGCTGCGCGATCATCTTTGGAAATGTTTATTTCGGCGGTTTTTGCAAGTCGGCCGACTTCGCTCTTAACGCCCGGAAGAAATACTCCGTCATTCAGCAGATCCTGCTGCAGCTCTTTCACAAGTCTGTCTTTCAGATCGCGAGGCATAATTCCGCCGCGTCGGCATAATGCAGCCGCGGTACCGACGGCTTGCCCCAGCAGGGAGCAGGTGCCCATGACGCGCGTCGAACTGAGAGCCGCGTGAGTGACGCTGATATTTCGGCCTGCAAAGAACAGGTTGTCAATGTTTTTGGAATACAAACACCGATAAGGGATCCCATATGGGGACGGAGTGGGATGCATTACGGAAGGCGACGCTGCCTTGATGCCGACGGGATCATGATCATCCATTGGCCAGCCGCCGTAGGCGATAATGTCCTCAAATTGTCCGCCTGACTCAATGTCGTTCTGTGTGAGTACATATGGTCCGACATAGCGGACGGATTCACGCTTCCCCGGCAAAAAGCCTACCCATTCAAGCTCCCAGTTTTCACAGCCGTGATCGCCTCTGTTCTTGATATGGTCCCATACGCCGAATACGACCTTCATCAACTCGTTTCGTGTTTCTTCGGTGTTGGTGATCGCCTCACCGTCGCCGCCGAGTTCCATCCACCAAAGATTGCAGCCGTCGGTTCCGATAGTATGATCCCTCGATTCGCCTTTGAGGTGCGGATCTTCGCAAAAGTCCTCGTCGGTTTCATAGACATTTGCCCAGTCCGGAGGAATGAATTTCACCGGATGATCCGTCTCCCTTGCTTGAAGCAAAATCGACATTCCCATTACATGGCTGTCCGCTTTTGTCGGAGCGATCGTCTCGTTATATTCCGCGCTGCCTTCTCTGCCGATCCGATATTCGGCGCCGGTCAGCGGAGCCAGTATACTGTCCCCCGAGCAGTCGGAAAAATATTTTGCCGTAATTATGTGCCGGGAGTATGTGGTCAGCTGCCATGCCGTGACGCTGCGTATCGTTGTACCGCTGCATTCCGCGTCGAGACAAGATGCGTTCAGCAGCAGGGTAATGTTGGGATTTTCTTTTATTTTGCCGAAAAGTACACTGTCCCACAAGGTTGGCGCCAAAGTAGGATTGCGGTAGATATTCTCCTCCTCAAATTCGGATATCAAGCCTGTTTCTCGATTATACGCGCCTCGTGCGCCCCTGACCCACATGCGGATCTCGGATGACGAGTTGCCTCCCAAAACAGGTCTGTCCTGAATCAGAACGACCTTCAGCCCGTGTCTCGCCGCCGATAGAGCGGCAATGGTCCCGGCAAGTCCGCCGCCTACTACGCATAGATCGGCGGTGTGCTCCACTGTTTTGAGTTTTGACAATTTATGCTCCTCCTTTTTGATTACATCTAAGATGATATTGTGTATTTCAACAATTAAATTATATCATCGCGGCAAAAATGAAGTAAAGCGTAAAATAACTTATAAAACAGGAATATTCATCCGATACGCTATTATCCGTATGTTTGGGGCGCAATGTACGGAACGGCGCGAGCATAGACGCCTGATCGCGGTCTGCGGCACAGCCATACACATCGGCTCTCTGCTCGCCGTCCGCGCACAGCATATACAGCGCGACAGCGGCGGCAAGCTCACTCTTGCCGGACTTCTTGCTTATCTCGATATACGCCGTGGTAAACTGCCGTGTTCCGTCAGGCTTCAGTGTGCCGAAAAGCCGCCCGAAGGCGGCTTTCTCAGGTCGGCTTACTTTGTTATGATGATCTCATATTCAAAGTTGCTGAACGCGTTTATATCAACAACCGTGTAGGTGTCGTACTCGTCCGGGATTCTTCACCCATTTAGAGAAGGCAATGGTCGTATACAAAGACTATTTTTGTCAATGCTTGTGAGCAACTTGGGGAAAAAACTTGATTTTTCTAAAATTGACACTGATGAGCTTATGATAGCAACAATAAAATCCGTTAGCGGAGATATATTTATGCTTCAAGACATTTTCAGTGAGCATATAAAATAAAATACACAAGCGATTACCGAGCGGTAGTCGCTTTTTTATTGGGGGAGGAAAATATGAGCGCATTAATTGAGCTTGCGAAGCATATACGGAGCAGGGATAATCCCTCGCCGTACACGCCGATGTTCGGAAAGATAATAGAACTGCCGGGGCTTAAAATACAGCTCGGCAGCAGAAGTGCGCGGCGGGTATGCTTATAGCGGTTCGGCTGTATGAAAAAATAAAACAAATAACGCCCGACTGCCAAAGGCGTTTGACTGCGTGAGGAAATTTGATATTATAGCGAGAAATTGCATCAACACGAAAAAGCAAGCCGTTTGAATACGCGGCTTGCTTTTTAGGTGAAATGATTTTTTGATTTGCGTCATTTCAAAAAGAAGTTGTCATTTAATGCGCATATAACCTATGCGTCCCGTCATGATACCGGGATCATGAAACAGAAGCGGAACGTATGTATCTTTACCGTATTCTTCTATGAATGTTCGGCTTAATTCTTCATTATAGGACGCGCCCGTGCAAATTTTGTCCGTCAAACATTTCTCGTAATAACACTCATCACCGCAAAACACATAGTTGTCTGCCAAAACAATGCAGGAGCCGATGGAATGACCGCCGATTTTTTTAATAATTACGTTCTCCGTTAATGAAAATGTGTCATCGATCAAATGAACGGTAAAGCTTTTTGGAATATACCGTTTTGCCGCGGCATATTCGTTTCTTTGAATGTGTATAACGGCATTTTCATAATATTTGACGGCTTCTGTATGGTCGTGGTGCGAATGCGTAATGATAACATCGGTAATATCATTCGGAGAAAGTCCGTATTCTTTTAATACGGCTATCGGCTTTTTAAACAGTGACATTTCAAATCCCGCTCCGTCATCACAACCCGCATCCACAAGAATGTTCTTGCTTTCTGTTTGTATCAAATAGATCGTAAATGAGATCGGCAAACGCTTATCTTTATTTCCGCCTTTAAAAATATAGTTCTCCCCAAAAACGGATTCCCCGTATTTTAATGCAGCGATCTTCATTGAATCTTTAGTACCACCTTGCCTATATTTTCGCCGCGATAAAGGATATTGTGCGCTTCTTCGGCTTCCGTAATCGGAAGGACCTTATATACGGTAGGCTTTATCTCGCCGTCTGCCACCTTTTCCCAAACCTCATTTACAAGCCTGGAAAGAATTTCAGCCTTCATTTCGGGCGTGCGTGAACGAAGCGTGCTGCCAATGATTCTGATGTTCTTTTTGTAAATATTTTTAAGGTCAATGGTCGTATTTGTTCCAGCAAGCGCCGCGATCACTATCCAGCGGCATCCGTATTTTACATAGGGCAGACAATCCCCGAGATTTTGACCGCCAAGGCAGTCTATCGCAATATCAATTGCCCTGCCGGCGGCTTCCTCATCCTTTAAAACCGCGGGTAAGCTTTGTACCCTCGTATCCACCACCAGATCTGCGCCTAAGTGCTTGATTTTTTCCGGATCGCTGATAACGGTAGTAATAACGCGCAAACCGAACGCCTTTGCCATCGGAATGATAACGCTGGCAAGTCCGCTTGCCCCCGCCTGCATAAGCAATGTGTCTCCCGCTTTGGCGTGTCCCTCAACAAACAATTTTAGGTACGTCGTTGCAAACGCCTCGGGGATCGCCGCGGCTTCCGCCATTGTACAATTCTCGGGCACGGGCATACACATATCATACTTCACGGCGACATATTCAGCATAGCCGCCCCCGCCCAGCAGGGCGCAGACCTTGTCGCCAACCTTGAAGCCGGATTTATCCTTTGCTCCCGCGGTCATTTCAACGATTTCTCCCGAAACCTCAAGCCCCATCCATTCGGGACATCCCTCGGGCGGGGGATAATCGCCTTCCCTTTGCATAAGGTCCGCGCGGTTCAGCGCCGCATACTCTGCTTTTATCAAAACATCATTTTCGGAAAGAACGGGATCGGGAACCTCGTCCCATCGTAAGCTTTTATCTTCATTTACAAGAATTGCCTTCATCTGCAATACCTCCAATCAAACAGTACTCCTATCGGGAAATTTTTTTCGTTTGCCAGTCTGTTATAGATCTTGTTTGCCTCATTTGGAGAATGAATTTCACAAATCATATCCTTGAAATTGAGGCGGCCTCCTTTTATGAGGTTTAAAATCGCCTTCAAATCATCAGCGTCTGTCCACAGTCCCGCCGACGACTCTGTCTTAGGACGCGCCATCGTGTGCGCACCGATCAGCGATATTCCTCTGCCGTGTACCTTGCCGTAATAATCAATTTCAAAATGAGAACTGCGCGTGCATCCCAAAAGCGCCACTCTGCCCATCCTTTTCATGCAATCAAGCGCCTGGATCAGTCCGACTCCAAGACCCGTCACCTCGATACAAACATTCACTCCGCCGTCGCTCAAAGCTGTGACGTCTTTGACAAAGTTGCCGCCTGTGGGGTCGAGCGCATAGTCCGCGCCCATTTTTAAAGCAAACTCCCTGCGCTCTTTCACGGGGTCAACGGCAATAACCGGATACGCGCCTGCCGCCTTTAATTCCTGAACAGCGAAAACGCCGAGGATCCCAAGCCCCATTACCATAGCGGATTCGCCGATTTCAAGCCTTGTTTTCCTTACAGCCGCAAGCGGAAAGGTGGAAATCAACGTCATAGAGGCCTCTTGGGTAGAAACCCCGTCCGGAATTTTAAAAACATTATTTCTGTTTACGGTTATGTCCTTTTTATGCTTTCCCCAATATACCACGACTTTGTCGCCGATTTTAATATCGGTTATGCCGCAGCCAACTTCGGACACGATGCCTGCCGCGCTGTAGCCGACCGTTCTGGGGAAAACGGCTTCCTCATCTTCTGAGATATTCGTTCCGTTTCTTAATCCGATAAAGTTGGCTTTTTCTGTTCCGGAGCTGATGGCGGAATACTCCAGGCTTACCGTTACCTCGTCTTTCTTTGGCGGAAGACATTCGCTTTCCAAAAGCTCCGCAGCATAGGGCTTTGTGAATACAATTTGTTTGGTTTTCATCTCAGCTGCCACCTCCGCACGCTTTTTGGATCAGTCTATACAGATTTAATTCGTAGTCATAGGAATACGGATTTTCTTTTTCGCCTCTTACAATGTCCGCGAAATTACTTAACATTGCATCATAACGGTCATAAATTTCGCTTCGGGTAACGGTACCCTCCTTGTGCCAGTCGGTATTATAGTTTTCATTCATGACGGTATATTGTCCGCCCTCCACTGTAACCTCCAGCGGTTTGACCTCAATGGTGCCTTTCGTGCCGCATATTACAAGCTGCCTTCTCAAAAATCCGCCGTTTTCGTTTGCGCAGGCCTTGGCAAAGGATACGCCGTTTTTATATTTAAATACGACCATTCCGTAGTCGTTGGCTGTAACTCCGTCATATCCGGTCGAGCAATTGAGCGGAATAATTTCTTGCGGCTCTCCCTGAATTCTATAAATCAAATCGATCAAATGACAACCCAAAAAGAACATCATTCCGCCGGGGAAATTGTCAAGCCATTGTCTGACCTTTGCGGGATGCTTGCAGTCCATATGCGCTTCAACCGAATATATTTCGCCAAGCTCGCCGTTTTTTACTTTTGCAAGCGCTTCTTGGATCTTCGGATTGAAGCGATACATATATCCTGTTGTGAATGTCAAGCCTTTCGCCCGTACCAGCTCTATCAGCTCTTCAAACTGTGCCGAATCGACGCCGCCCGGCTTTTCCATGTGGATATGCTTGCCGGCTTTGGCAGCCATGATCGCGTATTTGGTAAGATAGAGCTCTTCGGTCTCGACAGTGACCGCTTCGATTTCGGGATCATTCAAAATCTCATCAACCGTCATTTCATGACAGCCGTCAAAGTCTTTTGCCTGTTGAGGAAATTTTTCTCGTTCGTTTTCGGGAAAGGCATAGCCTACCGTCTCAAACCGCTCGTTTTGTTTTAACAGGCTGTTCCAAACGAAGTTGCCGTGACTGTTTTCGCTGGTTCCTATCTGCGCTGTTTTTATCCTTTTCATGGGCTCTCTCCTCTCTTTTGTTTTTTTCATTATATCATCTTGCAAAGCTCCGTTCAATATGTTATACTGTAAAAAAAGTAACTATTCTGCAATCGCGCTGCGCAGGAGGTGTATGAAAAATGCGGGAAGGAAAAATTTATGTTTCGGAGCTTTCCACAACAAAGCATATATTTAATAATTATCATTTTTGCCGCGGGAACAGCAATCGAAGAAAAACTCGGATCGGCGTTATCATAAAGGGAAGCGGGACCTATATCTATTTGAATAAAAAACTCAATGTAACCGAAGGGGACATAGTATTTGTTCCGGAGAATATTTACTGTTATTCCGAGTGGCACGGAAGCCCCGAAATTGAAGTGATTTATGTGAGTTGTTTCATGCACTATGAGCAGTGGCAATATGAACCTCAAATTATAAACCGCGATGAAGGGATCAAGAACGACCTGATAGAAATAGCCGATCTGCTGTCGATCGACTTCATGAAGGAGTTGGAAGCCTATTCGCTGTTTTATAAGCTGCTGCAAAAAATACTTCCTCGGATGACGCAGTCAAAGATTTCATACGATAAAACCTTGCAAACGGCAATTGAATTTATTACCGACAATTGGAACCAAGATTTTTCCGTTGGTGATTTAGCAAAAAAGTGCTGCGTGAGCGAGTCTACCGTTTACCATTTGTTCAGAAAAGAATTAGGGCAAACACCAATTAAATTCCAGAATTTCATCAAAATCAACGTCGCGATTGAGTATTTGGAAAAGCAAAACTATTCTGTTGCGACCATAAGCCGATTGGCGGGTTTTCATTCCGAAAACCATTTTAGAAAAGTTTTTGCCGGAATTACGGGAACAACGCCCCTGAAATACAGGAAAAGAAAGTATACGCGATAAGCAATATTTGCGAACGATATCAATTTGACAGACTGACGAGGCGCATCTTTTTGTATGCGCCTCGTCAGTTTGCGTGAGCGGATGTGGCCGCGGATAATGCGGAGAGAAGCGGCGCCGCGTCGGAACCGTTACGGAAGGGAGTGAAACCGGGACGGCGGCACTCCGTAGTACTGCTTGAACATCTTGGAAAAGTTATATAAGTTGGTATAGCCCACATTTTCAGCCACCTGTCGGATGGAGCAGTAGTCGCTCCGCAGCAATGCGCCGGCCTGTTCCATGCGTATGGAACGGAGGCGCTGCATGGGCGAAACGTGATAGACACCGGTAAAGACCTTGCGGAAGTACACCGTACTGATCCCGCACATGGCCGCCAGTGCATCATTGGTAATATTCGGATCGGCATAGCTGTGCAGCATATAATCCACGGCAGGCTGCACAATGAGGTGCTTTCGGGACGGAACATAATTTCCTTTGCAGGATTCCTCCAAAAACAGCAGACTGCTGTATAAATCGTAAATATTTTTTATTGTGCTGTTGTCCGTCTTTCCGATTTTCCGTTTTTCGATATGGATAAAGTTGCGCAGCAGAATGCTGTTTGAGGACACCTCAAACGAATACGGAACATCCGCCGTGAACGGACATTCAAATTCAATCATCAAACAGGTGCCGGCTTCCATACAGGCCCAGCTGTAGTCGGAACCCATGGGTAATAGGACAGGGTGCAGGGAATCGGAATAAACCCGCCCTTTCTCAGTGACATACACCGTCTTACCGGTCTGCTTCAGAGCAAGGCCCCAGCATTCCCGGTTTTTTCGCCGCACATAGGAATTCATGGGGACATTGTGCAGCCGTACTGCGGATTTGACTCCGGTGACGATCATTTCGGAAAAATCAAGATTTGAATCCATTTTATCACGCTCCTTTTTCAGTATAGCAGGATACCGGGCTTCTGTCAAGAAAACTGTATCAAAAATGACAAAAGTAGCAGAAATACCATTGACATTACAAATTCCCGCGCTATAATGGCAATATCGAAGTCAATTCGGGAAAAATATACGGGGAACCGGTAAGGAGAATGCTTATGAAAACCAAACAGATTTTTTTCACGGCGCCGGGAAAAGCGGAGCTTCTGGATGTGGAACTTCCGCCTCTGAAAGACGACGAAATCCGCACAGATATGGAGTATACCGTTGTCAGCGGCGGAACCGAGCGGGCCAATCTTGTGGGAATGGCCAACACTGCGCAGGATTATCCGAAGGCTTTGGGATACTGCGGCGTGGGTCGGGTGACCGAGACGGGAACCCGGGTAAAGGAGATCAAGCCCGGCGATCGAGTGCTGGTTTATCACGGCTGCCACATGGGGTACAACACCAATAAGGAATATGAGATCACCAAAGTGGAGGATGACAGCATTCCTTCTCTTGATGCGGCTTTTGTGATAATCGCCTCCATGGGCTTGGGCGGTGTACGAAAACTGGAACTTGAGCTGGGCGAATCCGCTATGGTAATGGGACTGGGATTGCTGGGCATATTCTCCGTTCAGCTTTTGCGGGTCAGCGGCGCGTATCCCCTGATCGCGGCGGATCTGAACCCCGCGCGGCGGCAAATGGCGCTGGAGCTCGGCGCGGATTTTGCCTTTGATCCCGCCGCCCCGGATTTCACTGACCGGGTGAAAGCGGTTACCGGCGGAAAGGGCGTCCGTGCCTGCGTGGAAGTCACGGGTGTTTCGGCGGCGATGAAGCAGGCGCTGGAATGTGCCTCTTGGATGGGGCGCATCTCCCTGCTGGGCTGCACGCGGGTATCTGACTGCTCGGTAGATTACTACCAAATGGTGCACCGTCCGGGCGTCAAGCTGATCGGCGCGCACAACTTCGTCCGCCCCAAGCATGAGTCCTATCCGCACCACTGGACGCATCAGGACGACTGCAAAGCCATTCTGGCTTTGCTGGCAGCGGGTCGGATTCGGGTGGGACCGATACTCTCCCGTGTCGTCAAGCCGGAGGAAGCGCCGAAAATTTACGACCAACTGGCACACGATAAGCTGTTCCCGATGGGCACGGTCTTTGATTGGAGGAAATCATGAGCGAACCGAATGAGAAAAAAGCGATTAAAATTGGTCAAATCGGAATCGGCCACAACCACGCCGGCGCCAAAATGGAGACGGTCCGAAAATTCCCGGAACTCTTTCGGGTGGTGGGCTATGCCGAAACCGACGAGAACTGGATCAAGGAGCGGGGCGGCTTGGACGCTTATCAAGGGCTGATCCGCATGTCCGCGGACGAGATCATCGAAAAATCCGACGCCGTTCTGGTGGAGTGCGACGTCTGGAACCTGACCAAATATGCCAAAAAATGCGTGAATGCCGGCAAGCACATACACATGGATAAACCAGCAAGCGGCACGCTTGAAGAATTCAAGACGGTTCTTGACACCGCGAAAGCCAAAAATCTGACGGTTCAAATGGGCTATATGTACCGTTATAACCCTGCGGTTCAAAAATGCCTGCGGCTGATTCAAGACGGCGAGCTGGGTGAGGTTTACTCTATCAACGCGGAAATGAGCACCTTCCACGATAAGCCCTACAAAGAGTGGCTGACCAACTTCCGCGGCGGGATCATGTATATCCTCGGCAGCCACATGGTAGACCTGATCGTCCATATTCTGGGCGAGCCCAAGAAGATCACCCCGTTTTTGAAGCACAGCGGGCTGGACGGCGTTGATCTGGAGGACAACAATCTGGCGGTGCTGGAATATGACAAGGCGCTGGCGCGGGTATTTATTTCCTCGGTGGAGGTAAACGGGTTCGGGCGGCGGCAGTTCGTGGCCGCCGGCAGCAAGGGAACGGCCAGCATCTATCCTATGGAAGACCCGTGCAGCATGACCTTCAGCTCCACGGAGATCGCGACGCAAACTTATGCGGATATGAAAGAGCGGGTGCAGCTGCCGCCGCCCGAGGGACGCTACGACCAAATGATGAAGGATTTCTATGACTATGCGGTCGGCGCAAAGCGGAACCCCTACACCTATGCCCACGACTATCTGGTACAGAAGGTGCTTTACGAAATTATCGGCGGCAAAGCCTGCGGATAAAAAGTTTTGGCAGCCCCTTAACATAAAAGCCTGTAAATGAAAAGTCAATAGGAGGAGAAAAAATGAGAAGCAAAATTGCATTTGTAACCGGAGCCGGCGGCTTCATCGGCGGCGCCGTCGCCTGCAAACTGGCAGAGGAGGGCGTGAAGGTCGCCGTCAGCGACATTCGGGAGGACGCCTTGGCCGCCACCGTGGAGAAAATCCAAAGCGCGGGCGGCGAAGCACAAGCCTATCCTGCAAACGTGAGCGATCCCAAGGACATCGACCGCGCTATCCGCGCCGCTTTCGCCGACTTCGGAGGGCTGGACATCATGATACACGCCGCCGGCGGCAGCGCCCGCGAGCGGAACCGTCTGTTTGTGGAGCAGACCGACGAAGTGATCATGGATATTCTGAACGTGAACCTGCTGGGCGCTCTCTGGTCGAGCCGCACGGCGGCGCAGCTGATGATCGAGCAGGGTACCGGCGGGCGTATCATCAATTTTTCGTCCATTGTGGCGAGCAACGGCTTAAAGAAGCTCACCGAATATGCGGCAGCCAAGGGCGGCGTCAACGGCTTTACCCGTTCGCTCGCCAAGGAGCTGGGGCCGTATCACATCACAGTCAACGCGGTCGCGCCCGGCGTTGTGACGCATCCCCGAAACGGGAATAACGACGAATACGCCAGAGCGAGCAATCTGTTCGGCGACCGCTGTCTGCCGGAGGACGTGGCGGATCTGACCGTATTTTTGGCCTCGGAAAAAGCCCGATTCATCACCGGGCAGATATGCGTGATCGACGGCGGCCGCAGTCTGTCTATGAAGGGGTCTGACTGATGCGGAATCTGCACACGATACGGATAAAAAACGGACGGATCTGGGACGGGGAGACCTTTTTCGACGGCGACGTCCTGATCCAAGACGGCGTGATCGCCGAGCTTGGAAAGTCCTCCGCCGCACCCGCCGAATTTGAATTTGACGCCGCGGGGCGGACTGTGACCCCCGGTCTGGCAGACGCGCACGTGCATATCCGAGGCTTGTCCGTTGACACGTACGGGACCCCGATAGAGCCTGTATGCTTCGCCAACGGCGTGACTGCTGCGGCAGACGGCGGAGCGGAACAGGGAGACGGCGCGTTGGCGGACGCTCTCATGGTTCAAACCGTCGTCTTTGTCCCGGTGCACATTCGAAATAACCGCGCGGACTTTGACGGAGTCGACGCGGCGCTGCGCCGCTACGGCAGCCGCGCAGTCGGACTGAAGCTGTATTTTGACGTCGGCACGGAGCAGGTGCGGGACACCCGTCCCCTGAAAGAGATCTGCGCCTTCGCGCGGGAACGGAACCGCAAGGTAATGGTCCATTCAACCGGTACGCCCGTTCCCATGTGCGAGCTGCTGGACTGCATGTCTGCGGGCGATATCCTTACCCATGCCTACCACGGCGGAGCGAACAACGCGGCGGAGGACGGCTTTGCCTCGCTGCTTGCCGCGCAGAAGCGTGGCGTGGTGATCGATGTCGGAATGGCGGGCGCCGTCCACACTGATTTCTCGGTCTTTCGCTCGGCGATAGCGCAGGGCGCGCTGCCTGACGTCATCAGCACCGACATCACAAAGCTCAGCGCTTTCGTGCGGGGCGGGAATTACGGGCTGAACCTGTGCATGACCGTCGCCCGCGCGCTGGGCATGCCTGAGGATGCCGTCCTGCGGGCTGTCACCTCCGCGCCGGCGCGGGCGCTGGGCAAAGAGGACGTCTGGGGCAGGCTGGAGCCCGGCCGCCGCGCCGATCTGGCGGTGCTGGAGTGGGGCAGCGCGCTCTATGATTTCCGAAACACCCGATGGGGCAGCGGCGTTTCCGGAACGGAAGGGTACCGCTGCCTGCTGACCGTCGCTGACGGTCAGACAGTCTATCGAAACGGCATATAAGCATATAAGGTAAAAATTGAAGAAAGGAGAACACACTTATGAAAGCGATGTTGGTAAACGAAATGCGGGAATTGGTCTGGTCCGAGGTGGCCGATCCGATAATCAAGCCTGATGAGGTATTGGTAAAGATCCACGCGGCGGCTTTGAATCGAGCCGATCTGCTTCAGCGGCAGGGAAAATACCCCTCCCCTCCGGGCTGTCCTGAATGGATGGGACTGGAAGTTTCCGGAGAGATCACGGAGGTCGGACAAAAAGCCACGCAGGAAAGCGACTGGCGGGTCGGAGATCGGGTGTGCGCCCTGCTGGGCGGCGGCGGGTATGCGGAATATGTCGCTGTAAAATATGACATGCTTATGCCGATCCCCAAAGGCCTTACCATGGAGGAAGCCGCCTCCCTGCCGGAGGCTTATGCCACGTCCTACCTGAACTTGTTTATCGAGGGACATCTGGAGCCCGGCCAAACCGCCTTTATCCCGGCGGGAGCCAGCGGCCTGGCATCTGTCGCCATTCCCATGGCGAAAGCCTTCGGCGCGCGGGTTATCACCTCGGTCCTGTCGGACGAAATCGCCGAGAAGATCAAGCCGCTCGGAGCGGATTTGATTATCAATTCCGCAACGGAGGATGTGGCGGCGATCCTGGAACAGGAGGAAAAATCAGGCAGACCGGTCAACGTGTCTATGGACTGTCTCAGCGGCGAGACGCTGGGCAAAAGCCTGCCCTATATGGCGCGGGGCGGCTATTGGGTGGTGATTTCCACGCTGGCGGGAACCGAGACGCATTTGCTGCTGCGGCCTCTGCTTACAAAGGGACTGCATCTGGTCGGCAGCATGCTGCGGAACCGGACGCCTGAATTCAAAGCGTATATTCTCGGCGAGTTGGTGAAAAATGTCTGGCCGAAAATCGAGGATGGCACGATCAGGCCGTCGATTTATAAGGTGTTTCCGATCGAACGGGCCGCCGAGGCTCACGCGGTTCTGGAGCGGGGCGAAAATATCGGCAAGGTGGTTTTGACAGTTTAGCGCATACGCGCCGCCGCGCACTTTGTTCGACATGAAAATCCCAAAAAAAGCTATCAAGGAATATGTAAAAAGCGAGAAATTTACAAACCCTCCCGCCATTATGGTCGAGAGGGTTTATTCTTCTGTCAGACAGAAAACGCAAAAGGCTTTTTGGGAATACGCAAATTCCTGTTTGTCGGGCTGCGGAATTGCTTGCCGTGATCATATGCAGTCGGATTTTATCTTTTTATAGGCATAAATTCTGAAATCATACTTGGAAAGACTTTCCGCTTTTGTGATATATTCATCGGCTTCATCGAATTTGCCCAATCCCAAAAGCGCATATGCCTTTAGGATATATCCGTCGGTCAGATTATTCTTCACAATATCCGACTCAAACGGCATGGGAGAAGGCGAACCGACCCCATAATATGTCCTCAGATCGCAATTTTCAATGCTGTTATCGGCGGTCCGCATCATCTCTTCAAGCACACCCCGCGCCTCGCTGAACCGCATCAGCTTCCGCAGAGCCAATGCGCGGAACAGAGACAGCTCCGAAACCGCCGCTTTATAGACCGCTGCTTCTTCAAAATATTTCTTTTCATTTGTGAGCAGTCCCAAGTAATAGTATATATGCGCCTCTTGGTTGAAGAAGGTTTTAGCCTCGCCGTAGGACTTAGGCATATTGATACCGTCTTTGTAAACCTGCTTCGCTTTGGTTGTCTCACCATGCGCCGCCAGTTCATTGCCGTACAGCACATGCATCCACGCGTGCTGCTTGGTCAGTTTGCCCTCGCCGCCCTCGTATATATGGAAACGTCTGTTCTTTGCCATATCAATAGCATCACGGTACTCGCCCACCATGCATTTAAGCGTTATCTTATCCAGATAACAATCGTCTCTTTGCAGCATCAGATCGTTAAACCTGTCATAGACATTCAATCTGTGCCGCGGAGAGTAATTCATATTTTTCAAAAGCTGCTGATATTCAAAAAGCAGCCTTGGGTCATTCGGCTTGTTTTCTATCGCCTTTTCCATACATAGTTTTGCGGAAAGACAGTCGGATTTCTTATCAAAATACGCAAGCGCGAGATTGCGAAAAGCTTTGGGATGTTTTTCGTTTTTTTCGATACATCTCTCCCACAGCGCAATTGCCGCATCATAATCAAATTTGTCATAAAACAGACAGCCGAGATAATAGGGAGCGTTATCGCCGCTTGGACAGATCTGCATAGCAAACCTCAGCACCGCGATGTCATCGGGCCTCGACGGGAAACAGCAGCCGGTATCACGGCTCTCCGCCTTCAGCACATATTCCTCGGCCTTTTTGTCATCGCCGAGACAATGGCTGCAATAGCCGCGAACATAATCAAACAGCGGGTATTCCTGCCGCGCGAGGCCGATCACCTTCAATGCATCCTCGTAAAAGCCCGCGCTGATGTAATCATAGGCAACATCCATGTAATTTTCCGCTTTTCCGCCAAACAATTCGTTGAATTCTTTCTCCGAATTGCCGTAATGCAAAAACTCAGTTCTTGCAAACATATCGAGCATATCATAACGGCAAACCTCATCAAGTATCAATTTCGCGCGTTCATTTTCCCCGATATGTCTCAAAATGACCGCTTTTAAGTTCATAGCCTTTGTATGATTTTTGTTTTTCGCAATGGACTCATCCAGCTTTTCGAGCGCGGCGGCATAGTCCTTGTTCACGCAGTCAATTACCGCAAGCTCATAATATGCCGCGCTTCTGAAACGGTAATCCCATGCCGCCATATATAAAACGTCATAAGCCTTCTTATATTCTCCCTTTGATTTCAGGGCAATACCTTTCAAATACATTGCCTCGGTGTCGGTCGGATGCATATTTCTTGCGGTCAGCCTTGCGATCGCCGCGTCGGCATATTTGACGCAATCATCAAATCGGCCGTTTTTATAAGAAATGCGCGCCATACCCGTATTGCAGCGCACATCATGCGCGTCTCTTTTTATGCCCTCCGCATAATAGTCCCTTGCGTCATAATTATGCTGCTTGTACTGCTCAAGGTGCAGCCCGTTTATATAAAGTTCTTCAACCGTTTCGATTTCACAAGGCCGCAGAACAGGCTTTCTCGGTTCGATCGGCTGTTTTTGTCCTCTCACATAAGTTTTGTAATCAACGAGGATACGCCCGCTCTTGTCTTCAAGAGAAACCTTTATATCGTTTATGTTCATTCCGTTCATCGGAATTTCTTTGCAATACGCCGTGTTCGGGTCAAGGCTCGCGGCGTCTTCAAATACCGTATCATCGCCATGGTGTACCTTGATCTTCGCGTTTTCAAACACTCCGGTCACGTTAAATCCGAAAAACAGTTTATCGCCTCTTTGTTCCAGATTTACCGCCGCGTCGACGGTCGCGTTTTTCACATCGCCTATTTTGCGGATAGGGTACCAAACCTGCTCAAACGTGCGGCTTTCATATGGCGCGATCCATGTGAAATCAGGCTGATTGTCGGTATACACGCCGGTCATAAGCTCGATATACGGTCCGTTTTCGTCCGTGAGATTGGAACACCACATCTCGCCGAAATCTCCCTTGCCCCATGTCCACATCTTTTTGCCGGGAGATATGTGATGATCGGCGACTGTCACGATACCCGAATTTTTCCCTTCGTCGTAGCCGGCGACAAAATCCATATCCGACTGACCCTGCGACACCAAAAACGAGGAAGGGACCTTTACGGCGTCATACTTTGAAATATCCGTTCCCTCGCCGTAGTCGAAGGGACGTGCGGTGCGGAACACGCCTTTCGCGATCGGCCAGCTCATTACGCAGCGTCTGTCATGGTCGTTTACCCACTCAACATCGGGCGGGAAGACCGTCTTGTAGGCTTCGTTTACCGGAACAGCGAGATTTGCCCACCACATAAATACCTGCGGTTGATTTGTTCGATTATATATCTTTATTTTCGCTTTAATATAGGAGCGGTTCGGCTCAACCGAAACACCAACCATTCCCTTTAAACGGTTAAACGGCTCTACTTCGCCCATCCACACGGTTTTTTCGCCGTTTTCGCCCTCATCCGTTACAGCCTCCGCCGGCATATACGTCGTCGGCCTGTGGTGCTGCGGGTAATTGAACTCGATGCCGCCCGAGATCCACGGACCGGCAAGTCCGACCAGCGCGGGCTTTACGACCTCATTGTAATATATAAAGTCATACTTGCCTTTCTTGTCATAACCTCTCAAAATTTTACCGCCCAGCTCAGGCAAAAGCTGAGTCATAATATACTCGTTTTCCAGCGTGTAAACATCATACTCAACATCGGTTTTGTCGTCGCTTATACTGTCCGAAAAAGGAAGCGGATACAGCCTTCCGCTTGCGCCCTGGTAAGGTTTGTTTTCAAAAAACATGGGCAGATCCATAGCCTTTTTCGGCACGTATGTCGGAATTATCTTTCGCTCTTTTTTTAATTTGACTGACATAAAGATCCTCCTATTTACAATAATGATACAGTCTTTTACTGTTCTATTTCATTGTAAAGCTTTATATAAAAGTCATCAAGCAAGAAAACAATGTAAAATTTTACGCCTTTCTCTTGCCTTTTTCAAATTATATGATACAATGTTAAGCGAGGTGGTGAAAATGATTTACATAGTCGCGGAGGAGGGATTTTCCTCCAGCACATGGTGTCACCGTATCATGGAAGGAATAATGACAGCCGCAAAGCAAAAGCGTATGAGCTGTATGATCGAAAAAGAGGATTTTTGCTCCGACTCTTCCGATTTGATCGTGATTATCGGAACGTCTCCCAGCTGGATATACAAAACCGTTAATTGGGCACAGCGCGAACACTCAGCGCATATTATCCAAATAAACAACCGCGCCCATCGGATGTCGGTCAATAATATCTGCACGGATCTGTTTCTCGGCATGAAGAACGTTACGGCATATCTGACCCATGACTGCGGAAAGCATAATATCGCGTTTTACGGCCTAAATCCGTCCTCTTCGTCCGACTTGCAGAGACTGCGCGGCTTTGGCGGAAAAGAACACGTCTATTATAATCATGGCGATCTGAAGCGATGCTATGAAAATTTTTATTTAAAAATATCCGATTACGACGCCGTTATATGCGCAAACGACTATGCCGCCATATCTCTTATGCAAAATCTGAAGTCGCAGGACCCCGCGGAGATCGACAGACTGTTTGTTGTCAGCTTTACAAACACGCATATCGCGCAGCTCTATACGCCGTCTATCACCTCTGTCGCGCTCAACTATTACGAATACGGGAAGACCGCCGTCAGGCTTTATGAATTACTGATGAAAAACAGCGAGATCTCCTCTGTGAACATCAACATCAAAAGTGATATTATTGTGAGAGCCACCACAAAATATGTTCCGTACACGGACAGGAACACAACACCCGAAGCCTTGCCTTTTAATGAGGACAATGATTTTTTTGAAGATGATGAGATCAGGGATCTGATTTCAATAGAAAAAATTTTGGAAAATGTTACCGATACCGATTGGATAATACTCAATAATATTATAAACGGAAGATCCTATGAGTCTGCCGCGCAGGAATTATTTATGTCGACCAACGGCATAAAATACAGACTGAACAAATTATTAAACTTAAGCGGCATCAAAAACCGCAAGGAGCTTTTGAGGATCATCAATACGTATTTCAATAAAGATATTTTTAACTGCTCACCGTAAAGAACGGCTGCTTCGAGTTGTATGGTGAGGCATCATTTAAGGCAGCACCCCGAGCAATGCTTGCGAGGTGCTGCCTTTTGTGCTTTAATGCGCGGGGATCCACGCTCACTCTTGTTTGCCGACGAGTTTTTTGCGGGTATTTTTCCTGTAAACAGACGGTCGGCAGCCGATCATTTTCTCAAATTGGGCGGAAAAATGATGCGTATCATAAAAACATAAGTTTTCGGCGATCATACTGATCGGCTGACGGGTGTTCTTAAGCATGTCCGAGGCAAGCCTCATTTTGGACTCCAATATATACCGATGGGGTGTTATATGATATCGCTCTTTAAATGTACGGATAAGATACTCAGGGGATCGGTGAGCCAAGGCGGCAATATCGGAAATGCTGATCTGCTCATTGATATGACAGTCGATATAATGGCGGACGTGAGCCAGCATATCAAAATCTTCCTGCTTTTTTGGACGATGCTTTGAGAGAAGCTGAATAAGGTCCAGAAACAGATGTGTGGTTTTGGATTTATAGTCGTTTGGGTCATCGACCGTTTGGATCGTTTCATAAATTTCCGTCAGAATAGGAAGGCTGTAGGTGTTTTGAAAAACTACCGCGTCTGTCAGATTATAGATCTTGATCAGTTCATCCGCCAAAACACCCTTGAAATTTATCCAAAGGCGCTCCCAATGATCGCCGTTGGAACAGTAGTAATTCTGATCCGTGCCGCTTCTGAGCAAAAAGGTGTCGCCCGGGTTGGCTGCGTGGGTATGTCTGTTGCAGTTGATTATTCCGGAACCCGATATAACATATTGAATACATGAAACATCAGAGTTAAGCCGTATCTGATGAGTGGGCTGCGTTTTAGACGAGATCCCGCATTGGCACAGCCAAAAAGGATATTCGTTGTCCGTTCGCGGCGCGCTGAATTCAATCGGGCCCAAAGGAACTGTGGTTAGAGCAATATTCATGTCAATTTTTTACCCCTTTTTCGAAAAATTTTTAATGTTTATTATCTTGTTTATATTTTAGCACAAGGATATAATATATGCAAGAGTAAAATTTAAGGACGACATTGCATAAAAAATTGTGCATAATTTCCAATGTTGTCTTTGTATTTCTTAAATTGTATAACCCGAATGCAGTTCCCGACTGTCGGCAAGGCAGAGTCTGCTCAGATTAAAAAAACATAATATACGCTTGAAAATAACATATACTTACAGTTGTCGGATGTTTCCGATATGACACTATACACTATCGTAAAACAGCAAAAAAAGAATTATAAATTTTATCAGTCAAAAACGGGACTGCGTCCCAATTCCATGTGAAGGATGTGTGTTATGAAAAGAATAAGAATAATATTATCGGTAATGTGCGGTATTCTTTCCGCCGTGCTGTGCGTCAATGTGAGTGCGGCGAATATCGGAGTGTGTACGCATATGTCGCAGCCCCACAACGGTCACACTATCAGCGGAATTACGGATGCGGCGGCGGAGCTGCATGCCGATATGATCCGCGACGAGCTGCGCTGGGGCTGGGGAATGCAGACGACCCCGGGCGGCACGTTCAAAATGCCGACCGCGGACTGGACCGGCGCGGCTGAGCAGTCGGGTCTTAAGGCGTTGGTAATTCTCGGCCTTGGCAATGAGGCATACGAGGGCGGAGGAGGGCTGCCCGTCAGCTCTGACACAGATTATTGGAACGGTTGGCTCGGCTATGTGCGCTACGTGGTGGGAACCCTCAAGACGCGGCAGCCCGACACGCCCCATACATACGAGGTGTGGAACGAACCGAATCACAATGTGTTTAATCCGGACGTTGAGAGCGACGCTGCCGAGTCGGCAAGGAATTATGCGGAGCTTCTCCGCGCGACTTATGAAGCAGTCAAAAACGAGGATCCGAACGCCAAGGTTTTGGGCGCCGCTCATCTTATCGGCGGCACGTCCGATACGGGATGGCTAAATTCGCTGCTTAATTGGAAGTCGAGCGAGGGCAAGGGCGTGATCGACTATATGGACGGGTTTTCTTTCCATTACTATAACTATAAATCAAACAATCCCGAATCAGACCTTGGCAATTCGGAAAACAGATCTTTGAAAATGATAGTTAATTATTTAAACCAAAGCGATCCGCAAAAAACCAAAGAACTGTGGCTGACCGAAACCGGATGGTTTACCACAGGCGGCAGCAACGGGGTGACGGAGGAAGAGCAGGCGGCGTTTGCGCTGAGGGTAAAGCTCGCGTGGGATAAGCTGCTTAAAAATATCGGCAGAAAAGGTGAGTTGTTTTGGTACGACCTCCGCAATGACGGCACGGATCCTGCGTATGCCGGACACAATTTCGGACTGATCGACTATAACTACAGGCCCAAGCCCGCGTTCTACGCGGTCAAAACCTACAACAAGCTGCTGCGCGGACGCGAGTTTGTGGGAATGAGCGATAAGCCGTATCTTGCCCGGTACACCGACACAGAAACAGGCGATTCCACATACATTGCCTATACGAGCGGCGGCAGCGGCTCGGTAACGGTGCCGCAGAGCGGCAGCGCTGTGCATATTTACGATTATTTGGGAAGGCTCACCGAAACAGTCTCCGAGCCGAGCGGCGACATCACTGTCGAAGTCGGTGAAGAACCAACCTTTATCCATTGTAAGACTTACCGCACCGAGATCACCGATATGAAATACGACAAGAATAAAAATATTTGCACCGTATCGGGCCGTGCCGAAGATTTCGAGACGGCGGAAATAACCCTTTGGGACGAAAGCGGGAACTGCGTTCAGACAGAGAGCGCGAAGGTCGGGAGCGACGGAGAATTCCATAAAATGTTTTCTGTCTCAAAGCCGGGCAGGTACACGGTAAAGATCTGCAAGTCGGAGATGGAGGCGGCGGGCAGCAGCTTGATCGGCACGGCGGAACTTGACGCTTCAAGGCCGCAGTTCAGCGGCGACACTGTCTTGCGCGGCATAGTGACCGAGTTTGACGCGTTAAGCGGAATGACCGTCGTGACCGGGAGCCTGACCGACCGCGTAAGCGGCGAACCGTCGGACGGGCTTGTAAATGTTCTTGTTTTGCCGGAAGGCGCGGACACAGACAACGTAAATCTTTCCAATGCCGTATGGATCGGCGACGCGGAAGTGAAGAACGGAGTGTTCACGTGCGAATTTAAAGTCCGCGCGGGAGGTGATTACAGTTTGCATTTAAGGAGTGCGGCGTCTGACCGCGAGGACAGCATTTTCGGCTCGGACGGAACAGTCACCTACACCTTCGGCCTGAGTGGCACCGCGAGTGAAATTACCGCCGAGACAAGCATAGATGGCGGCGGGGCGCCCGATTCCGCCCGGCTCATAATAGCTCAGTATAAGGACGGGTCATTGATCGACGTTCGGTCAAAAGAGATTCGGCCGTCGGATGCGGCGGACGCGAGCCTGACGGTCAAGCGCGTTGAGGGCGTCGATATGTTCAAAGCGTATGTATGGGACGGGTCGGAACTTCGGCCGATCATTCCGTCCGTTTCAAAAAAACAAAGATAGGAGAGGTAAGCAGTGATTAAAAAAATTTTAGCGCTTCTTATCGCGTGGACGCTTGCATTCGGTCTTTTTCCGTCGGCGTATGCCGAGGAGCCCGAGAAAGAGGCCGTCGTGAACGCGGGAGAAATTGCGCGGAGCATAAGCGGGAACGAAACACGTTTCAGCGTCGAATTTGAGAAAAATTCCGATCTGTCGCTGTTCAATTCGCAGGTGCCGACCATTATGTCCGCGCCCGACAGAAACGGAATGGCGCTTAATAAAGCATCATCGCCGAGCAGCATCTATTTTACGTTTGACGGCGCAATAGACAAGGGGCTTACTCTGATAAGTTTTGATTATATGATCCCCGAGAAAGGTGCGAGCAGCAATTTGTTTTACACGCGCATGCTCAATACCAAATTTACCGGGGTAAACGATGAAAACACCAATAACATGGCAGAGTTGTTCTGGACCGAGCCGGGTACCGGCAACGCGGGATTTTATCCGAACAGCGCGGGCTGGACGCGAGGCGCTTTGACGCAGATAGAATTCGGTAAGTGGCACAGCGTGAACATCTGGCTGGATCAGGATCTGGACAAGGTATACTACACGCTTGACAATACATATCTCGGCACGACCGGCTCAAATCCTTCGCGAATTGACGGTCTGCACGGAATAAATTTTTCAAACACGGGCGCGTCGCTATGGCTCGACAATATATCGGTAACGACCATTGACAGAGATACGCTTAAATCGATCAGCGAGGCGGGCGTTGAGATTCCCGAGGAAATGTTCACACAGTATTTCATGACCGCTGAGATAGGCGGCACGGGCAACGTTACGTTCGAGGAGGACGCGGGCAAGCCTATCGATGCGAAAATAACAATTTCGAGCATCGCATCCGAGGACAGAGAGCTGACGCTTGAAACGACCGCGAAAAACGAAAGCGGTCATACATACTTCAGCGAGACGCGTGATGTGGCCGTCAAGGCGGACGGCGATACCGAAACGGAGATCACGCTTCCGGGTGTGAATAAATACGGGTTCTATTACTTGTACAGCACACTGTATAACAAAACGACGGGCGAGGTCGTGGGGCGCGACGTTACCGACTTTTCACTGGTGCGTCTGCCGGACGCGGGCACGCGCAACCCGAAGCTCGGCATAGAAAACCATATCCGACACACGCGAATGGGTGATCCTCTTGTAAACCTTGAATTCATAGACAAGGCCGGTTTCGTGTCAACACGATCGGAACATGCCTGGCAGACGTACGAGCGCGCTAAGAAGGTATACGCTATGAGCGACGCGTACATATCGCACCTGAACGCAAAGCGCGAAAAGGGCATAGGTCATCTGGAGATACTCGCGTTTAACAATCCGGTCTACGGCAGCGATCTACCGCCTTCGACCGACGCGACATTAAAGGGCTTTGTCGATTACGCTTTGAATTTTGTTAAGGATACAAAGGAGCGGTTCGGAACCGAAAATGAGTTTGAGGTCGAGCTGTGGAACGAATGGAACAACATAGGCCCCTATTTCAACGCAGACAATCAGCCGCCCGAGGTATACGCGGAATTTGTAAAGCGCGTGTATCCGGCGCTGAAAGCGGCGTATCCCGATCTGTTCGTATGGGGAATGTCCACGATCGGTGTGCCGTCGGGCGACGGCGCATGGCTGGAAAGAGTTCTGGCGGCGGGCGGCGGTGAATATATGGACGGAATATCGATCCATCCGTATACCAACACCTCGACCCCCGAAGGCGGCGGAGCGGTTGCCGCTATCAATAATCTTAAAAAGCTTATGGAGAAGTACGGCATAGCCGACAAGCCTCTGCGCGGCACCGAGTATGGCTGGCCGAGCGTGGGAGAGAGGGGCTATCCCGACAGAATGCATCAGGCATCATACTTTGTGAGAATGAATGTGTTAAACGACGCGAATGATTTGATGGAGCGAATTGACTGGTACACCATCAACGACGGCGGAGAGAGTCTTGACAGCGCGGAAAATCACTTCGGACTGCTGCGCGGGCCGGATACGCACGTCCCGTACGGTGCAAAGCCGTCATATTTGGCAGCGACAACATGGAACGACCTTATGACCGGTTCTGAGTTTGTATCATCCGTGCAGGTCGGCGAGGACGTTGCCGCATACCGTTATAAGCTGAAAGACGGCAGGGACTGTGCCCTTGTCTGGAAGGTCGAGGACGGCTCTGAAAGTGTCGGCCTTAATCTCGGGGCCGACAGCGTGACAATGGTCGATATGTATGGAAACGAGAAACCGTTGTGCGCGTCAAACGGCAGTTTTCAGATGGTCTGCGATGCTATGCCGATTTATCTGATAGGAAAGTTCGGAGCGTTTGAGAAAGCCGAGCCGCAGTTCAGGTTCAGCGCGGATTCGATAAATATCCCGAACAACGGAGCCGCGGCGCTGCGGATCGCGCAAACCGACGGAGCGGCCGCCGCAGTTGAAATTTCGGGCAGCGATGATATTTCAATTCGCGAGCAGACAGGATTTTCGCGCGGCATTAATAAGCTGGTGCTTGAGTCAAAAGGCGGCGGCGCGGAACTGTCCGATGAGTCCGCATGGGATATGGGCACGCGAATGAATATAAGCACGCTGAGCGGCAGCTTGGAACTGACGCTAAAGGATCAATCGGGCAGCCCCGTGTTATATCGCGCACTTGAGATAAGCTACAGCCCGCAGGTCAGCGCCGAGGTCTCGATAAAGCCCAAGAGCCTTGCGCAGGCTGATAAGTGGGAAACGGTATTCACTCTCAAAAATATTTCGTATGACAAGCCCGCGAGCGGTATCGTTAAGATAGAAAGTCCGGTGGCGGCGGCGGGAGAAACGCTCGCGTTTGACTCTCTGAAACCCGGGGAGTCGCAGACGCTTAAGCTTGCCCTGCCGGAGGGAGCGATCGTTGATAATAAATTGTCGTTAAAAGCGGAAGTGTCGATCGAAAACGGAGACAGCTACAATATCGAGCAAGAGATAACTCCGAACGTATGCGCGCATATGGAAACCACGCCGACCATCGACGGAAAGCTCGAACCGGGCGAGTGGAACTTAAACAGCTCTGCCGACTTAAAGGACGGGAACTTCGTCTATATCGACGGCAATCCCTACGGAGGCGAAACGGATCTGTCCGGAAAGCTGTACATGGCGTGGGATGACGACAACTTCTACCTCGGGGCTGACATCACGGACGACATTTTCTCGGACGACAAGCTGCAGGGCGGGGTTCTCTACCGATCCGACGGAATACAGTTCGCTATGGCTCCGAGCAGGGGCTCGTCCACACTGGCGCAGTTCGATATCGCAAAGGTTGGCGGCGTGGACTTGCTGCAGGTCGACAGACACTGGGACGCCGATATGATCGGAATGCTCGATACGTCAAAGTACGAGCTGGCGATCGAGCGCGAGGGAACAACCACCTCATATGAGCTAAGGCTCCCCTGGTCGGTAATATTCGGCGATGACTATATGGTTGAAAAGAACGGAGAGCTTGCCATGACATTTTTGGTAAATGAGAACGACGGCACTGTTCGCCGCGGCTACTATGAATACGGCAGCGGCATGGGCAGCGGCTCGGCCAACTCATCACAATACAACTCGTTCTATATGCTCGACAAAGCGTTGATCGAGGAACTGAAATAAATTAAATTAATTGAGTGAAAAATCTAAAATAATTATAAAGGAGCGTTGAAAATGCTTAGAAAAACCATATGCGGGTTGTTGTCTCTGGCGATGCTGCTGACAGCGTTCGGAGCTGTGGTATTCCAAACAGCGGAAGCTGCGGCGGATCAGGAGTATATAACATCAACAGTAAAATCCGACGATGATGCAAAAATTGTGTACAGTGGCTCCTACAAAGTAACAGCAAGGAGTGCCGATGAGAGCAAAGGAAGTGTCTCTGTGTCGAAATCCGCTCCGTATTATGAAAATGATGAAGTTGTGTTCACGGCTGAACCCGCCGGCGGATATATGTTTGCCGGCTGGTATAAGATCGGTGAGACAGAAATGCTCAGCGACAGCGAGAAATACACTTTGATCGTTTCATCGGATACGCAGGGCGAGTACGTAGCGAAATTTATAAGCGCAGAGTTCTACACCGAGCCTCTGTATGAGCTGGATATCGACGGCGCGCTTGAAGATCCGGGATCGCTGCCCGGCGGTATAACGCTGAACGGCGCGGCGCTCGACTCGGACGGTTCGTCGGCAGACGGCGGGCTTAAGAGTAATGTTTCGGACTCCGCGCAAAGCCTTTTGGCAATTAACTTTGAAGAGCTGCAAAAGGCGTTAAAGCCGTCCGGACCCACGGCCAATGACTTTAAGGTAGTGCTTGCCGTAAATGTTAAGGACGCTGACGACAACGTGCTGAACGGCACGAACCTGTTCGCGGTAAACAACGGAGGCTCAAAACAGCTGCTTTCCGCCTCAGAGTCCAGAAACGGAGTGAGAGCTTCCACAGGCTCGGGTATGAACGGCGGCGGCGACTCATACAGAAGGGATTACGTAACCTACACGTTTGATTTTAATGTTAAAAACGGCACGCTGACCTCCACGATCACCGATCAGGCCGACAAGACGATATTTTCCAGTGTTGCGGCGGGACAGACCGTTACTGTTCCGGGGATCAGCGGCAGCGACCCGGTCACCCGGCTTGACATTATGAACATCGCGGGTGAGCGAGCAAATATAAGGAGCCTCGCTGTCTCTCAGAACATTGCCGAGCCGAATTACGGCGAGGATGTCCCCGTATTTAACGAAATGTGCGTAAGTCTGATAGGCGCGGACGGTGAAAAGCTGAGCGGACCCGCCGTGAGCGCGGCGGTCAAGAGGATAGAGATCAACTTCAAGAGCGTGCTCAAAGAGTCAACGGTGACCAAGGACACGATCTATCTTGAAAAAGACGGAACGAAGCTTGATATTTACCCGATCCACTGCGACGGAACGGTTGCGTTTGATGTGGACGGCCTCGAGCCGAATTCGACATATACCCTGAACGTAACGTCGGACATAGAAAGCGTAAGACGCAGAAGCGTCAGGAGCGCGGGAACTTACTCCTTTACAACGGGGAACGCCGAGTGCCGCGCGGAGATCGCAAGCGTGTCGATCGGCGGCGCAGAGCCGACGTCGATCGCCGATATATCTGAAAACGACCGCATTGACGTTGCCGTGAACTACGTCAATACCTACGCGGACCCCGGGAATGTGTATGTTGTGTATACCGCGTACAAAAACAACACGCTCGCCGATATAAAGATAGCGGAACGAGCCGCGGACAGCGTCGGCAAAAGTTTCACGCAGAGCTTCACGGCCGGGGATATGACCGGGGTAACTTCAATAAAAATTTTCGCGTTTGACAACTGGGACTCCCAAAATGTTTTGGACAGCGCGGCGATCGGCGGAAGCTTGAATTACGCGGCGGCCGAATCGACCGGAATAAAAGTCGATACTTCGGCAAATAAGATAATCGTTTCCGCTGCGGCCGGAGCGGATGATGAACTCTGGATCGAGGCAGTAATGAACGGAAAGAACCACGGACAAGTTTTAGACGGGTTGACAAAGACCGATGATATCTACAGCGAAGCGGTCCCGCTGGCGTTCTTTGACACGGTTACGGGAGGCTTTGCGGCAGAGATCGAACCCGAGGAGCCGGGCGACTGCACGGTTTACGTTAAAAATCTGTCAAGCGGAGAAATGCTAATCGACGGCACGACTGTTGCGTTTACAGATTCGGCAGGCTATGCGGCGCTTGTAAACAGTCTGGACACATCGAGCGCCGACGCCTTTGCGAATTCACTTACCGATGAGAAGATCAAGCAGCTTAGACTTGACGCGCTTACAGACAAAAATCTCACCGAAGCCGAGAAAAACGCCGTTAAGGCGAAACTGTACGCGGAGGGATTGTCAGCGACCGACAGCGAATTCAACAAGAGGATGTGCAGCGAGTACGCGGCAATGCAGGTCATCAACAGCCGCGCGTCGGCTTCAAGCGATCTGGCGTCGCGCGTGATTAGTTGGCTTGATGATACCGTAAGCGCCGACGCAGATCTCAGATCTTGGTATGATAAGTATGTTTCAAACCTAAGCGATGAGACGGAATTTGTCAACAAGCTTTTTGCGACGGAGCCAGCCTCGGCGGGCTCAGACAAAGTGGCATCGAGAAGCGCACTTTCCGATGCAGTGAAGGTCGCGCTTGTACTGAAAATTGCGGAAGCGCCTGACGGATATACGAATATAGGAAGCGCTTTTAACCAATTCAAGAGCGCGTTCGGACGGTCAAGCGTCTCGTCGGCAAGCAGCGTGTACCGAGAAATGATCGGCACGTATGCGAACAAGACGGAATTTTTGAAAAAGTACGACAGCCTTGCGGCAAGTTCCGGCAGCGGCTCGGGCGGCGGTTCCGGCGGCGGTTTTGGCGGCGGCTCGGGCGGCGGTTCCGGCTATTTCGGCGGATATTCGACGGGCGATGCTTCGCATGATTTTATGATCGAGCACGGTTCGGGCGGACTTTTGGAAGGAGACGCGGCCGCAAGCGCGGCGGCACCGATGGAAAAGGATATATTTACGGATATTGGTTCGGTTCCGTGGGCGCGCGAGGCCATCGTGAACCTCAGGGTCAAGAATGTGATCTCGGGAAAAACTTTAACGGAGTTCTTCCCCAACGACAATATCACAAGAGAGGAATTTACCAAACTGATCGCCGCGGCATTCGCGGGCGATGCTCCCATGGCGGAGCTGACGTTTGAGGACGCGGATCCAAGCGAGTGGTATTACCCGTTTATACAGCGCGCAAAGGGCGCGGGTCTTGTTAAAGGCATCAGCGATATTTATTTCGGGATCGGTCAAAATATTACAAGACAGGATATGGCTGTTATGATATTCAATGCGGCCGCGTATAAAAACGTTATCAGCGCTGATTCGTCAAATGAATTTCCGTTCATCGACGACGCGGATATCGCCGACTATGCAAAAGAGGCGGTTTACGCACTTAAAGCAACGGGAATCGTGAACGGTGTTGACGCTGATCATTTTGCCCCGCTGTCGGCGGCGACGCGGGCGGAAGCGGCGGTAATGATTTACAGATTATTATTAAAGTAGGAGGACGCGAATATGAAAAAAATATTATGTTCAATTTTGCTGCTTGCCGGACTTATATCTTTGTTTACGACCGTTTATTCCGAGTCGCCGATCGTGACAGACACAAATGACAGAATAGGTCTCCTTGAGAAACTTGATGTTATCGAAGAGGATGATGCTGCGGCGCTTGACAGCCCAGTAACTCGCGGCGAATTTGTTAAGATGTTGGCAGAGCTGTTAAATATCGATACCACGGTAAAATCTTCCGAAAGATATTTTGTGGACATAAGCGAGGATGATGAATTGTGGAATGTTACAGCGCGGCTTATCGGCGCAGGAATACTGACTGTCGATTCAGACAGACTGTTCAGGCCGAACGATATAATCGACCGTTCCGAGGCGGCGTGCGCCTTGATGAAAGGGTACGGCGCGGGAGCTATGGAATATGAAATGTACACCACAATAGCGCGGAGAATGGGTCTGCTGGACGGGGTCTCCGAAGGCGGCTTGAGTTATGGCGATGCGGTCAATCTGTTTTATAATGCACTTGTCGGATATCCGTTTACATACATCGGAAGCGGAATAGCTCCTGGCAGCCAAACATTCATGGAGATCCGCTATGATATGTATTATACAAGAGGCATAGTGAATGCGGTAAATGATTCCGTAATAGACGGGAATGATACCGTGAGGAACGGATCAATGAGAATAGGCGATTTGGCAGTCAAATGCGACATTGATGATCCGTACCGATACATGGGCAAGAACGTCGGCGCTTTCTACACATCGAAAGATGATCCGAAATTATTTTATATATGCGTTGACGAAAATGCTTATAATATAGAAATAACCGAAAAGAACCAACCAAGCTTTAACAGCGATACATATGTTTTGACATACTGCGATGAGAACGGCCACGAAAGGACCGTAAAACTTCAGCAAAACGTGAATGTTATCTTAAACGGCGGAAATGCTTCGGATAATGTTAAAAGCGCGTTCAGCAGCTTTAAGTCGGGCAAGATCACCGTATTTTCATCGAGAAGCGGATCGGGTTATGACACGGTTATAATTGACAGCTATTATAACGTGTCAGTTATGTCGGTAAGCGCGGCTGACAGATTGATTTACGGCAAGGACGGAACCGTGATCAACGCGAACGCGGATCTAAGACCGACATATATCACCGATGCAAACGGAAACGAGCTTGCGCTTGATTCGATCGCAAGCGGCAGTGTTGTGAGTGTGTTTGAGTCGGATGTTTATTTAAAGCTCATTGTTTCAAACGCGACGGTCAAAGGCGCGATATCCGAGAAGCGTAACCAAGGCGATGATATATGGCTTACCGTGGAAGGAAACGAATACATGGTGTATCCGGGCAGAGAGTTTTTAAACTCGCCGGGAGAACGGGTGACGCTTTATATGGATCACGCCGGATATGTTTGGGATATTGCCGCCGAGCAAAAGGACGGAATGAGCTGCGGCTGGATAAGCAATTACTCAGTGTCAGACGACTGGATAGACAGCGCGCTGTACTTGAAGATTTTTAAGGACGACGGAACTTTCGCGACATACACGCTGGCGAAAAACACTTCAATAGACGGCGTGATGAGAAAAACTCCCGACTTGCAGGCGGCGGGTCTTGAACTGGCATGCAGCGGAGTTGCCGATCAGCTTATACTGTTCAGAGCCGATGAAAATAATGTGATCAAAGAGATAGACACATGCTATCCCAACGCATCGGGCGGCGGTCTGATCAAGGAATTCAGCAATTCCGAGGGCACCTATGGTTCGTCCTCTGTCGGCAAACTGATTTGGGCGGCGTCGACAACGGTTGTGTTTGTTGTCCCGTCCGCGGAAAACCGTGATGTTGATGAAGCGTACGCGATCGGAACAAAATCCTTGCTTGAAGCGTGGTCCAACAATACCGTGGACAGCTACAGAATTGTCAATACCGACAAACCTGGAGCGGCCGATGTGCTTGTGCTGCATAAAGATCTGTTCGAGTACGGCAAAGAACAAAGAGGAGCGTTTGTGGTCGACGGTATATCTTCCGCTTGGGACGAAGATAAGCAGGAGATCCGCGAAGTTGTCACATTGATGAGCGGATCGGCGAAAAGAGAATATTACATGGCGGACACGTTTAACGGGAAAAATAACCTGATAAAGGGAAATATTGTGACGATTTCACTTAACGGTAAAAACGAGCTCTTAAATGTTACTCTGCAATACGGCTCAGACTCAAGCGGCAATATTTTTGAGACGCCGAAAGAGATAGGTTCGTGGGGCGACGCGAATCATTACGTGGCGATAGGCAGAATAATTGCTGTCGGCGATGATTATGCCGACTTGTCGATCACGGACGACAGAACGCCAACCGTTCGTTTCCCGATAAGCACGACCAACATAGGCGTGTTTGATCCCGACGCGAAGGAAACCTGCAGAGCCGGCAGCAAGGGAGATATAAGCGAAGCCATGGCCATGGGTGATATTGTCGCGGTAACTTTGTACAGAGGAGCGATTAATTCGATTGAAATTATAAAATAAAAAATATAGAAAGAGAGGAAAAAATCATGAAAGCAAAGAAAGTTTTAGCTATCGTCGTGATACTCGCCTTAGCAGTGGCGGCTGTCACGGGATGCACGGCGACACAGACCGGAAACGACAAGAATGATCAGGGTCAGACCGTTATTTCTGTTGGCAACTGGCCGACCAAGGAAGGCACGGCATTAGACCTGATAACCAAACAGAAAGCGGAGTTTGAGGAAGCGAACCCGGACATATCAATAGTGCCGGACACTTGGGCGTTTGATTTGCAAACCTTCTATTCCAAGGCAGCTGCGGGTCAGCTTCCGAACGTGTACTATTCCAATTTCACCGAGATCGAGAAGATCATTTCCGGTGATTACGGCGCGGATATTACCGACGGACTGAAGCGCGCCGGCTACGAGAACGTATATAACGAGAGCATTCTGGACCTTATTTCAAGAGACGGGAAGATCTACACCTATCCCACCGACGCCTACACCCTGGGTCTTGCCTACAACGCGGATCTGTTTGAGCAGGCCGGACTGATGAATGATGACGGCACGCCGCAGCAGCCCAAGACATGGGACGATGTGATCGAGTTTGGAAAAAAGATAAAGGAGACCACCGGCAAGGCCGGATTCATAATCCCCACAATGAACAACAACGGCGGCTGGATCTTCTCGCCGATTGCGTGGAGCTACGGTGTGGAGTTTGTCAAGGCCAACGATGACGGCAGCTATACCGCCACATTTGATTGTCAGGAGATGTACGATGCTCTGAAGTTTATCAGCGATTTGAAGTGGGAACACGGAATTTTTGTGGATAATATCCTGATCGATCCGGATGAATATTATCGCCAGTTTTCTCTGGGGAATGTCGGAATGATCCTGGGAGCTCCCAACATGGTGGATCGACTGAAAAAGTTTGAAATGCCTTTTGAGAATATCGGCATTATGCCTATCCCGGAGGGACCCGCCAAACACGTGACTCTGACGGGCGGATATACGGCGACGGTCTCGGCCGGCGCGACCGAGGATCAGATCGACGCGGCTATCAAGTGGCTGGAAAAGACGGGCAAGGGCTTCAGACTTGACGATGTGGGCAAGCAGGCTATCGAAGAGGAATACCAGAAGAAGATAGCCACCAATACAGCGGTTGGTATCGATACCCTCAAAGTCTATAAGGATGATACCGAAGTGGCCGAATTCCGCAAAGAGATGCTGGAGAAGTACGCGAATGTAGACCTGAACCACGTTAAACTCTACAACGAGTCGCTGAATGATACGAGCATTGAGCTGCATCCTGAGGTGGAGATCTGCGCCCAGGAACTGTACGGCACGCTGGATAAGCTGATCCAGGAAGTTCTTACCAATCAAAACGCGGATATTCCGTCGCTGGTGTCCACCGCCAATAAGGAATTCCAAAGCAACTACCTGGACAATTTGAATTAGAACGCATCCGAATTAATTTCGCGGATTTTTGAGTATCAATGGGGGTAAGGCTATATGAAAGCTAATACTAAAATTAGCAGAGAAAAGAGAAAGCAGAAGCTGAAGCGGTATCTCGGCGCGTGGATCCTGCTGCTGCCCGCGGTTATCGTGCTGTATCTGATGATATGGCGGCCGTCATTCATGGGAATAGTGTGGTCTTTCTTTAAAATGAAGGGTTACACGCCCACTGAATTTGTTGGGCTTGACAACTATATTCAGGTGATAACCAATTCTGATTTCGGAAGGGTAATGTGGAACACGGTGCAGTATGTGTTTTGGAGCTTTTTGATCGGATTTCTGCCGCCGCTGCTGCTCGCGTTTATGCTCAATGAGATCGTTCACTTCAGAACGACGCTTCGCACAGCCATTTATTTACCCGCGATCCTGCCGGGCGTCAGCATCCTGCTGCTTTGGTATTTCATCTATTTCCCGAACGAAACGGGAATGCTGAATATGCTGCTGGCAAAGTTTGGAGTGGACCCGTATGTATGGCTGAATGACTCTCGCTTCACGATAATCTTTATTGTAATAGAGATGACCTGGCAGGGCTTCGCGGCTACCATGTTCCTGTACTACGCATCTATTCAGGGGATCGACACAACGCTGTATGAAGCGGCCACTTTAGATGGCGCGAATCCTTTTCAGCGGTTTATTCATGTGGCCTTGCCTCAGATGTCGGGACTGGTGGTGCTTAATGTGGTGCGCCAGATGATAGGCGTATTTCAGGTGCTGCAGCAGCCGATGGTCATGACGGGCGGCGGCCCAAACGGAGCTTCCACTTCGGTGGGATATCAAATGTATCAATACGGATTTGTGCAGGGACGAGTGGGCCAGGCGCTGGCCTTGGGAACCATTGTTTTCGCGATCCTGATCGTGGCGACCTGTTTTTACTTCTATCTGAATAAAAAGGTAGAGGAGAATCAATAAGGAGGTGGAGAGAAAGTGAAACGTTTTTCGGGAAAACAGCCGGGGATCTTGAACCAAATAGATTTGAAATCTTTTAAGGGAAAGCTTCTCTATTGGATATTCTTCGGTGTGTTGGTAATAGCGGCTTTGTGCACGGTGCTTCCGGCCGTATGGATGGTATTGAGCGCGTTTAAGTCGACCCAGGAGATGTATTCGTCTGCGGCGTTTTTACCAAAAGAATTTTCTCCCTCCTACGCTTGGGAGCGTATCACGGTGGCATGGAAGGACCTTGCGCTGGGACGAAGCATGATAAACACATTTATCGTATCGCTCGGAAACGTTGTTGCGTCGGTATTTGTGTGCGGACTGGCGGGATTTATCCTGTCCAAATTCAGGGTCCCGGGCACCAAGCTTATATTCGTTATGGTGGTTTGGACAATGATGATGCCGGCCATAATACGGACGGTGCCGACCTATATGTCGTATATCTCATTTCCGTTTGTGATAGACGACAAACTCAGCATAGGCACAAACTACAATATCCTTGATACCTATTGGCCTATCTGGCTGACGGCGGGGGCCAACAGCTTTGAAATTATTTTGTTCAAGAATAATTTTGACGCGATCCCCACGTCGCTGGTGGAATCGGCAAAGCTTGACGGCTGCAGCAACTTCAAGATATTCTACAAAATTATGCTGCCCATAGCAATGCCGGTAGTCGTTTATGTGGCCATCGGCGCTCTGAGTGTGGCGTGGTCGGATTACTTCACGCCTTATCTTGTGCTGAAGGACGCGGCCAAGATGACGACCCCGGCGCGGCTGTTTATGCTGAAGGACAGCTCGGCGGCGTCAATACCCACTAACGTATATATGATGGGTCTGATATTCGCGAGCATCCCGTCGCTGCTGATTTTCTGCCTTTTCCAGAAACACATTGTCGGCGGAATTTCACTGGGCGCTGTAAAAGGATAAGCAAAACGAATAAGAATAAACGAGAAATACAAAATTTTGCTCTTTGCGGCATTGGTCCGGTGCCGTTTTGAGCCTTGAGTGCGGGAAAGGAATGATTGTTTGAATGAAAAAAAGAAATATTAAATTCTGCGCGCTTCTGACTTCGGCGCTGATGATCTTCTCGGCATTGAGCTGCGGCGCCGCGGCTGCCGAAGGCGCGGCTGAAGCTGCGGCCGAAACTTCAGCCGATAACATATTATGGGAGACATATTACGAAAATAACTTTAATGGCCTGAATGAGCTTACGGATGATAACACCAAGCTGGTTTATAACAGCGCCGCAGACGCTGTGAAATTGACCGATGACGGAAATAACGGTAAGTATCTGACTCTTGATCCGGCAAAAGCGGAGAGTCAAGCCGACAGTACGGGCGCGAAGACACAATGGTGCCTTGATATAAGAGCTTTTGATCCGAATGCGGGTGCGGCGAATACGGCAAACCCGCCGGATCCGGTAAAGCTTGAATATAAGTTCAAGTTTACAAGGCTTGATAAACAGGGGAACGAGAAGTCTGATTGGAAAGATTACAGTTCATTAAATACAAAAAATTATATAGGTACCGAAAGAAAATGGGCAGCACGGATAGCTCCTGAAGCTGACGGGTTAAGGAATGTAGTATCATCTTCTGCGTTTAAAGGAGAATTAGTTTGGTACACGATCGTCGAGGAAGTAAAGGGCGGAAAGTGGACAACATATCTTTATAATGATAAATCCGAGCTGCTTGACAGTGCCGAAACATCCGGGGCAGAGTTTCTTAAGGAATATCTGGTAGGCTGTGACGGGGCCGGTTACGGCATATTGATTGATGATATAAAAGTAAGCTATGGAAAATGTATACTCAAGGATTTTGAACTGAATTTTGATAACTTTAACAACAAAAATGAGCTCCCGACAGCGCCCGGCACCGGGCGGTGGTACATAGACCCCGACGTCGGAGCCGAATACGAACTTGTCAATAATCCCAACCCGACAGGCCTCAACACGAATACCGGAAAGTGCCTGAAATTGAAAAACAGCGACGACAAAAGCGGTAAAGCTCAGATGTTTATCAACGCTTTTGAAAACGCGGCGTACGCGAACAGCATTACCGTTGAGTATGACGCGATGATCGAACCGGGAACCAACCTGACCGACAACGGAGCGCTTAAGGGAAAAACTCTGATCGGTTCGACCTACCGACAGGAAGGTTACAGCGGAACCGGTACCGGAGTAAACGGAATGAGCGTTGGTCAGAACTGGCGCGTAAGATTTGGCTGGGACGGTTTAAGATATGACAAGCCTGTTGCGGGAGAGTGGTACCACTTAAAGCAGGTGATCCCGGTCGCCGAAAATAATAAAAACGGCGAGCACAATGTGAGAACGATAGTTACACCGCCCGAGGGCGGCGGAGGCCCGTACGACGATACGACCGACGGTAATCCCGCCGAAGGCAATACAAATAACATAAATGCCCGCAATCTTATTACTGCCGGAAAGATCCAGTCGATGCTGATAGGCACAGGTCTTGGAGGAGCGCAGATCTACTATGACAACATAAAGGTCACTTACAACGCGCTCAAATTTGACGTTAAGCTTTACGCGGGTGAGGTTGAGCAGACCGACACGAATAATGCTGACGTTCTTACCGACAAAGCCGTGATCGACTTCGGCACCGAGATGAAAACGGACACTGTTAATACGGCGACCTTAAGGCTTGTGAAGGACGGTACGCCTGTAGAATATACGGGCGCGTTTGAAAGCGGCGGCAGTGTTTATAACATGAATTTGAGCGCGCCTCTGGCGGTCGGCAATTATACTCTCACATTGACGACCGGAGCCGAAACCGCAGGCGGAGTAAAGGCGGACGCGGACCTGACATTTGATTTTACGGTGGTGCGAAGCGATCATGTCCTCACGCCCGAGACGATTCCCGCGGACTTTGTGCTTGACTTTGACAGCTATACCGCGACGGACCGGCTCCCGACCTCCGCAGGAAATGAAAGATGGTATATTGATCCCGAGCAAAGCCCCGGCTATGAACTGATCGACGGCCCGGGCGAGGGAAACAAGGTTTTGAAACTGAAAAACGGCACAGCCGCCAAAGCTCAGATGTTTATCAACGCTTTTGACAACGCGGAGCACGCGGACAGCATTACCGTTGAGTATGACGCGATGATCGAACCGGGAGCTGACTTGACCGACGAGGGAACGCTTAAGGGAAAAACTCTGATCGCTTCGACCTACCGCCGTGAAGGCTACACGGGAAACGCTAACGGAGTAAACGGAATGAGCGTTGGTCAGAACTGGCGCGTAAAATTCGGCTGGGACGGTTTAAGATATGACAAGCCCGTCGCGGGAGAGTGGTACCACTTAAAGCAGGTGATCCCGGTCGGCGAAAATAATAAAAACGGCACGCACAATGTGAGGACAATGATTACACCGCCCGTAGGCGGCGGAGGCCCGTTCGACGATACGACCGACGGTAAGGCAAGCGGAGAAACCAATATAAACGCCCGCGATCTTATTACCGCCGGAAAGATCCAATCGATGCTGATCGGCACAGGCGCGGGAGACGCGCAGATCTGCTATGATAATATCAAGATCACCTACGGTTATAATGCGCCCGCCGTGACGGGAGACAGCGTTTCGATATTCACTTCGGAAAGCGAAGAGAGCGATTGGCGCGACGTAAACCCGGCGGCAAACGCGGTGGAGATAGATTTCGGCGCTCCCATGGATGTGGACACGCTTACGGATGAAAATGTTTATGTGACCGTAAAAGACAGCGATGCACATTTAAGCGTGATCCCGTCATACACGGCGGGCGGAAAATACCGCATGACATTTGAGCAGCCTCTTGCCGAGAATACAACATATACAATTCATGTCGGCCAAGGCGTTCAAAACGTCGCGGGCGCGCAGCTCAGCGACGCTCAGGCTCTCGACTTCACCACCGGCACCTCAAAGCTGCGCGTCAGGATCAGCGGCTTTACGATAGACGGAGCTTCGGCGGATCTGAGTAAGATCAAAGAGAGCGCGGGCAAGACCGCGGCGATAAGTGTTGTGGCTGACAACTACACGGAAACCGCGCAGCCGTACACGCTGATAGCCGCGTATTACGCCGGTGCGGAACTCAAGGCGGCTGTGAATATCACGGATACGGGAACGCTCCTGGCGGGATCAAATACATTGACAAAACAGACTGCCGTGCCGCAGGATGTTTCGGACGTAACTTCGGTAAAGATAATGTGCTGGGATTCGCCGAGCGATATGAGACCGCTCTGCTCAAGCCTTGAAATTTCGGAATGAAGCAAATTACTGCCTGCCTCGCGCCTGTGCGTCGAGGCAGGCGGAAGGACGAGACGGGCGGAAGGAAATGAAAAAAGATTTAAAAAATATAAAATATGAAAAAAAGATTTGAGACAACATGTTTTGATCGAATTAAGGAGAGAGTGATATAAGTGAAAGAACGATGGAGTAAGGAGAAGGCGTGGGAGTGGTATGATAAAATGCCGTGGCTGCGCGGCTGCAATTACATGAGCTCCGACTGCGCGAACCGTGTGGACCAGTGGCAGTCGCTGGGATTTGAGGAACGCTTTAAAACAACGGAAAGAGAATTCAAGGCGCTCAAGGAGCTGGGATACAACACTATTCGTATATTGCCCGAATTTGTGGTATGGCAGCAGGAGCATGACGGATTTATGGAAAGATTCGAGCGATATCTGTCGCTTTGCGACAAATACGGCATTTCGTGCATGTTTGTTCTTGCGAACGATTGTATGCCGCCAAAAACAGCCAATAGGAGACTGCCTTATATAGGCGTGCAGCACTATGACCGGGGCTACCACGGCGGCAGAAAGATCTCACAGCACGGAAATCATACCGAGCCCGCGCCGCATTTCTATCTTGATAATGAAGATTCAAGAAAAGAGTACCTCGAAATGGTGACCGAGCTCGTGACAAAATATAAGGATGATCCGAGGATTTGTGTTTGGGATGTGTATAACGAGGCGGGAAACAGCCTCCGCGTGAGCATAACGCTGCCGAACGTGAAAAAAATGTTTGAGACGGTGCGCGCGTGCGATCCGTCGCAGCCGCTGACTTCCGGAGTGTTTCATTTCGGAGGCGGCGACGAGAAATGGGACGAGCTTAACAGATACCTGCTCGACAACTCGGATATAATATCATATCACTGCTATGCAAGCTTTGATGTGCACGTAGAATACATAAAACGCCTTAAAAAAGAGGGCAGGCCCCTTATCAACACGGAATGGCTGTGCCGAACCTTCGGCAACACTGTGTTTGAGAACTTCCCGCTTTTCTATCTTGAAAAAATCGGATGTTATAACTGGGGCTTTGTCGCCGGCAAGTACCAAACATACGAGCCGTGGGAAAGCACATGGCAGAACTACGAAAACGGAACCAACACGAACGTTGATTTTACCAAGTGGTTCCACGATCTGTTAAGGCCGAGCCTCAGGCCTTATGACCCTAATGAAACGGCTCTGATCAAAAATTTCTGCGATATGGCCGACAGAGATTTTGAGGCTCAAAAAAGTAAATGAAAAAATTTTTAATAAGGAGTGATCGTTTATGAAAAAGAGTAATATTAAATTCTGCGCGCTTCTCACTTCGGCGCTGATGATCTTCTCAACACTGAGCTGCGGCGCAGCAGCGGCCGAAGGCACGGCCGAAGCGGCAGCCGAACCGGCGGCCGATAGCATATTATGGGAGACATATTACGAAAATGACTTTGATGACCTGAATGCTCTTACAGATGATAGCGCCAAGCTGGTTTATAATAGCGGAGCGGGCGCGGTGACATTGACCGATGATGAAGAAGGCGGCGGTAATAAGTATCTGACTCTTCAACCGCAAAAAGCAGTGAGTCAGAATGATAATAATAATCTACCGGGCAACTGGTGCCTTGATATAAGAGCTTTTGACTCGGCTGCGGATAAGGCAAATCCGGTAAAGCTTGAATATAAGTTTAAGTTTACAGATCTTAAGAAACAGGGTCCCGGGAGTTCTAATTGGAGTGATTACAGCTCATTAAATACAAAAAGTTATATAGGTACCGGACAGAGCAACAGAAAATGGGCAGCACGGATAGCTCCTGAAGCTAACGGGTTAAGGAATACATTGTCATCTTCTACGTTTAAAGGCGAATCAGTTTGGTACACGATCGTCGAGGAGGTAAAGGACGGAAAGTGGACAACATATCTTTATAAAGGCCCCGAGTTGCTTGATAGTCGCGAAACATCCGTAGCAGAGCTTCTTATGGAATATCTGATCGGTTGTGACGGGGCCGGTTACGGCATTTTAATTGACGATATAAAAGTAAGCTATGGTAAGCTTAAGGGATATGTTATAAACTTTGATACTGACGGTTATACCTCAAAGGAGCTTGTTACGGCCGCCAAGGATAAATTCACAATACCCGAGACCGAAAAGGACAAGTTTAATATTGTAAACGAAGACGGAGACAACTGTTTGGAATTGGATCAAACAACACAGCCGGCGAAAGAAATATTTACAATACGCAAATTGTTTGAGAACGCGGAAGATGTCGATGAGATACATTTTGAGTACAAAGTAAAGTTTAGCGATCCCGCATCCACTCCGCTCCCCAGTCCCAATACATCATCTTGGAAATCAAATTCACTGAACGCCGGTTATTCAGATGATAATGACTCGAACCGCAAATGGGCGATACGCCTGAGAAACGGCGAATGTAACATACATAATGCCAATAAAGTGGAACACACTCTTACGGATGGATGGTACACGATACAGCATTATATCTATCCGGAGTCGGGAAAGATGATAACAACGGTGTTGGATCCCAAAAACACTCAGGTTGACCAACAGACGATAAGCGGCACAAACGATTGGTATAAGGGAAAGAACGGCAAATACTATATTGGTTCGAAAGATTCCGGATACGGCAAAATATACTGCGACGATTTTAAGGTGGAGTATATCTACAATGCGGTCGAACCGACCGAGTCTCCGAGCGCGGAACCGTCCGCGGCACCGAGCGAAACTCCGGGCGAGACGCCGACCGATGCGCCGCCCACCGAGTCTCCGAGCGCGGAACCCACAGATGCGCCAAGCGCGGAACCCACAGATGCGCCAAGCGCGGAACCCACAGATGCACCAAGCGCAGAGCCCACGGATACACCGAGCGCGGAACCTTCCGCAGCACCGAGTGAAACACCGAGCGAAACGCCAACCACGGAACCGAGCGAGGCTCCAACCGCTGATCCGACGGCTGCGCCTCAGAAGCGGGGGTATATTATCGACTTTGATAGTGACGGTTATACCACAAAGGAGCTTGT